>CAIWXW010000089.1 GCA_903916755.1 uncultured Opitutaceae bacterium | reverse complement strand
TATGTCCATCCCTGGCTCCGGTCAGGCCCGCCGAGCCGGGCCTTCCCTCCGCCAGGGATGGACAACCAGCGTCAGTCGTATCAACATCAACCAACCATCCAGACCGACTCTGAGGGTGGCTCGAAAAGGTGGATCCGCTCAGAGGGATCAGAATGTAGCCGAAAGCTCGACCTGTCTGGAAGGAACCAAGGTGCTCTCGCCCAAACTGATGCATTCGATCTCGTCGTTCTTATAGAGCCGAAATCTGATGGGGGAAAGCGCCTCGCTCGTCTCCCACCGCCACTTCCCGATCGAGACGAACTGCAGCGGCACTCCCTTGTCCCAGCTCAGGCCCGGACCGTCGCCGCGGATGAAGAGGCGGTTGCCGATGCCGATGTAGGCCGTGACCAGGAGCCGGGTCGCGCCGTCGCTGGATACGGCCGGCGGCGGAGCGGCTTCCTCCGGCGCAATCTGCGCAAAATCCGTCTGCTCCGGCGCAAAGGGGGCCTCATCCAGCAGCGGCTCCGGCGGGGCCGGTGCGTCGTCCGCCGCGACCGCTGGGGCGGCCAGGGGTTCCTCGACCAGAGGCGCAGCCGGGACTGCGTCCACCGACCCGGACGGTTCGGCGGCCGCCTTGGGCTTGCGCGGTTTGCGGGGGGGCTTGGGAGCCGCGGGCGCCGTGAAATCGGTCACATCCGCGGGAGCCGCCCCGCCCTCCGGCGGCCGCTCGGCCGCCGGTGATGCGGGCAGCGGCTCGGGCTCGGAGGCCCATTTTGGCCGCTCGGGCTTCTGCGCCTCGGCCACGGGCGCCGGGACGAAAGCCGGCGCCGCGAGTGCATCGGCATTTTCCTCCGCCAATATCCGGGTCGGCAGCTGCTCGAAGGTCGCCACCATCTTGTGGAACGCGGCCTCGGCTTTGCCCCAGTCGGCCGCGCCCTTCGCGATTTGTTCTGCGACCGCCTCGAGCCGATCCGCCTCGGCGGCCAGGACGACGCCGAGTTCCTTGTCCGCCTTTTGCTTTTCCGCCCGGACGGCATCCGTGCGCTGGAAGTCCGCCGGCCGGCGCGGCTGCTCTACGCTCTCCTTGAGACTCTTCTGCGCCACGGCGGCAATCTCCTGCAGGCCCTGGGCGGCGATGCTGATCTGCTCGCCCGAAGAGGCCACGGTGCGGGCCAGGGCCTCGAGCTCGCGCTGGCGGTCGTCGAGCGCGGCGTCCTGGCGGCGGGCGTATTCGGTCAGGAAGGGAATCACGCCGACCAAGGCGGCGCCCGCCACACAGGCGACGATCGCCAGGGTCTGCTCGATCGCGAGCGGATGACGCGCGTGCCCGGCAATGTACCAGGCAGCGGCCAGGAGCGCGGCGTCGCCGACCAGGAAGGGAATCTTCGGGAGTTGCGGAGTCTGGTCGGGCAGGGGCATGGGTCGCGCGGCGGCGAAGGATATGTGTCCCCGCCCTCCCCTTTTCTCAAGCTGTTTTGCGTGATCCCCGGGGGCACGCGGTCTCCGCCGATGCTTCCGCCTATTGCCCGGGACGGAGGCGGCCCCATATGACCAGGCTGAGGTCGGCCACGAAGATCGAGATGACAACGCAGTCGATCGCGGTGGCCCGGGGGCCGGCCGGCAGAAACTGTTCGGCGCCCCAGAGGACAAAGGCCAGGCCGAGGAGCACGCCCTTCAGGGTCTCGAGTCCCGCGGCCCCCTTCTCCGCCTGCAGCACAATGTAGGCGGCTCCGATCAGGATGAGGGCGGAAGCCGCGACCCGGGCGTGCCCCGCGCCGTCCTGCCAGGCGTGCCGCGCATCCGCCGTCCAGAGGATCGCGGTGGCCGCGAGGGCGCACGCCATGAGGAGGAGGCTGGCTGGACGCCGGAATTTCATGAGGCAGCCGCCACCAAGGCGGCCGCCAGGGCGGACTGCAAGCGGTTCCACTCCGCCGGATTCAGGTCGTCCTTGCGGCCCGGCGCCACCTGCCGGTGGTCGGTCATGCATTCCAGGCTCCAGCCGCGGGCCCGCCAGCGCGGCCGGACCCACTCGATCGCCGAGGCGATCTGCGCGTCGGACAGGGGCTCGCGGTAGGTGTCGCCCGCGAAGGCCACGCCGAGCATGAAATCATTGCACCGGTTCCGGCCGAGAAAATGCGATGCGCCCGCGTGCCAAGCGATCTGGCCGTCCGGCACCAAAGTGCAGCGGGCGCCATCGGCGCGGATCAGGCAGTGATAGCTGACCTGGCTCGCCGGCTGCAGCATGCGCGCGATCGTCTCCTCAAAGCCGAGAACGCTGTGATGGAACACGACGCCGAGCCACTCGGGCCGGAAAGCCGGGTCGGTGTTCGGCGAGAGGCGCTCGCATTCGGGAAAGGGCACGGCGGCGCCCATTGAGCACCAGGGCGGCGGCGGCGTCACGTCCTACCTTGCGCCCCGCCCGGTCAAGCCGCAGGGCGGCCCGGGGGCCGCCCTGCGCCCTGGACCCGGCCGGCCCTCAGGCCTGGTCCGCCGGGATCCGCATGCAGTAGAAGCTGCGGTACACAAAAACCAGGCCCACGACGAAGACGGCCGCCCCGATGCCGTGGCGCAGGGCGGAATCCATCTGCACGGCGATCTCGACCGCCAGGAGCCCGAACAGGGTCGTGAACTTGATCACGGGATTGAGCGAGACCGACGAGGTATCCTTGAAGGGGTCGCCCACCGTGTCGCCCACCACCGTGGCCGCGTGCAGCGGCGTCCCTTTCTGCTTCAGCTCGACCTCGACGATCTTCTTCGCGTTGTCCCAGGCGCCGCCGGCGTTGGCCATGAAGATCGCCTGGAAGAGCCCGAAGAACGCGATGCCGATCAGGTAGCCGATGAAGAAGAAGGAATTGAAGAACGCGAGCGACAGCGCGAAGCAGAAGATGACCACGAAGATGTTGATCATGCCGCGCTGCGCGTACTGCGTGCAGATCTTCACCACCTCCTTCGAGGCGGCGGTGCTCGCCGTCGCCGAATCGAGCTTCATGTTGTCCTTGATGTAGACCACGGCGCGGTAGGCGCCGGTCACCACCGCCTGCATGCTGGCGCCGGTGAACCAGTAGATCACCGCGCCACCCATGAGCAGCCCCATGATCGCCTCGGGATGCACCAGCGAGAGCCGGGCGATCGTGTCCGGGTAGAGCTTCTGCAGCATGATGATGATGCCGAAGACCATGGTGGTCGCGCCCACGACGGCCGTCCCGATCAGGACCGGCTTGGCCGTGGCCTTGAAGGTGTTGCCGGCGCCGTCGCCCTTCTCGAGCTGGTGCTTGGCGTGCGCGAAGTCGGGCTTGAAGCCGAAATCCCGCTGGATCTCGGCCTCGATGCCGGGCCGTCCCTCGATCTGGGAGAGCTCATAGACCGACTGGGCGTTGTCGGTCACCGGGCCGAAGCTGTCGACCGCGATCGTGACCGGCCCCATGCCGAGGAAGCCAAAGGCGACCAGGCCGAAGGCGAAGATCGGCGCGGCGAAGAGAAATTCGGCCGGCATCAGGGCCTGGACGGTCGGGTGCAGCGACAGGCGCCACGCGCCGAACATGAGGACGAGGATGACGAGCCCCTGCCAGAAGGCCGAGAAATTGCCGGCCACCAGGCCCGAGAGGATGTTGAGCGACGCCCCGCCCTGCTTGGAAGAGGTCACGACCTCCTTCACGTGGCGGCTTTCGGTCGAGGTGAAGGCCTTGGTGAACTCCGGGATGAGCGCGCCCGCCAGCGTGCCGAGGGAGATGATGGTCGAAAGCACCCACCAGAGCCCGGCGTGCCCGGGCATGTCCTGCAGAAGCAGGTAGCTGGCGACGTAGGTGACGCCGATGGAGATCAGCGAGGTGAGCCAGACGAGGTTCGTCAGCGGATGCTCAAGATTGAAGTCCCGCTGGCGGCCGAACAGGGCGCTGCTCAGCGCGTTGTTCACGAAATAGCTCAGCAGCGAGGTGAGGACCATCAGGATCCGCATGGCGAAGAGCCAGACGATCAGGGTGGCGCAGAGATCGGGGCTGGCGGCCAAGGCGAGCGCCAGGAAGGCGATCAGCGCGACGCCGGTGACCCCGTAGGTCTCGAACCCATCGGCGGTCGGGCCGACCGAGTCGCCGGCGTTGTCGCCGGTGCAGTCGGCGATCACGCCGGGATTGCGGGGGTCGTCCTCCGGCAGGTTGAAGACAATCTTCATCAGGTCGGCGCCAATGTCGGCGATCTTGGTGAAGATGCCGCCGCAGATGCGCAGGGCCGAGGCGCCAAGGGATTCGCCGATCGCGAAGCCGATGAAGCACGGGCCGGCCAGCCGCGTGGGCAGAAAGGCCAGGATGCAGATCATGAAAAAGAGCTCGGTCGCCACCAGGAGGAGACCCACGCTCATGCCCGACTTGAGCGGGATCATCAGCGTGGCCAGCGCATTGCCCTTCAGGGCCGAAAAGGCCGCCCGGGAATTGGCGACGGTGTTGATCCGGATGCCGAACCAGGCGACGCCGTAGCTGCCGAGGATGCCCAGGATCGAGGCCAGCAGGATGACGCCGACGTGCCGGACCGATCCGCCCTCGAGCCACCCGAAGTAGTAGACCATGCAGATCGCGATCAAGATCCACAGCGCCGCGAGGAACTTGCCCTGCTGCATCAGGTAGGTCTTGCAGGTCTCCCAGATGACCTGCGAAACGCCGCCCATGGAGCTATGGACCGGCAGGCTCTTGGTCTGCAGGTACTGCAGCCAGCCGAAGAGGATGCCCAGCACGCAGACCGCGAGGCCGATCATGAGGACGCTGTGTCCGCTCAAGGCTCCGTTGAAAAACGAAACGGTGTCGAGGCGGGGGATTTTGATGTCAGCTTCGCTCGCGTGGAGCGTGGGGGCAGCAGCGGCACCGAGCGCTGCGAGGGTCGTTAATCCGGGGATCTGGGATAACTTCATGAAGGTCTCAAACAGGGGGTTTCTGCTCTCCGACAGGGGGTAAAGAACTGCGCTGATGTCTGTCTTCGCCCCGGAAACGGCGCGAGGCTTTTCTTAGCGAACGCTCATTCCCCCGCCAAGGACTCGTGTCCGCGACAGCCCGTCCGATCAGAACCACAGATGCGGCCAGATCGTCGACAGGATGAGCACCTCGGCCAGGCCAAGGAGACCCATGATGCTGCTCATGACCGTCCAGCTGCGCAGCGCCTCACTCTGGGTGAGCCCGCCAATCCGGCTGATGACCCAGAAACCGGCATCGTTCATCCAGGACATGAACTTCGAGCCGAAGCCGATCGCCGCGAGAATATACAGGGGATGCACGCCAAAGCCCGTGACTCCGGCCACCGACGTCACGATGCCGGCCGCGGTGATCATCGCGACCGTGGCGGACCCCTGGGCCGCGCGCATGAGGGCGGACAGGAACCAGGCCAGGATGACAAAGTTGATGACGTGCCCGCCCGCGAGGTCGCGCACCTGCGTGCCGAGTCCGGCCCGCTTGATCATCTCGCCGTAGGCGCCGCCCGCCGAGACGATCAGGATGATGAGGGCCGCCGTTTCCAGCGGGGCGGCCAGCACCTTGCCGACATTGCGCCAGGCGATCTGCTTCTGGCGGGCGTGGATCGAGACGGCGATCGTGGCGCCCAGGATGAGGGCGATGTTCTTGTCGCCGAGGAAGGACACGGTCATCGCCAGCCGCGGCGCCAGGTGGATGCTCGGGATGCTGAGGAGCGACGCGCCGGCGATGAGGGCGAAGGGCACCAGCACCGGAGCGACCGCCAGCCAGAAGCCGGGCAATTCGGACTCCGGCCGCGCCGCCAGCGCGCTCAGCGATTCCAGCGAAACGCCGGGGGTCGCCTTCGGCTGGATCGGCATCGTCGCGTTGAAATACCGGGCGCAGGCGAGGCCGCCGAGCACCGGCAGGATCCCGAGCACCGCCCCGGAGGCGATCGTCAGGCCCAGGTTGAGCTTCAGCATCTCGGCCACCGCCAGGGGACCCGGCGCCGGCGGCACCAGGCCGCTCGTGATGACGCCGCCGGCGCAGACGGCGAGCACGTAGAGGAGATAGTTGCGGCCGGTCCGCACCCCGAGGGCGCGCGCGATCGGCAGGAGCAGCATGAACACCGTGTCGATGAAGACCGGGGCCGCCAGCAGGAACCCGGACAGCGCCAGCGCGAGCGCCGCGCGCGATTCGCCCAGGAGCGCGATCAGCCGCCGGACGATCTTGTCGGCCGAGCCGCTCTCCATCAGCGAAATGCCGATCACCGCGGCCAGCGCGATGGGCAGGCCGATCTTGCCCGCGGTGTTGCCGAACTCCGTCGTGGCCCCCGCGATCCCGTCCGTAAACCGGTGCAGGCCGCCGTGGCCAGCCGCGGTGAGGAGCCCCACCAGGATGGCCCCCATCATCAGCGCAAAGAAGGCGTGGAGGCGGAAGAGCGCGATGGCCGCCACAATGAAGATGACGCTCAGGGCCAATATGCCCAGCGGGCTGATGACGAGGGCGAGCGGGCAGAGAACCATGGGGTCCGGCCAGCGAACAAGCTCGCCGTCCCCGAGGCAAGGCTGGGCCGCCGGCCCCCCACGGAAGCTCGCGTTTCAGAAGGAGGCCGCTTGGTGTGTGCAAACGCGCTTAATCGCCATGGCTCCCTCCCCCGGACCCTCCGCCTGTGCCTTGCCCTTTGTCGCTCCCGTCGCCCTGGAAGGGCACGGCGTGCGGCTTGAACCCATGCTGCCCTCGCAGGAGGAAGACCTTCGGCGGGCCGCCGCCGATGGCCGCCTGTGGGAACTGCGTTACACGAGCGTGCCCGCGCCCGCCGAAACCGGGGCCTACATCGAAAAGGCGCTGGCGGATGCGGCCCTGGGTACCCGCTGTCCCTTTGTGGTGCGCGAACTCACGAGCGGCCGCCTCATCGGCTCCACCAGCTATCACGATATTCTTCCCGCTCCGAAGCGGGTGGAGATCGGCTATACCTGGTACGCCGGCTCATGGCAACGGACCCACGTCAACACGGCCTGCAAGCTGCTCCTTCTGACTCACGCGTTTGAAGTCCTGGGCTGCCCCGTGGTGGGATGGCGAACGGATATCCTGAACCTGCGCTCGCAGGCCGCGATCGAGCGCCTGGGCGCCCGCAAGGATGGGATCATTCGCGGATTCGCCGTTCGGCGTGATGGCTCCTTGCGCGATACGGTCATGTACAGCATGGCGGCGCGGGAATGGACTGAGGCGAAGACGAGGCTGGCCGGCTTCCTGGCCCGGTGACTGGGGGTGTGCCAACAGGACGGCACCCCTTATCGGCCGCCGCCGGCCTCCGTCGGAAGGCTCGCATTTTTTCCGGCCTCCATGAGAATCCGGGCCTTGCTTCAGCCCGGGTGGCGGAATGGTAGACGCTGGAGACTTAAAATCTCCTGGCCGCAAGGTCTTGCCGGTTCGAGTCCGGCCCCGGGCACCAACTGCGACCACCCGGCCTCAGAAATGGAAATCGAGCTCGAGCGAGCCGAGCGGCGGACCCCGGGTGTCGCTCGCCCGCAGCAGGCCGCCCTGGCGGTCCTCGAACCGATATTGCTGGGCAAAGGCCCGGCCGGCCGCGATCGCGGCGGTGCAGCTCGGATTCACCTTCCATTGCATCCCCAGGGAGACCGGCAGGGCCTCGTAGCGCATGATGCCGGACGGAAGGGAGGACGACCGGCTCAGCCGCACGTCGCGGGAATCGAACTCCAGCGCCGCAAACAGGCTGAACGGACCGCGAAGATGGTAGACGAGCCGGCCGGTCTGGCCGTCGTCGGACAGGACCGACCAGCGGTCGGATATTTTCCAGTCGATGATCGGGAAAGGCAGGATGAGGGGCGACGCGCTCAGCCGCTGGTCCACCTCCACGCCCAGGCCGATCTTGAGGGTCTTCGAATGCGAGAACGCCACGGCCAGCGATCCGCTCACCAGCGCCGAATCGTCGAGGTGCGCCCCATTCGCGCCGAGGGTCTCCACCTGCCCCGACGCGATGAAGGCCCAGTCGCGGACCGTGGTGAGCTCCACCGTCGGCTGCGCCGTCAGGCCGGTCGCTCCTGACAGGGGCGCCGCCCGGCCCGGCAGGAAGCGGTTGAAGTTCCGGAAGCCGAAGGCAAAGCGCTCGGCGATCAGGTCGATCCCGAGGCCATAGGCGGCGGAGCCCGCCAGGGGGGCGGAAAAATCCACCGACGTCAGATCCTGCGAAATCTCGGTGCCGTGGGAGGCCAGGTGGGTGTCCGCGATAAACCGGTTCTGGGCATCCACCTCAAAGTCCGGGGCGGCCTCATTCTCCGCCCACAACCGGGATCCGCCGACGACGATTGCGCCAACCCTCAGCAGGGTCCGGCCGATCCGGCGCCAGGATACGTCGCGCATCCCCAAGGTTGTGGGAGAAGCCCCGCGAAAAAACGAGAACGCAATACGGTCGCCATCACCGCGCCGCCGCCGCAATTTGGCCGAGCGCTTGCCCACTCTGACGCACTCCCTCGTCCCCTCCGTCAGCCAGATCGATGCCCGGGACTGGCTCCGGCTTTTCGGCGACACGGCCGAAGGGTACGAATTCTACCAGGTCCTGGAGTCGTCCCGGCTCGAAGGCTTCGCATTCTGCTATGTGCTGGTGAGCGCCGGCGCCGAGGTGGAGCTGATCGCGCCCCTTTTCTGGTCGGATTTCGACCTGGGCATCGGCCTGGAGGGGCCGGCGCAGAAGATTCTCGGCGCGGCCCGCCGGCTCTGCCCGCGCCTGCTCAAGGCGCGCACCCTCTTCTGCGGCTCTCCCTTCGGCGAGGCCGGCGTGATCGGCCTCGCCGGCAGCCCGGCCGACCCCGCCGCGTTGCGGTCGGAATTGCTCCGGGCCATGGAGGGGGTCTGTCGCCGCCAGGGACTGGCTTTCATCCTCTTCAAGGACTTCCCCGCCGAGCGGCGGCCCCTGCTCGCCCCCCTGGCCCGCGAGGGATTCTTCTTCGGCGACAGTTTCCCCAACGTCGAGGTGCCCCTGCCCTTTCCGACCATGGCCGCCTACGTCGAGAGCCTGAGCGCCAATGCCCGCAAGGACCTGCGCCGCAAGGTGCGCCACGCCGAAGCCACCGGCCGGCTGCGCGTGGAGGTGGTGGAGGACATCGCCCCCTGGATCGAGCCGGCCTACGCGCTCTACCTGAACACCTACCGGGCCGGCACCGTGCGGTTCGAGCAACTCACCCGGGAATATTTTCTCGAAACCGGCCGGCGGATGGCCGGCCGCGCCAAGTTCTTCCTCTTCTTCTCCGGGGACCGCCTGGTGGCCTTCAACCTCTGCTTTCTTCACGGCGACCAGCTCATCGACAAGTTCATCGGCCTGGACTACGCGGTGGCCCGCCCGCTCAACCTCTACTTCTACACCTGGCACCACAACGTGCAGTGGTGCATTGCGCATGGCGTCCGGCACTACTGGGTCGGCCAGACCGACCACGGCGCCAAGGTCCGGCTGGGCGGCAGGCTGGTCCCCCTTTACTTCTGCGCCCGCCACCGCAACCCTCTGGTCAATCGGCTGCTGCGGCTGGCCGCGCGGTTCCTCGCGCCGGAAGCCTAGCCCTCCCCCTCCCTCCTCCCATGTCCAAACGCGGCGTGCCCTTGGCGATCCTGGGGGTGCTGTTCCTGAACGAGGCGGTGGATAGCGTGGCGCAGTACTGCTTCAAGAAGACCGCCCTGGCGCAGGGCCATCCGCCCATCGCGAGCCTCCACGAGGCCGCCGCGTTCGTCGGCGCCGCCCTGGGCAGCGGCTATCTCTGGCTGGGGCTCGCCGCCGTGGCGCTGGTCTTCGTCACCTGGATCACGGTGCTGTCGAAGATCGACCTCAGCGCGGCCATGCCGGTCACCAGCTTCAGCTACGTCTTCGTGGCGCTGGCCTCGCGGATCTTCCTGCACGAGGCCATTTCGCCCCTGCGCTGGTCGGGCATCGCCCTCATCCTGATCGGCGTCGCCATCGTCTCGTGGGGCGAAGAAGGCGAAGGAGGCCGGCTCCCATGACCAGCCAGCTGGCCTTCGTCGTCGGCCTGATCGTGCTGACCAGCGTCTGCGACACGGTGAATCACCTTGGGCTCAAGGTCTGCGCCAACGCGGTGGACATCGAGGTCGCGGGCCTGCGCTCGGTGGCGCGCTATGCCCTGCGGTTTCTGCGGCTGCCGCTCGCCTGGGTCAGCATCTTCTTCGCGCTGCTTTCGCTCTTTCTCTGGCTCTACGCCCTGACCAAGGCCGACCTGAGCCTGGCCTTCCCGATCGACAGCATGCACCATGTGTTCATCGCGCTCGCCTCGCGGTTCCTGCTCAGGGAATTCGTGAGCTGGCAGCGCTGGCTGGGCACCGGGTGCATCATGGCCGGCATCGTGCTCGTGACGATGAGCGGCCTGGCCGCCTAGAAGATCTGCGTGTGCACGTCGGTCTCGCACCCGCGGCGCAGCAGGTCGACGATCCGGCGGTTCGTCTCGCCATTGAGGCGCGCGATCTCCGCGGGCTCGCGTCCGCGGGCCGAAAAATCCCGGGGATGATCGAAGTTCGAGCACCCCTGCTTCCAGCGGCCGGGCAGCACCGCCGGGGAATAATCCCCCGTCACATCCGCGCCCACCAGTTCGCAGGTGCTCTGGAGCAATCCGAGATAGGTGAGCAGAAGCGGCAGGGTCAGCCGGCCCTCCTCCCAGTTGGTCAGGGCGCCCTCGGACGTCAGGCAGTCCTTGTCGACACTCACATAGACGCGGCGGCCGGCCAGGGCCGGCAGGATCTCGGCGAAGGCCCCGATCGGATTGGCCTTCAGCTCGCGGGCGGGAAAGCGAAAGGGCCAGACCTGCGGCCGGGCCAGCTCATACGGCAGCAGGACGACCCGGCCGGTATGCGCGGCCGCCCGGCGGCCGGCCACCACCGCCGGGAAGGCGAGATCGGCCGAGGCGTTCCCCACCAGGAAGATCTGCTCGATGTTCTTCTGCTCGAGCGCGCGGCTGATCCAGGCCCCGCAGCCGCGGCGCGGCGGCAGCCGGTCCCAGTCGGGATGGTGGTCGAAGACCACCAGGGTGATGGGCTCCCGGAACTGCTCCAGCAGCAGGGCCGAGACATAGTGAAAATCCCCGGAGCCCAGAAAGGTGATGGCGTCCTTCGCCGCGGGTTCCAGCGCCGCGCGGATGGCGTCGGCCTGGGCCCGGTTGGCCCACAGGCGGGCCGCCGGCCCCAGCCTGGTCAGGTCGACCCGCTCGGCGGCCACTTCCCGGATGAAATCCGCCTGCGCGGCGACGCTGCCGTCGAGATCCAGCAGGCGGACGCGGCCGGAAAGCATGCCGGGCCGCGGCCTAGGCGGTGTGGGCGATCCCGCGCTGCATCGCCTCCTCGAACAGGTCGATCGCGGTGTCGACCTCCTGCTCGGAGATGTAAAGCGACGGGGCCATCGTGAACACGTTCTTGTAGTAGCCACCCACGTCGAGGATGAGCCCCTTGCTCTTCCCGCCCGTCGTCAGCGTGCCGCTGAGGCCGATGTTCATCATCGCGTCCACCAGCGCGCGGTTCGGGGTGTAGCCGTCCTTCTGGCACATTTCGACCCGCAGGGCCAGGCCGAGGCCGTCGACATCGCCCATCTCCGGATACTTCTTCTGCAGCGCCTTGAGCCGCTGGAGAAAGTACGCGCCGCGCTGCGTGACCCGGGTCTCAAAGTCCTCCTCTTCCATCAGGTTGACGGTTTCAAGCGCCACGGCGGTGCCGAGGGTGTTCGAGGAGAAGGTCGAATGGGTCGAGCCGGGCGGGAAGACGGTGGGGTTGATCAGCTCCTCCCGCGCCCAGATCGCGGAGATCGCATTCATGCCGTTGGTCAGCGCCTTGCCCATGACCACGACGTCGGGCTTCACGCCGAAATTCTCCAGGGCCATGAACTTGCCCGTCCGGTAGAAGCCCATCTGGATCTCGTCGTCGACCAGCAGGATCTTGTGCGCATCGAGGATCTTCTTGAGCCCCGGGAAGTAATCCTTCGGCGGCACGATGTAGCCGCCGGTGCCCTGGACCGCCTCGATGAAGAAGGCCCCGAACTCCGAGACGCCGTGCTTGTTCGACACCCCGTAGTACTCGGTCTCGAAGAGGCGCTCGAACTGCTGGACGCAGTACATGCCGCAGGTCTCGCGCTGCTTCCCGTAGGGGCAGCGGAAGCAGTAGGGATAGGGGATGAAATTCGCCTTGTCGCTGAAATGGCCGTACTGCTCGCGATAGCGGTAGCTCGAGGTCAGCGAGGTCGCGCCGAAGGTGCGGCCGTGGTAGCCGCCCATGAAGGAGAAGGCGGGGATCTTCTTGGTGTGGATCCGGACCACCTTCCAGGCGTCCTCGACCGCGCTGGCGCCGCCGACGTTGAAATGGACCCGGCCCTTCTCGCCGAAGATCGCCTCCATCTTCCGCGCCAGCTTGGTCGCGAGGATGATCTTTTCCTTGTGGAGGTACTGGCAGGCCAGCTGCGGCAGGACATCCATCTGTCGCTTCAGCGCCGAATTGATGCGGACGTTGCCGTAGCCGAAATTCGCGGCGGAGTACCACATCTGCAGGTCGAGGTACTGCGTGCCCTTGTCGTCGTAGAGGAAGCTGCCTTCCGAGCGCTGGAACATCGTCAGTTCCTTGGCATAGTGCACCGTGTCGCCCCACGAGCAGTATTTCGCCTCAAGCTCGAGGAGGTTCTCGTGTTCGGGATTCACGGCAGCGGCGGTCGGATTCATGTTAGGAGGGCCTGCAGGCCAGCATGGACGGCGTCGAGGGTTTCGAACGGATGGCAGTCGCGCTGGATTTTCACAGCATGCCGGAGCAGGCTGCCCTTCGCAAACAAGATCTCGCAGTTCGCCGCCGGGCAGATGTCCGACTGGCCGTCGCCCACGTAGATCTTCCGGGTGCCGGCGGGCCGGTTGCGCCGCAGGAGGTGCGAGCACTTGCAATTGCCGGAGCGGCTGCAGATCGAGTTGAAATAGGGGAAGGAAACGACCGGCCGGTCGCCCTCCAGCCGCATCTCGTTGGAAAAGGTCCTGATCGGCGCGATGCCGTTGTGGGCGAGGATCGGCCCGATCAGGGAGCTGAAACTGTCGCTGACAATGACGGGCTCAATCCCCCGGCGCCCGAGCAGGTCGAGGATCGGCCGGAACGAGGCGTCCACCTTGATCGTGCGCAGATAGGCCGCGAGGGCTTCCGCCGTGATGCGCACGCCGTCGAACTGGCGCTCGAGGCATTCGCGCGAGCCGATCCGGCCGAGGCGCCACTCCTCCTCGGTCACCTTCCAGTCCTCGGTGAGCGAGAAGCGCTCGATGATGTCGTCGAGGACATCGAACTCGGTGATCGTGTTGTCGAAATCGAAGTAGATTTCGAAGGGGCCGGCGGCGCTCATAGGGTCGCCAGGAACTCCTTGATCGCCGCACCCACCTTCTCGCGCTCCTGGTCCGCCGTGACCACGTGGTAGGAGTCGTTCAGGATCACCAGCTTCTTCTGGCGCGACGAGATCCGGTCGTAGATCAGCTGTGAATTCTTCACGCTGGCCGAGTCGTCCTCCAGCGGGTGGATCAGCAGCATGGGGGCGTGCACGCGGTCGAGGAGCGGGATCACCTTTTTGGCCAGCCGCCGCAGCTGGTAGAAGAGCGCGGCGGGAAAGAAGGCGTAGCCGAACTTCGCGATGTTATCGATATTGTCCAACTTCGCCTCGCTGAAGGCGCGGTGCACCATCGCCCGGATCTTCTCGTTCTTGATCCCGTAGGGCGGCCCTTCCTTGTAGTAGATGTAGTAGCGGAGGGGCGTGCAGGAAACGATCGGCAGGAGCCGCTGGTACCACGGCACCGCCCAGCCGTCGAAGAAGAGCGTCGGCGCCAGGCAGATGCCGCCGCCCAGCTTGTCCCCGAACTCCTCGGCCAGCAGCAGGACCAGCAGGGCGCTCATCGACAGGCCGCCCACGTAGACCTTGTCGCTCACTTCCAAGGCCGTGAGGAAGGTCGCGCGGACCGATTCGTAAAGCTGCTCCCAGGTCGTCCGCTTCAGCACCGGCAACGGTTCCCCGTGGTTGGCCAGGCGCGGACAGATGACATTGTAGCCGGCGCGGTGAATGGAAAACGCCAGGTGGCGCATCTCATTGGGCGTCCCCGTCAGCCCATGGATCAGGATCACCGTCTTCCGCGAACTGCCCATGAGCACAATTCCGGCGTCGGTCGCGGGTGCGGCCGTCGTCGGCGATTGCCGGTCGAGGGAGAAGATTACGGGCATAAGGTCGGCCACAGAGACCCGCCCAATGCCGCTCCGAACTGCCATCCCGTTGGGGGTGACCACGGCCGCGGAAAGAATCAGGCTCTGGAACCGAGTGAAGCGACGAGCCTGCCGGAAAGAGGTCGGGCTTTCGATGAAATTTCTGGGGCGACTGATAAAAAATTGACCACTATTATTTTACACATCTGAACGTCAGGCCTGATTCGGAATTTTTCGGCCGCAACCAGCCGGGTGGTCTACGGGGGCTGCCTGCGCGGCGAATCGGGCCCAATCCGGATACATCGCCGGCCGGCGGCTCCCGGGCTGGCCGCCCAGAAGTTCGCCCTATCGTCCGCCCGCGACCACCGTCCGGCCGGTCAAGCGCCGCGGCCCCTACTTGCCCGGCGAGTTGCCGGATTGGGACGCGCCCATCGATGGAGACGCCTTTGACCCACCGCCCAGCTGTCTCTCATAGGCCACAAATATGGCCTCCGGGACCTTCAGCTGCCAGCCGCCATCCCCCCGCAGAAAACTAAAAAAAGTGCTCCTGTTCGTGCCGTCGGCCCGCTGGATCGACATGAGCAACATCGCCTGATCCGGCTGCTGGGAGTCGGCGAGGGTCTCCATCCCGGATAGATTGGCCGGGACGTTGGCGGCCAGCATCGTCGCGACAATCCCCTCCGGTCCTCCGTACTGCCGGCGGGTCTCTTCCGGCAGCTCCGCGAAAAACGCATCCGCCTGGGCCCGCGTCCGGGCGTCGAAAACCAACAGGGGCGCGAGATGCTCGATATCCTGGTGGAGGGCGGCAAACAAGACGCTCTCTAGGGCCGCCTGGGGAGTGGCTTGGCCCGCGAGCTTCCAATCAGTCGCAGCCGTCCTTTCCCGCCCCCCGTCCCTGGGCGGGGTTGAAGGTGGCGGCGCAGCCCGCGCGGCCTTGATTTGGGCCCGCAAGTTCACGGCCTCCGCATCCAAGCGGCATAGTCGGGCATATTCGTCGGGTGTGATCCGCCATGCCCCGAGGTCGTGATTCTCGGCCCGCAAGCTGGCGAGCTCCAAGGCCTGCCTTTGCATCGCCAGCAGATGCAGGCGCAGCCGATGCGTCTTGCGCTGCTCCCAGATGAGGAAGACGGCCAGGCCGGCAAGGGCGCCGAGCGCGGACAGCCTGAAGATGCGGTGAGGACTCCTCATCCGCTCAAAACCATTTTCCGCCATCGCTGGAGATTTGGAAATTCACCGGCACCCGCACGCGGGTGCCCACCGGACTACCGCCGACCAGTCCGGCCTTGAACTGCCAGTGCTGTACCGCGGCCACCGCCGCGTCCGCAAAAGCCGGGTCCGAGGCCGTGAGCGTCTTGGCATCGGCGACCGATCCATCCGCCTGAACGATGAACTCCACCACCGCTTGCCCCTCCATGCCGCTCGCCTTCATGGCGACTGGATAGACCGGATGCGCCATCAGCACGCCGACGGGTTGTTGGTCGAGCTGCGAAGGTTGATAGACGCCCGGCGGGGCGGAGACTGGCCCGCGGGCTGCCCCGGCCTCGTTGCTCGCCTTCCTGGCCGCAAGGTCCCTGGCCTCTCCCCGCAATCGCACCACATCCGCGGCCGCGGCCTGGAGGGCGCGCACCGCCGTGGCGGACTCCGCCAGCCGGCGATTTTCGGTCCGCAACGTGCCAATGTGCTGCAGGCCCTGCCCGAGGTCGCCCAGGCCCGACTCTCGGCCCACCCGGTCAATTTCCCGCTGCAAGCGCACCTCGGCGCGGTGCTGCAACAGCACACCGGTCGATCCGGCGGCCAGCAGAACGCTGGCGATTCCCACCTGCACTTTGATTGAGCTCATAAGATAACGGAAGACCCCACCGCCGCCGGCGCCGGCGGAAAGCGCCATTCCGGTGGCGGTCGCGGCCAGGCCGGGGGGGGCGGCGACGACCGCGTTGCCCGCCAGGGCGGCACCGAGCGCAACCGCCGTGGAGGTGATGCCCCGCCGGCGCAGCGCTTCCTGCAGTTTCCCCAGCGCCCGCTCGACGCGCATCCGGGCCGCGTTCTCGCTCAACCCCAACTGCCGGCCCACCTCGCCAAATGGCCGGTTGGCGAAAAATCGGAGCAGGACAGCTTCCCGGTCAAAAGGAGGAAGGTCGTTGACTGCTTCATCCAAAACGGGTCGCACCCTCCCCCAGTCCGCCAGGGGCCCCGACCCCTCGGCCAGATCCTGCTCCGCCGCCGCGGCGGTTTCGCGGGCGCGGCGCCGCCCTTCGTCACGCCGCAGGTTCCCCGCCGCAAACCAGGTGCTCTGATGCAACCAGGCCAGCAAGGAGGGATGCCGGGAGAGCGAAACCGCTTTGCGGGCAAGGCTGATGAAGACCATCTGCGTCACTTCCTGGGCCCGATGCGGGTCGCCGCCGGTCTGCCGCAGAGCCGCCGAATAGACCAGGTCCACATGCCGCCGGACCAGTTCGCTGAAAGCCGGTTCGGACCGGTCCGCGGCGTAACGTTGGAGCAAGGCGGCGTCATCCATGGGGTTCGCTACCCTTATACATCCCGCCCGACCCAAATCGCACAAAATTCCGCCAGGGACCCGGCCGCTGCGCCCCGTCAGCGCCCGGTCGGCGCCCCGTTGGCGCTGGTATGGCCCCTGCTCAGGATGATCCATGCCCAAATTCGGACTGTGTCTCGGTGTCTTCCTCGGTCTGGCCGTGCTCGCCGCGGCCGATCCCGCTCCGCTCAAGGTGAAAGTGGTGGTCGTCACCACCTTTGAGGTCGGCGCGGACACGGGCGACGCGCCGGGCGAATTCCAGCTCTGGGCCACCCGCGAGAAATTCACCCAGAAGCTGAACGTCCCCGGCATGGTGCATCCGGTCTACGCCAACGACCAGGGCGAGCTGGCGGTCGTCTCCGGGACCACCGTCCGCTGCGCCCAGCAGCTGATGGCGCTGGCCCTCGACCCGCGGTTCGATTTCACGCACGCCTATTGGATCCTGGCCGGCATCGCCGGCGTCGACCCGGCCGACGGCTCGCTCGCCTCCGCCGCCTGGGCCCGGTTCGTGGTGGACGGTGACATCGCCTACGAGATCGACAGCCGCGAAGTTCCGGCCGACTGGCCCTACGGGCTCATCCCGATCGGGGGCAAGAAACCGAACGACGTCCCGCATAACGAGGGCTGGGAGCCCGCCACCATGGCTTACCCGCTGAATCCGGCGCTGGTCGCCCGCGCCTACGCCCTCAGCAAGGACGTCCCGCTGGTGGACACCCCGGCGATGCAATCGGCCCGGGCCGCCTATGTCGGCCTGCCCAACGCCCAGCGTCCCCCCTTCGTCATGATCGGCGACGTCCTGGGCTCCTGCCGTTTCTGGCACGGCGCCGCCATGACCCAGTGGGCCAACGACTGGACCAAGCTCTGGACCAAGGGCCAGGGAAACTTCGTGATGACGGCGATGGAGGACCAGGGCTATGCCGCCGCGCTGACCGAGCTGGCGACCCTGGGCAAGGTGGACTTCCAGCGGGTCCTGGTGCTGCGGACGGCCAGCAACTACTGCATGCAGCCGCCGGGGAAGAGCGCGGTGTCCAGCCTCGAGGAGGGTTTTGTCGGCTATATCCCCTCGGTGGAATCGGCCTACCGGGTCGGCAGCGTGGTGGTGCACGATATTCTCGCGCACTGGGGCGAGACCTACGAGCATGGCGTGAAATAGTGCCCACCCTACTGGTCAAAAACGCGGACGTCCTCGTCACCATGGATGAGCGCCGCCGGGAGATTCCCGGCGGCGGCCTCTTTGCGGAAGATGGGCGCATCCTGGCGGTGGGAGCGTCGGCGGAACTGCCCGCCACCGCGGACGAGGTCCTCGACCTCCGCGGCCACGTGGTGATCCCCGGCCTGGTGAACACGCATCACCACATGTTCCAGAGCCTCACCCGGGCGGTTCCGGCGGCGCAGGATGCGAGCCTGTTCGAGTGGCTGCAGTGCCTCTACCCGATCTGGGGCCGGCTGACGCCCGAGATGATCCAGGTCTCCAGCCTGACGGCCATGGCCGAACTGATGCTCTCGGGCTGCACCACTTCGAGCGACCATCTCTATATTTACCCCAATGGCTGCCGCCTCGACGACAGCCTGCAGGCGGCCGCGGAGATCGGCCTGCGCTTTCACGCGACCCGGGGCAGCATGAGCGTCGGCGAGAGTCAGGGAGGCATGCCGCCCGACCGGCTGGTCGAGGCGGAGTCCGCGATCCTGCGCGACACCCAGCGGGTGATCGAGGCCCACCATGATCCGGCGCGCTTCGCGATGCGCCGGATCGCCGTCGCCCCCTGTTCACCCTTTTCCGTCAGCCGGGACCTGATGCGGGAGTCCGCCGCCCTGGCGCGCTCGTACGGGGTCTCGCTCCACACCCATCTGGCCGAGAACACCGATGACGTGGCGTACAGCCTCGAAAAATTCGGGCGGACGCCCGCCGAGTACGCCGAGGACCTGGCCTGGCTGGGGCCGGATGTCTGGCACGCCCATTGCGTCCGGCTCGACGAGGCCGGGATCGGCCGCTTCGCCCAGACCGGCACCGGCGTCGCCCATTGCCCGTGCTCCAACATGCGGCTCGCCTCCGGCATCGCGCCCATCGCGGCGATGCTGGCCCGCGGCGTGCCGGTCGGCCTGGGCGTCGACGGCTCGGCCTCCAACGACGGGGCCCATCTGCTCGGCGAGGCCCGCCAGGCCCTGCTCCTCCAGCGCGTGGGCTTCGGGCCGGCGGCGCTGAACGCGCGCCAGGCCCTGGAACTGGCGACCCGCGGCGGTGCGCACGTCCTCAATCGGAACGACATCGGCCGCCTGGCCCCCGGCATGGCCGCGGACTTTGCCGCCTTCGACCTGAACCAGCTCGGGTTCGCGGGCGCGCAGGAGGATCCCGTCGCCGCCCTGATCTTCTGCACACCGGCCACCGCCGCCTGGACCGTCATCAACGGCCGGATCGTCGTGCGGGACGGGCAGCTGGCGACGATCGACCTGCCGGTCGTGCTGGAGCGCCATCGGCGCTTCTCCCGCCAGATCTGCCGCGGTTAGGCCTCGTCGGCCGCCATCGGCTGACCGCCCGGAATCGCCAGGTTGAGGACGATCGCCGTGATGCCGCCGGCCGAGATCCCGGAGGCCAGGAAGGTCTGCAGGATCGCGGGCAGATGGGAGAGCCATTCGGTCTGCGAGGGGGCCCCGAGGCCGACCCCGAGCGCGAGCGCGGTGATCAGTCCGTCGCGATGATTGAGATGCCGGCCGACGATGAGCCGCAACCCGGAGACGCTGACCAGGCCAAAGAGGAGGAGCGCCATCCCGCCGAGGACGGCCGGCGGCATGGCCGTGACCCAGCCGCTCACCACCGGCAGCAGGCCGAGGAGAGCCAGGATGAGGGCCATCCACTTGCCGATGTGCCGACTGGCCACGCCGGTGATCTGGATGACGCCATTGTTTTGGGCGTAGGTCGTGCTGGGAAAGGAGCCGATCAGGGCCGCGATCATGCTCGTGACCCCGTCGGCCAGGAGCCCGTTGCGGAGCCGGGTCGCGTGCTCCGGTCCGTCGGTCCGCAGGCCCGAGAGCTGGGCGGTCGCCGTCATGTCCCCGACGGATTCGAGCAGCGAAACCAGGTAGATGAAGGCGAACACCAGCAGCAGGTCCCAGCGGAAGGCAAAGCCGTGGGGCAGCAGGTGCGGGACCGCGAGCCAAGCATCCGACGGCGGCGGCCGGTGCAGCCAGCCACAGAGGCCGCAGACCAGATAGCCCGCCAGCACCCCGAAGAGGATGCCGACCAGCCGGGCCCAGACGACGCCGACCGCCTGCGCGACCAGCACGGCGGCGATGACAATCGCGGCCACGGCAGCTCCGCTCCAGGCGGGTGCGCCGGGCGCCGTCGGGGCCACGATGCCCCGCATCGCCTCCGGGATGATCGAGAGCCCGATCAGAAGGACCACGACACCCGAGATCAGCGGCGGAAACAGCCGGCGCAATCGGGGCATGAACGGCGCCAGGACGACCTGCACCGGCGCCGCCGCGAGCGACATGCCGAACATGAGCGGCAGGCCTCCCAGCGACCCGGCCTGGATCAGGGGTTGCAGGAAGGCAAAACTGGTGCCCGTCACGCTGAGCAGACCGGAGCCCAAGGGTCCCACCCGGGTCGTTTGCAGGAAAGTCCCGACCGCCGCCGCCACCATCGCCATGCTCACCAGATAGGAGGTGTCGGCCGCCGAAAAGTGCAGGATTGAGGACAGCAGCAGGGCGGGCGTGACCACGCCGACGACCATCGCGGCCACCTGCTGGAGCGCCACGAGCAGGGCGGTGCCGAGGGGCAGCCGGTCGTCCGGTCCATAGACGAGCACGTGGATCGGAAGGGTCGGGTTTTTGCTTTCCACCCCCTGACTTTAGCAGGTGCCGGACCATGTGCGGGCCGGCGGCCCGAGATCAGCTGTGCCTGGCCGTCAGCGCGCGGCGGGCGGCAGGTGCATCATCCTGACATAGAACCGCTCCAAGCCGGGAATATCGATCGCCCGGACCACCGTCACGTCCGGTTCGCCCAGCCCCGGACCGCCGCCGGGCGCCCAGCTCAGGGTCGCGCCATAGTTGGCGCCATGGTCGATCACGATGTCGACCGCCAGCCGGTCGGAGTGCCGGATCAGCGTCGGATCCAGCCACATGGCCGCCGCCGTCTCATCCCACATCGGAAAGCCCACCTCGGCGTATTTCGCGAGATAACGGGCGGCGGGGGTGTCCGCGTTGGCCGCCTCCTGCGCCAGCGCCGGGGTCAGCTTGGTCCCCACCGTGGCGTCGCTCGGCACCAGCGTGATCTTCTTCCAGGCCGCGTGCAGCATGATCCTCGCCGCCTCCGGATCCCACTGGCTGTTGAATTCGACCCGCGGCGTGTTGATGAACTGCAGCGAGAATTCGTCCACCCGCGAGGCGTCGGGATTGAAGCTGCCGCCCATGATGAAGAGCTCCCGCGCCCGGGCCGCGAAGCCCTCGTCGAGTTTCGCCGCCAGCGCCACATTGGTGAACGGCCCGAGGGCCACGATCGAGATCTCACCCGGGAATTCCGCCACCTTCCGGACCATGAAAGCCGCCGCCACCTCCCGGGCCGGCAAGGTCGTCGGGGCGCCCTCCTCCAGCGGGGGCACCACGTCGGCCGGATGGTAGTGCGGCCGGTTCACCGTGTTGTAACCGGGCCAGACGTCCATCCACGCCCCCTTGTAGGCCAGCTTGCCGAAGAGGCGCTCGCGCCGCCGCGTCTCCTCCTCGGAATTTATCAGGGGATAGGTGGCGCCCGGCACCACCGGAATGTCCGTCCGCCCGATCAATTCCAGCATCCGCAGCGTGTGCGCGACACTCTCCTTCTGCCACCCGTCGCCGCTTTCGATCGTGATGCCGACCACCTCGACGTCGGGCGATTGGATGATCAGGAGGATCGGCTGCAGGTTCACCCCGCCGAAGGCGTCCTGGTCGATGATGACCTTGCGCTTCGCCGTAACGGCAAAGGCGCCGGCCCCCGAGAGGGCCGACGCCAGAGCGAAGGCGACGAGACGTCGCACTTTCATTGAGTGAGGATCGCGGAGCTCAGAAGCTCACCCGGACCGTGCCGAAGATCTCGGCGCCGGCATCCGGCACGATTTCTTCCAGGCCATAGGTCGGATAAGCGGGCGTCCAGTTGTGCTGGTTGGTGACATTGGTGCCGCCGATCTTGAACAGCCAGTTCTTCCAGCGGTAGTGCACGTCCGCATCGAGCGTGTACTGCCAGGGGATGACCAGGTAGCCCTGGTAGTCGTTGTTCATCGTGCTGGTCACGACGACGTCGCCGGAGACCCCGAAGCCGTTGTCGAAGTTATAGGAGACCAGGCCGTTGAAGGTGTGCTCGGGGAAGCCGGGCACCCGGATCTTGCCCTTGGTCTGCAGGACCGACGTGTTCGGATTCGGCGGGCCATTCGGCACCTGGTTGGTGCTGTAGGCCTGGAACGGGATGGGCGTGCCCTCGGCGCCGACCAGCAGCGAGTAGCCGAAGGTCGCGTACAGGTGCTTGTCCGGCTGGTAATTGACCTCGAACTCGCCGCCCTTGAACTGCTCGGTGACCGCGGGCTGGCCCTGCGGCTTGGCCTGGCGGGTCTGGTCGAAGATGGCCGAGCTCAGGAAGAGCGTGTTGTTGAGGGCCGAGAGCTTGAGGCCGGCCTCACCCAGTTCGCTCAGCTGGTCGAAGTTGCTGCGCGGCAGATAGTAGCCCACCCCGTTGGGTTTGGAGACCAGGCCCGCGAAACCGCCGCCGACGCCGATCGCACCCGAGTAGTTCTTGCTGTCGTTGTAGGTGACGTAGGACGAGAGGGCCGGCGTGATCTTGTAGACGAGGCTGATGTTGGCGTTCGGATCGCTCACGCTGATGTCGGCCTTGGGCTCCGTCTTCGCCAGAAACCCGGTTTCCACGGCCAGCGGATCCTTGACGATGAAGTGCATGATGTCGACGCGGGCGCCGGTCACGAGGTTCAGCTGGGGCGTGAGCTTCCAGGTCGCCTGGAGGAAGGGCGAGACGCCGTACTCCTGCGAGTCGTTGGTGTCGTCGTTGATGATTCCCGGCGTGGCGAAGCGACCGGGATAGCCGGGCACCGGGACCGTCGCGAAGTCATTGGACGGGAAGTTGATCGAGTCGAGCACGAGGCCGGACCGGGCCTTGCTCAGATCCCACGCGTTGGCGGGCTCGAAGAAGAAGTCATCATACGCCTTCGTGTGCTGGTAGCGCTCCTCCACGCCGACGTTGATCGTGCTGCTGTTCAGGCCCTTGAGGACATCGATGAACTCGGTGCGGTTGTCGATGAACCAGGAGGGCGAGATGACTTCGGAATAGTAGTGGGGGCTGTACGTGTCGCGCTGGGTCAGGCTGAAGAAGGTGTTGTTCACGACCTTCGCGTCGGTGCCGATGCCCGCCGTCTGGATGACCTGGGTGTTGTACTCGTGGCCGTCCGAGCGCGCGGAGGGGCCCTGCAGGCGCCAGTGGTAGTCAACCGGGACCAGCGGGCCGAAGGCGATCGTGTTGCTGCCGTTCACGAACTTCGAATTCTGCGAGTCGGACGGAGCCACCGCGGCGCCGTTGTTGATGTTGATGCCCGTCTGGTAGAGGCCCTGGGAAATCAGGAGCTGGGTCGGGCGGTCGATGCCGAAGTTCTCCGAGTAGCGGGAAAAGTAGGCCTTGGAGTTGATCTCGACCTCATAGTTGCCGTTCTTCCAGGTCAGCGCGCCGTAGATCGCCTCGCCGCGCTTCACCGCGCCATCCCAGTAGGTGTCGCTGTACTCGCCGGAGTAGCTGATGCGATAGGCCAGGTTGGGGGTGATCGGGCCGCCGATGTCGGCGTTCCAGCGGTTGGTGGCATAGGAGCCGATGGTGTAGCTCGAGGTGCCGTGGAACCCGTCGAAGAAGGGCTGCTTGCTGACGAGATCGGCGAAGCCGCCGACATAGGCCGACGCGCCCTGAATCGCGGTGGCCGGGCCCTTGACGATGTTGACCGACTCGACCGAGTTGAAGTCGACCGGCATGCCGTTGCCGTTGCTGGTCACGCGCTGGCGCATCCCGTTGATGAAGAGGTCGGCCGACTGGCCGCGGATGCTCGGATTGCCCGGTGCGCCGAAGTTCGAGTCGGTGTACGAGCTCGAGGTCAGCTTGCTGAACTCGGTCACGTCCTGGATGCCGATCGCGTCCATCTGCTCGCGGGAGATGATGGTCACGTCGCGCGGCACATCGATGATGTTGTCGTCGGTGCCGAACACCGAGGTGAAGGGGCGGGCCGTCGGCAGGATGACCTTGTCGGCCGGCACGTCGTTAACCTGGAAGCTCTCCATCTTCACGATGTCGCCGGCGGGCGCGCCCGTGGAGGTCGTCGTCGTGACGGTGGTCGTGGCCGTCGCCGGCGGAGCCGAGGCGGCGGGGGCGGTCTGCGCGCGGGCGCAGATCGCCGGCACGAGCAGTGCAAGCAGAATTTGGGCACGACGGCCCAAGGCATGGCGGGTATTCATACGGTTGCCGGTTTGTTAGGTGTAATTAGCCGGCCCTTACAGCTAGCACGCTATGTGCCAATTTGGTGACGGCATGCGCTGGAAAAATCCGTCCTGGCCGGATGACCGCATACCGGTCATCCGGTCGCCGACGGGGCGCCCCCCCCCGTCCGGCGCCGCTCAGCCCCGGAACGGCCAGAGCTTGAAGAAGTCGGCGAAAAAGACCGCCGCCACGATGTAGCCGAAGACCGGCAGATCCTTCGGCCGGCCCAGCCCCAGCGCCAGGACCGCCGCGAGCATGAGCCCCAGGCCGAGGCCCTGGGCGATGCTGAAGGTGAGCGGAATGGCGAAGATGGTCAGGATGGCCGGGGCCGAGGCGACGAAATCGTTCATGGGGATCTCAACCACCGACTGCATCATGAAGATGCCGACGATCACGAGGGCCGGGGCGGTGGCCGCGGCCGGCACGGCCAGGATCAGGGGCGTCAGGAAGAGTGCCAGCAGCATGAGCCCCGCGGTCGTGAGCGCGGTGAGGCCGGTGCGGCCGCCGGCTTCGACGCCCGACGCCGACTCGATGTAGGTCACGACGGTCGAGGTGCCGGACAGGGCGCTCAGGATCGTGGCCAGCGAATCCGCCAGCAGGGCCCGGCCGGCCTTGGGCAGGCGGCCCTGGGCGTCAAGCAGGCCGGCGCGTTTGGTCACCGCGATCAGGGTCCCGATGTTGTCGAACAGATCGACCAGGAGGAGCGTCAAGATCAGTGGCAGCGCGGCCTCAAAGGCGGTCATGCTGGTCAGGAAATGGAACGTCAGCTTGAACATGAGCGGCGCCGGAGAGTGGGGCAGCGCGATCAGGCTCGCCGGCAGCTGGGTCAATTTCCCGCCGGCGCCCGCAATGAACAGGCCGGCCACGGTCGAGGCGATCATGCCGAGGACGATCGCCCCCGGGATCCGGATCGCGATCAGGATGGCCGTGAGCGCGATGCCGGCCAGGCAGAGGGCGGCCGAACCCGAGGTGAAGTCACCCCTGACGAAGGTGGCATTGTCCGCCACGATCACCCCGCCGTTGCGCAGGCCAATGAAGGCAATGAAGACGCCGATGCCGCAGGTGACCGCCACTTTCAGCGGTCCCGGGATGGCGGCGATGATCTTCTCCCGCACGCCGGTGACCGAGAGGGTGAGAAACACGATCCCGTTGACGAAGACCATGCCGAGCGCCTCCTGCCACGGAATGCCCTTCCCCAGGCAAATCGTGAAGGTGAAGAAGGCGTTGATGCCCATGCCCGGCGCCAGCGCCAGCGGGTAGTTGGTCAGGAAGGCCATCAGGCCGGTCGCAATGGCCGCGGTCATCGCCGTCACGGTGACGAGGGCCCCCTTGTCCATGCCGGTGTTCGCCAGCATCGTGGGGTTGACCGCCAGGATGTAGGCCATCGCGGCGAAGGTGGTCAGCCCGGCCTGCAGCTCGCGTCCGACCGTAGTTTGATGTTCCTCGAGGCGAAATAGGCGGCGGAGCATGGGGGTAAAGCTGCGAAGGGAGGTTTGCGGGTTGCGAGCCGCGGGACAACTAGCGAGTTTCATACCACCATGACGGTTGCCCGCCTCCTCGCCCTGGTTTTTGCGGTTCTGGCAGCATTGCAGACCGGGTGCTCCCGCCCCGCCCCAGCCGCGGCCGCCGGTTCACCCGCCGCCCCGTTCAAGATCGCCGTGCAGCTCGACTGGGTGGCCGAGCCCGAGCACGGCGCCTTCTACACCGCGGAGGCACTGGGCTATTTTCGCGACGCGGGTCTGGACGTCACCCTGGTCCAGGGCGGCCCCAACACCTACTCGCTCAGCAAGGTGGCGGCGAACCTCGCCCAGCTCGGCCAGACCGATTCCACCAACGCGCTCCTCGCGATCCACAACGGCGCCCCGCTCCTCAACGTGGCCGCCATCTTCCAGCACGATCCCAGCGTCCTGATGATGCAGGAGGCCTGCCCGGTGCGGACGTGGGCGGACCTGCAGGGGCGGACGGTGATGGCGCGGCCCGAATGGGCCTTCCTCCCCTACGTCCAGAAGAAGTATCACATCACCTTCCAGATCGTGCCCCAGAACTTCAACTTCGGGCGCCTGGCGGTCGACCCCGCCTTCATCCAGCAGGGCTTCTACACGGCGGACCCCTACTATGTCGTGAAGCAGGGCGTGAAGCTGAAGTACCTGCACGCCTCCGACGCGGGTTTTGACGCCTATACGACGCTGATCACCAACCGGGCCTTCGCGCGCGACCACGGCCCCGAGCTCCGCGCCTTCCTGGCGGCGCTGCACCACGGCTATCAGACCTACCTCGAGGGCGACCCCGCGCCCGCCCACGCGATCATGCTGCGGATCAATCCCAAGGTGACGCCGGATTACCTGACCTGGTCGCGCAGCCAGATCCTCGCCGCCCATCTGGCGAAAGACAGCGAGGGCGACTACCTCGCCATCACCCGTGACCGTTTCGCCCGCGAGATCGCCCAGCTCACCGACCTCGGCGTCCTCCCGGCCGGCAGCCTCAAGGTCGACGACGTGATGGACGACGCGTTCCTGCCGCGCCCCTGACCGGACAGACGCGCCCCGGCCGCGCGCTCAGGGCAGGCGGTGAAAGCCCTCGGCGCGGACGCGCCAGCGGCCGTCGGTCGGGAAACCGGGCGCCGGCCGGTCCGGCGCGCCGTCCCAGCCGCCCGCCATCAGCGCCACCGCCGAAAGAAGCGCTCCGTTGGCGGGAAGGTAGAGCGCGAGGTCGCCCCGCTGCGGGCAGTGCCCGTTGGGCAGGTAGGCGTTGTTCGGGCCGTCCTTCAGGAGAATATCCACCGCCCGCTGCGGCTCGTCGAGCCGCGCGGCGGTCATCGCCATCATCGGGTAGTCCCAGCCCCAGATCTTCGTCTCCCAGTCCCAGGATTTGACCACGGCGTCGAAGGTGCGCGCCATCGTCGGCCGGTCGACCCCGTCGCCGGGCAGCATGCCCAGCGCGAGCAGGAAGGACGGGTGATCGTGCCGGCTGGCCACATTATCCCAGGTGTCCGGCACCGACTCCATCGCGACGTACTTGCCATCCTTCACCGGCAGGGCGGATAGCCGGGCGACCTGCCGATCCCACTCCGGCTGGCGGGGCAGTCCCGTGCGCACCCGCCATTCCTGGGCGACCTTGAGGGCAAAAGCCCAGTAGCTCAGCTCAAAGGTCGGATTGCGGCTGAGCTTGGGATTGTAGATCTCCTGCGAGATCCAGAGGGGCGGGGCGAGCTCGTAGCGGCCGGCGACCGCGTTCCAGGTCAGCATCGCCGACAGGCAGTCGGCGGTTTCCTGGACGAGGTCGCTCCAGGCGGCCAGGACGGCGGGGGTGGGATGATTGCGGTAGAGCTCCTCCGCCAGATAGATGACGTGCGGCTGGTTCCAGATGATGAGCGGATTGCCCCCCGGGCTCTCCCGGCCGTCGGGCCCGACCATCTTGGCCCACCGCGCGCCCGGCAGGCCGCGATCATGGGCGAGGGCCCGCGCCGCCGGCAGCGTGGCGCGGTACCAATCGAGCCCGTTCTCGACGAAGCGGTCGCGGCCCCAGAAGCCGAAGTGGGCCAGGTGCCACCACACCATCTCGGTGTTGTGCTTGCCGTACCAGGAGCTGACCGTGAGCCCGGTCTCGGAGGGTGGCACCGCCCCGTCGAACTGGATCGCCGTCAGATACTGCGAAAGGACCACCCGGCGCTCGAGTTCCGCCGCGCGCGGATCGGTGCTGCCCGCGAAGTCGACCGCCGCGCCCGAGCTCCAAAAATCGGCCCAGGCGTTGGCGGTCGAGAAGCGGGCATGGGTCCAGGTGGGCAGCTCGGCCTTGACCGGCTGCTGGCTGAAGGCCAGCCGCAGCTCGAGCACCTCGCCGCCGGGCGGCCCGCGGAGGATGAAATGGTGCGGCACGGGCCCGGCCCGCAGGTCGCCGCCCGGCGACCACGCCAGGGCCGCATAATAGCGCAGGCCGTCGCGGGACCGCTCGAAGTCCGCGCGGGTCGGCGTCCGCGCCGTCACCCGGGTCTGGTGGCTCTCCGGCTGCGTCCAGTCGAGGCGGGGGCTGTTCTTGGTCGCGATGTCATGACCGCGCGGAAAGGAGAGCTGCACCCGGAGCCGCCCGTCCGCCACCGCGCGCGAGCGGATCCGGACCGCGAGGAGATCGAGCACCGGATGACAGAGCGTGCTGACCTCGACCGCCTCGCCCCGCCAGACGAAGCGGCTGCGGATCTCGCCCCGCCAAAGGTCGAGGGTCTGCTCCACAGCGGAAATGTCCCGGAGGGCGAGCGGCTGGCCGTCGCCATCGACGAAGCCCAGCTGCCCCACCGGGAAATCCTGCGGATTCCGGCGCAGCCAATCGCCGGCGGGCGACGAGGCCCGGGTCGCGTAGGCGACCGGGCGGCCCTGGGTCGGGATGACCTCGCTTGCATCCGCCAGGGTGTAGTGATGCGGGTTCGGCTCCGAGTGCCACGCCCACCGGGCCATGGTCTCGATCGGGAAGCCGCCCAGGGCGTAATCGTGCTCCAGCGACTGGAGCCCGGTCACATCGGCCGTGAACGCGAACCCGCCGTTGCCGACCGAAAAGGCCGAGCCGGGGGTGATCGCATGGGCCGTGGGGGAATGCCGCGTGACGAGCGCCTCGCGATCGATCGGCGGGGCCGCCGAAGCGATCGCGGCCAGAAAGATCCCGAGAGCCAGCCGGGAGAGGAACATGGGGCCGGGACTATGGGGCGCGAAGCGCCGCCAGGCTCTGCCGCAAGCCCTGGCTGACCGAACCGCCGTCGGAGCCGAACGTGACCACGGTATAGCCCTCGGAGCGCACCAGGGGAATGTGCGCGGGCGCCAGCGTCAGGATGCCGGCGGCCTTGCCGGCGTTCCGCGCGGCCTTGGCCACGGACCGTCGCGCCTCCGCGAAGCGGGAGTCCTCAAAGTTGCCGGGGACGCCCAGATGGGTCGTGAAGTCCACCGGACCGACGAACAGCACGTCGACCCCGTCGATCGCCGCGATCGCCTCGGCGTTGCGCGCGGCCTCGGGCGTCTCGATCTGGATCACCGTCACGAGCCGCTCGTGGGCCTGGGCGTAATAGGTGTCGAATTCCGCGCCGAACGAGGCGGCGCGGGTCGACTTGGCCACGCCGCGGATGCCGCGGGGCGGATAGCGCATGGCCTGGACCGCCGCCCGGGCCTCCGCCGCGGAATTCACGTAGGGCACCATGATGCCCGCGGCGCCCATATCGAGCGCGCGCTTGATGCGGACCTCCTCGTTGTGGGCGATCCGCACGATCGGGACCGCCGGCGTGGCCGCGACCGCCTGCAGCTGGTGCAGCAGCGTCTCCTCGCCTCCCGGACCATGCTCATGGTCGAGGAGCAGCCAGTCGAAGCCGCACCGGCCCGCCATCTCCGCGGTGAGCGACGAGCCGAGATTGAGGAAGGCGCCGACGAGATAGTCTCCCGCCAGGACCTGCCGGCGGAAGTGCTCCGGCAGGCTCATAGCGAGACGTACAGCTTGTACAGGGCCTGCGTGCCGCACTCTTCCCAGCCGGCGGCCGCCACGCGGTCATACAGCTGCTTCGCCAGGGCCAGCCCCGGCAGGTCGAGCTTCATCTCCGCCGCGGAGTCGAGCGCGATGCGCATGTCCTTCAGGATGTGCTTCACGTAGAACCCGGGGGCGAAATTGCCCGACAGGGCGCGCGGGGCCAGATTCGTCATCGCCCAGCCACCCGCGGCGCCGCCGCTGATGCTGGCGTGGACCTGCGTCGGGTCGAGGCCGGCCTTGCTCGCGTAGGCGAGCGCCTCCACCCAGGAAATCATCGCGACGGCGACCGCGATCTGGTTCGCGACCTTGCAGTGCTGGCCGGCGCCCGCCGGCCCCAGCCGCGCGATGTTCTTGCCCATCAGGTCGAAGACCGGCTTGGCCCGCGCAAAATCCGCCTCCTCGCCGCCCACCATGATGACCAGCCGGGCCTCCTTGGCGCCGAGGTCGCCGCCGGAGACCGGGGCGTCGAGGGCGGCCAGCCCCTTCCCCTTGGCCGCCGCCGCGATCCGGCGCGCGAGGACGGGGCTGGAGGTGGTCATGTCGATCAGGAGGGCGCCCGGCCGCGCGCGCTCGATCACCCCGCCCGGGCCGAAATAGGTCTGCTCCACGTCGGTGGGAAAACCGAGGATCGTGATCACGACGTCCGCCGCGGCGGCCGCGCTGCCCGCGGAATCGTGCCAGGTGGCGCCCGCGTCGATCAGCGCCTGGGCCTTGGCCCGGGTGCGGTTGTAGACGTGGAGGGGATGGCCGGCGCGCTGGAGGTGGGCCGCCATGCTGCGGCCCATCACCCCCGTGCCGATGAATGCGATGCTGGGCAGGGAAGACATAAAGGAAGGATTCCGGCCGTGCGGCCGGCTTATTTCTTGGCGAACTCCGACGGCACTTCGAGCCCGAAGTAGTCGCGGGCGTTGCCGAAGCAGATGTTCTTCACCATCCCGCCGACCAGCTTGAGGTCGGACGGAATCTCGCCCCGCGCCATGTCGGCGCCGAGGAGGTTGCAGAGCACCCGCCGGAAATACTCGTGGCGGGGATAGCTGAGGAAGCTGCGGGAATCGGTGATCATGCCGACAAAGCGGCTGAGGAGGCCCAGGTTCGAGAGCGCGTTGATCTGCCACTCCATGCCCTCCTTCTGGTCGAGGAACCACCAGCCGCTGCCGAACTGCAGCTTGCCGGCGATGCTGCCGTCCTGGAAGCAGCCGATCAGGGTGCCGAAGGCGTAGTTGTTCACCGGATTCACGTTGTAGACGATCGTCCGGGGCAGCTGGTCGGTCGAGTCCAGGGCATCCAGGTAGCGGGCGAGCGCGCGCATCTGCGGGAAGTCGCCGATCGCGTCGAACCCGGTGTCCGGCCCCAGCTGGCGCATCAGCCGGCTGTTGTTGTTCCGCAGGGCGCCGAGATGGAGCTGCTTGGTCCAGCCGCGCGCGGCATCCCAGCGGCCGAACTCGAGCATGAGGTAGGAGCCGTAGCGCGCGGCCTCCTCGGCCGAGGGGGTCCGGCCGGAGCGGGCGGCGTCAAACACCATCCGCGCCTGCGAATGGGTGCATGGCTCGGAAAGCGCGGTCTCGAGGCCATGGTCGGACAGCCGGCCGCCGGCCGCATGGAAGGCGTCGTGGCGCTTCTTCAGGGCGCCCAGGAGGTCGTCGAAGGTCTGGATCGTGGCCTGGGCCGTGCCCGCCAGCTTCTCCAGCCAGGCGTTGAACGCGGGGGGCGTCCCGACCGCCAGGGCCTTGTCGGGGCGAAACGCCGGATAGACTCGGGTCTTCAGCTTGCTCGCCCGGATCTTGGCGTGGAGGTCGAGGGAGTCGGCCGGGTCGTCGGTCGTGCAGACCACGGCCACCTTCGACATCGTGAGCAGATCGTGGACCCGCAGCTTGGCCAGGCGGGCGTTGGCCTGCTTCCACACCCTTTCCGCCGACTGGCCGTGCAGCAGCCCGTCGATCCCGAAGTAGCGCTTCAGCTCCAGGTGGGTCCAGTGATAAAGCGGGTTGCGCAGGGTGTGCGGCACCGTATCCGCCCACGCCTGGAACTTTTCGCGGGCCGGCGCATCGCCGGTGCAGAAGCGCTCGGACACGCCGTTGGTCCGCATCGCCCGCCACTTGTAGTGATCGCCGCCCAGCCAGACCTCCGCCAGGTCCTCGAACCGGTGGTTCGAGGCGATCAGGTCCGGGGGCAGATGGCAGTGGTAGTCGAGGATCGGCTCCTTCTCGGCATAGCCGTGGTAGAGTTCGCGCGCCTGCCGCGTGGTGAGGAGAAAGTCCCGGGTGATGAAGGAAGGCATGGGCGGAAAAGCTCAGCCGGCAATGTCCGCCAGCATCCGTTCGAGGGAGGTGTAGCCGTCGAGGCGCCCGTTCGCGGCCGCGGCGGCCGCCGCGGTGGCCAGGCCCGTGTTCTGCGCCAGGAAGACGATGTAGCGCGCGACATTCCGGGCGTAGTTCAGCCGCCCCTCCTCGCTGATGGTGTAGAAGCGGGCGCGCTGGGCGTAGCCGGCCGGCGTGTGGTCGCCCAGGGCCGCCTTCTCCGCCTTGCCGGCCCCGGCCAGGACAAAGAGGAAGTTATACTCAAACCAGAACATGTGCTCCGGGCTCGGCGGCAGCGCCTCGAGCGCGGCGCGGCAGGTGGTGGGTGATGCGAATACGTCGGTGGGGCGGGCGGATTTCTCCAGGGCGTCGACCACAAAGATCCGGGCCATCTTCCGCTCGGTCGCGTCGGGGCTGAAGGAGCCCAGGAGGGCCAGTTCCAGCGTGAAGCGGTACCAGTCGCGCCAGAGCGACTGGTCGGCGGGATGCCGGGACGCCGCGAGGGCCTTGCCCATCTCGTAGGTGTACCGGCCGCTGGTCTTGATCTCAAGGCGGCCGCCGGTGACCTCACCCATCACCTGGTAGTTCTCGGCCGATTTGCCGGAGCCGGAATGGAAGCCGATGCTCGCCCCGAACTGGGAGCACACGACCCACTGCTTGGCAATCAACTCGCGCAGGGCGGCGTTGTCCGGATAGGGCATGTTCTTCTGGAAACCAAAGGCCGGGGCCACGAAATGGATCTTCATCCCGAGCGCCTCGCAGAGGGCGAGCATGATGGCGGTGGTCGCCGCCGTGGTCAGGCCGGGCAGCTCGTCGATCGACAACTCGCGCAGGTAGGCGCGGCCCACCGGCGTGGTGAACAGCTTCTCGCGGGCCAGGCGGTATTTCTCGTCCCGGCGCTGCATCTTCTGCAGCGAGGGCCAGACGTAGGCCAGCAGCTTGTTGAACTCCCCCTCCTCCAGCGCGATGCCCGCCTTGGCCACCCGGGCCTTGACCGTGCCGACCAGCCCGGCGTCCACGTGGGACTTCACCCAGGCGGCCGAATCCTCCGGCACCTTGGTCTGGGCCAGCTCGGGCGAGAGGTCGAAGGTGATATAGCTGGCGAAGACGCACCCGGCGACCAGCGCGTCCTCCCGGCTGTCGAACTTGCCACCGATCGGCTGGTGGTCGGCGTTGAAGCTCCAGGCGATTCCGCGGCGGTGAAAACCGGTGCGGACTTTGGAGAGGATGCAGCCGTGGCTCATGCCCTCGACGCTCTGGCCCTGGTGCCCCTCGGGCACGTTCGCTCCGATGAAGGGGAATGGCACGGTGTCGAGCCGGCCCTCGAGCATCGCGTCCACGTCATAGACAAGTTCGCGCGGGATCGAATTCTGGTTGGCGGTCACGCCCAGGCCCAACTGCGCCATGGCCCACTCCACCGCCGGCCAATGCAGGGTCGTAAAGCGGGCGCCGATGCCAAGGGTGCTCCGGCCGAGGCGTTCCGCCGCGGTCGGAAAGATCGTGCAGCGGGGATCGTGCTCCTGCGCCAGGTTCTTGAGCTTGATCAAGTTCGCAAAGCTGGCGGGGAAAACCACCTCGCCCGACGCCAGCCGGGCGCCTTCCGCCAGCACCGTTTCGGAGGCGGCGCCCGAGGGGGCCTGCAGCCGCCAGGCGCAGTCGCCCGTCGCCGGATCCTCTAGGAGGGTCCAGGAGCCGGCCGCCGTCTCAAATGAGGCCGCCCCGGCCGCGGGAACCGCCGCTCCCTGCTGGAGCCGGCCCCGGAGGGCGGGCCAGTCGAGGCAGAAATCCGGGCTGACGCACGGATTCGCTGCAATACGCAGGCTGTTCTTGAGCAGGAAGTCGTTGATGGCGGACATGAGGGCGAGTCAGGCTATTCGATGATTGATCCGTCGAAGGAAGAAACGGGCAGGGGTTGGAAAAGACGAAAACCAACGGAAAAAAGTCCGGGCTTCGTCGGCCAGCGAGACGAAAAGGCAGCCACGCAGATTCCCCGTCGCCTGACAATCCTGGACACACCTGTCCGGGCAACTTGCGCTGGATTCCGTTTTTGACTTCCGCCCGACGCCCTCCAAACCCCCATAGCTTGTATTTGAGCACCCCTTCTCCTTTTTGGGTTCTGCCTTTGCTGCTGCTCGCCGCCTACGCGCTCGGCGGGGTGTCGCCCGGCTGGTTGCTGGTGCGGCGGGCCGGCGGCGGCGACATCCGCCAGCATGGCAGCGGCGCCACGGGGGCGACCAACGTCGGCCGTGTCCTCGGTGCCCGCGGGTTCATTTTTGTGCTCTTTTTGGACGCCACCAAGGGGGCGGTGGCGGTTTACGCGGTTCGGCACCTCTCCGGCGGGGCGCCTTGGGCCGCTCTCGCGCTCCCGGCCGTCATCGCCGGCCACATCTGGCCGGTTTGGCTCGGTTTCCGGGGCGGTCGCGGGGGTGGGCCGCTCCTCGGCGGGGCCTGGGCCCTCCAGTGGCAGGTCGCCGTGATACCGGCGGTTCTGGGCATCGGGATCGGCTTGGCCGCCCGCAACCGTTTTCTGGCCGGCGCGTCTGCCTTTGCCATCAGCATGATATTGATGTGGTGGGTCTTGCCGGCGCGGAATGACCGCATTGCCTATTTGTTTGCGGCAGTGATTGTTCTGCTTGCACACCGGAGCTATTTATCCAAATACTTGAAGCCCTGACTCCTCAATAAAACCCTGTCATGGAGCCAAGTACCGTATTCAAAATTGCTACGACCGCGGACGAGTTTGAGCAGATTCATCGGCTCAACTATCAGACCTTCGTGGGCGAAATTCCCCAGCATGCCCCCAACCCCGAGGGCCGGCTGGTCGATAAATTCCACGCCGAGAACGTTTACCTGATTGGCGTGCGGGACGGAAAGGTCATCGCCATGATGGCCGTCCGGCGCCGCCGGCCCTTCTCGCTCGACGCCAAGCTTCCCGACCTCGACCGCTGGCTGCCGGCCGGCCTGCGCCCGGTCGAAATCCGCCTGTTCGCCGTCCTGCCAGCCTATCGGAACGGTCCGGTCGCCGCCCAGCTGCTGCATTTCATCGCCCGCCACTGCCTGGCCCGTGGCGACGACCTCGGCATCATCTCCGGAGCCGTCCGCCGCATGTCCCTCTATCGCGCCCTGGGCTTCGAGTCGTTCGGGCCCCGCGTCGGCACCCCCGAGGCCCCCTATCAGCCGATGATGGCCACGCTTGAGAGTTTTCTCCGGGTCATCGATTCCCGGCGGGGGATGCAGAGCCTGGCCAGCGAGGCCCCGCTCTCGCCCCTCAACCTTCTGCCCGGCCCCGTCGCCGTGAGCCCGGGCGTCCTGGCGGCCTTTGGCCGTCCGACCGTTTCCCATCGCACCCCGGAATTTGTGGACCAGATCGCGACCGTCCGCCGCCGGCTGGCCGCGCTGACCCAGGCCAACGACGTCCAGATCCTGGTGGGCAGCGGTTCACTCGCCAACGACGTGGTCGCCGCGCAGCTCGCCGCCCTTGGCCGGCCGGGCATCGTGGTCTCAAGCGGCGAGTTCGGCGAACGGCTGGCGGACCACGCCCGCCGCGCCGGGCTGGAATTCCACTGGGCCCGGCTGCCCTGGGGTGCCGTCCCCTCCTCCGCCGACTACAAGGAAGCCTTCGCCCAGGTAAAATCCCCCGCCTGGCTCTGGATGGTCCATCACGAAACCTCCACCGGCGTGCTCCATGACCTCACGGAGGTGAAGCGTCTCGTCCAGGAGCACCGAACCAAGCTTTGTCTCGACTGCATCAGCTCGATTGGCGCCGTGCCGGTCGACCTGAGCGGCGTCTTCCTGGCGACCGGCTCCAGCGGCAAGGCCATCGCCGGGCTGCCCGGCCTGGGCCTGGTTTTCCACGCGGAGACCCCGGTGGGCCGTCCCGACCTCCCTCGCTACCTGGACCTCGGGCTCTGGGCCTCGTCCGACGGCGTTCCCTTCACCCATTCCTCGAATCTGGTCGCAGCCCTGGATGTCGCCCTCGCCGAAGTCGAGCGCCTGCCGATCGGCCGCTGCGGAGACGGCACCCTGGCCGCCTGGTTCCGGACGGAACTGCGCTCCGCCGGCCTGACCCTCAAGGCGGACGAGACCCATGCCTCTCCGATCATCGTGACGGTCGCGCTACCCGCGACCATCCGCTCCTCCGATGTCGGCGCAGCCCTCGAAAACCGCGGGTTCCACACCAGCCATCGCAGCGGCTACCTCATCGCGCGCAACTGGATCCAGTTCAGCCTAATGACCAATCCTCCCCGGGAGGCATTGTCGGACATGATTGTTCAGCTGCGCAACCTGGCCACCCCCAGCGGGAGCCAGGACAAAGCGATCGCCTGATAAGGCTGCCCCGGCCCGGCGGCGGAGCCCGATCGTCAGGCGCCTGGGCGGCGGGCAAAAAAAGGCCGCCGCGGGCTGCTGACCGCGGCGGCACACACACCAACCCCTGACAAGTGTTAGTTCGACGGCGGCGGGCGGCGGCCGGGGCCCGGCATGGGCGGCATCGAGTCAAAAATCTTCTGCTGATCGGCAGTGAGGAGAGCGCGTATCTTGTCGTGCGTATCCTTCATCATCGCCATCGCTTTGGCGCGCTTGTCGTCGTCAGAAAGGGTCGTGTCCTGGCGCAGAGCCATGCCGGCCTGGCGCTGAGCCTTCAGGATGTCGCCAATCTGCTGCACCTGGTCGTCAGTGAGACTCAGCTGCTCCTTGAGCCTCTTCATCATCTGCGCGCCGTTAGGGCGGCGGGGCGGCGGCGTTCCCGCGTCGGGCTGGTCGGCAGCGGGCGGGGGCGGCGGGGGAACGGCGGCGGCGTCCTGGGCCCGCAGGGCGGAGACGGAGCCCAGCAGCACGGTCGCGAACGAGAGACAAGTGAGGCTATAGCGCTTCATGGGGATGAGGGACTGAAAGCGGAACAAACCACGAGACGCCCCGAGAACCGGGCGGTTACACGAAACGATCCGAACAGTGCGACTTTTCCGAAGCGGGCTTGCGGCGGCAGCCGGCCCGCGTCTAACCTTCCTCCGCATGATTGCGGTTCAAGGCCTTATGAAACGCTACGGCGATTTTACCGCGGTCAGGGACCTGTCGTTCGCCGTGCAGCCCGGCGAAGTTCTCGGTCTGGTCGGGCCCAATGGCGCAGGCAAGACCACCACGCTGCGCTGTCTGGCCGGCATCATTCCCGCGAGCGGCGGCCAGGTCAGCATCGCCGGCCATGACCTCGCGATCGATCCCGTCGCGGCCAAGCGCGAACTCGCCTTCTTTCCCGACGAGCCCCGGCTCTTCGACTATCTGACGGTGCGCCAGCACCTCGCCTTCATCGCCCGGATCTACGGCGTCGCGGACCATGCGTCCATCGGCGAGCCGCTGCTCGAGGAATTCGAGATCGCGGACAAGGCGGACAAGCTGCCGGGCGAACTTTCTCGCGGGATGAAGCAGAAGCTTGTGATCGCCTGCGGCCTGCTGCACAGCCCGCAGGTGATGTTCTTCGACGAGCCGCTGACCGGGCTCGATCCGCTGGGCATCCGCCGGATGAAGGATTCGATCGTGCGCCGCGCCCAGGCCGGCGCCGCCATCGTGCTGAGCTCCCATCTCCTCCATCTGCTGGAGGAAATCTGCTCGCACGTCCTGATCCTGAAGCAGGGCGCCAAGATCGCCGACGGCACGCTCGCCGAGGTGGCGCTGCGCTACAGCCGCGGCGAGGCCGGCGTGAGCCTCGAGGAAGTGTTCATCCGCGCGACCGGCGAGCCGGCGACCTAAACGGCGATGCTCGGGGCCCTGCTCTATCTGCGGGTGCGGTCGCTGCAGAACCTGCTGCTCTCCCGCACGCGCCGCCTGCGGGAGCCCAAGTACCTGATCGGCGCCATCGGCACGGTCTTTTACTTCTACTATTTCGTCTTCCGCCGGCTGACCGCCGCCCATAACGCGTTCGGCGGACGCGGCGGCAATCCCTTTGTCCTCGGCGGCTCCGTCTTAATCCTGGTCCTCAGCATCGGCTACGCCGCCGCGGCCTGGATCTTTCCGTCCGCCAAGGGCGGCCTGCGCTTCGCGCCCGCCGAGATCGCCTTCCTCTTTCCCGCGCCGCTGACCCGCCGCGAGCTGGTGCATTTCAGCCTGGCGGGAACGCAGATGAAGCTCCTGTTCTCCTCCCTCCTCCTGGCGCTCTTCTGGGGGCGGCCGCCGTTCACCGCGGCCGCCATGCTCCAACACGTCGCCGGCTGGTGGATCCTGCTCGCGACCGCCGAATTCCATCGCACCGCGGCCAATCTCATATTCGCCCGCCACCGCGAACGCGGGGACGACCTCGCCTCCCGGCGGATCCTCGCCGCCGGAATCGTGGCGCTCTTCGTCGCGGCGGTCGGCGCCGCCCTGTGGCGGGCAGCGCCGGTCTGGCCGGCGCCGGCGGGCGCCGCCACCCTGCAGGTCTGGGCTTCCTTCCTGAACCGGCTCGTCAATTCCGGGCCGCCGAGCTGGCTCCTGCTCCCCTTTCGCCTGGCGGCCGGGCCCTTCCTGGCCGAGGGTGGACGCGCGTTCGGGGCGGCCCTGCCTCCGGCCCTGCTCATCCTCGCCGCCCACTACGCCTGGATCGTGCGGCTCGATGTCTCGTTTGCGGAAGGCTCGATCTCACTGGCGGAGAAGCGCGCCCAGCGGGTCGCCGCCCTCCAGGCCGGCGCGAGCCCGTTCGCTTCGGTCTCGCTGCGACCGCGCCGCGAGCCATTTCGCCTGTCGCCCCAGGGGCGGCCCGAGGGGGCGTTCCTCTGGAAGAACCTCTTTTCGGTCTCGGGCGCGGTCAACTGGCGCTTCCTCTTTTTTGTGGGCATGGCGGTCTTGCCGGTGGTCGCCGTCTTCAGCGTGCTCCTCACTGGCAGTGCGCGCCACAGCGGCATCAATCCGCTCGGCATCATTGTGGCGGGGGGCAGCAGCATCCTCGGCGCCTATGTGCTGCTGCTGGGTCCCCAGCTGGCGCGGCAGGACCTGCGGAGCGACCTGGCCAACGTGGACCTGCTGAAGACCTATCCCCTTCCCGGCTGGCAGGTGGTCCTGGGCGAGATGCTGGCGCCGATCGCAATCCTTTCCGGGCTCCTCTGGGTGCTGCTGCTCGCCGCCTCGTGGGGCTTTTCCGCCAGCCATGTCGGCGACATTCCCGGGCCGGCCCGCCTCGCCGCCACCCTCGGCGCCGCCTGCCTGGTGCCGCCGGTCTGCGCGCTGGAGCTGCTGGTGCCCAATGCCATGATGCTGCTGTTTCCCGCCTGGCATCAGGCCACGCGCAGCCGGGGCGGGATCGACACGATCGGCCAGCGGATGATCTTCACGTTCGGGCAGCTGATTTCCGTCGTGATATTGCTGCTGCCTTCGGTCCTGGCGGTGCCCGTCCTGATCTTCGCCACCGCCTGGCTGATCGGGCCGGTCGGGGCCGTCTTGGTCGCCACGGTCGCCGCCCTCGTGATCATCGGCTTCGAACTGCTCTGCGGCATCTGGTGGCTGGGCCAGCGGTTTGAACGGCTGGACCTGTCGGCGGAACTCCGGCCCTGAGCCACCGCCCCCCCGATGCCGGCGCCGGCTCGGGCCCGATGGAAAGCCCGGCAATAAGCCGGAACTCAACGCATTCCGCACTTTCCAAGTCCTCTGCGCCATGCCATCCTTTCCTCCAATCATGAAGCAATTCCTCGTGTTTTCTTTTCTGGGCCTCTTTGTGGCCGCCGGGGCCAGGGCGGCCCGCGATGAGCGGGCGGAGGCCGTGAGCCACGTCGAATCGTGCGAGGCGATCCTGCAGGAGTTCATGAGCGATCCGGCCACGACCATCCCGGCGCCGGTCTGGCAGCAGGCCCGCGCGATCATGATCGTGAACCAGTTCAAGGCGGGCTTCCTCTTCGGCATCAAGGACGGCTACGCCGTCATCATGGTCAAGCAGGCGGATGGCCACTGGAGCGTGCCGGTCCTGCTCGCCGCCAGCGAGGCCAGCATCGGCCTGCAGCTCGGCGCCAAGTCCGTCGAGACGATCTACGTCATCACCGACGACCACACCCCGCGCCTGCTCTTCAACCAGCGGTTCAGCGCGGGCGTCGATGCCAAGGCCGTGGCGGGCCCGAGCGGGGCCGGCGTGGAGAAGGACAATGGCGTGATCGCGAAGGCGCCGCTGCTCGTCTACACCAAGGCGACCGGGCTCTTCGCCGGCGCGACCCTCAAGGCCGGGTATGTCGTGCGCAACGACGTGGCGAATTTCGCGCTCTACAACACCACCGAGACGCTGCCCGAGCTGCTCTACAGCAACTGGTTCGCGGCGCCGTCGGAAGTGCTGCCGCTCATGCACTACCTGCAGCGGCTGGCGCCCTAAGCGTCCCGGCTCAGCGGGAGCGGATTTCCGTCACGACCGCCAGCAGGGCGCGGACGGCGACTTCCGCGACCGTTTGCTGCACGGCCTGGCGATCCCGCGACGGGCATTCGACGCGCCCGCTGCAAAGCGCCAGGGGGCCGCTGGCCGGCCGGTGGGCCACCGCCCAGTGCGCAAAAGGCACCGCCACCCCGGCCGCCGGGCTGGGTTCGGCATAGCCCGTGGTCGCCACGGCCAGGTCCGCCGCAAAGAGCCGGCAGGCGCCGGCGGCCATTTGCTCGGCCACCGCCGCGGAAACGCAATTGACCGCCGCGGCCGCCGCGCGGTCGACCCCGAGGAGCTTCACCTTTTCCTCGAGCGAGTAGGCGGTCAGCCCGCCCCGAAAGAACTCCGACGCGCCGGAAATGGCGCCAATCAGCGCCTGCACGCGGCCACTGGTCAGGCTTTCCGCCGTGGCGACCGAAAGCCTCGGCTCGAGCAGCATGAGCGCCTTCAGCTCGGCCAGGGTGGCGGTCATGCGAGTTCGAGGCCGACCGGGCAGTGGTCGCTCCCCCTGACCTCCGGACTGATCCAGGCGCGCTTCAGGGCCGGCCGCAGCTTCTCGCTGGCCGTGAAGTAGTCGACGCGCCACCCGATGTTCCGCGCGCGGCAATCCGCCATCAGACTCCACCAGGTGTAGTGGCCCGGCCCCTTCTCGAATTCCCGGAAGGTGTCGACGAAGCCGCGCTGGAGCAGCGTCGTGTAGTTGGCGCGCTCCTCGTCGGTGAACCCCGCGTTGCGCCGGTTGGTCTTCGGGTTGGCCAGGTCGATCTCGGTGTGGGCGACATTCAGGTCGCCGCAGAAGACCACCGGCTTCCCCTTTTTCTCCAGCTTCCGCAGGAACGAAAGAAAGGCGGGATCCCATTCACCCGTCCGGTAGGCGTGCCGCGTGAGCCCGCGCTGGGAATTCGGCTGGTAGACGTTGACCAGCCAGAAGTCGGGAAACTCGGCGCCCAGGACGCGGCCCTCGCGGTCGTGGTCGGCCGCCCCGATGCCGCGCAAGACGCTCTTCGGCTGCCGGCGCACCAGCAGGGCGGTGCCGCTGTAGCCCTTCTTCTCGGCGCTGTTCCAGATCGCCTCGTAGCCGGGCCAGATCACGTGCTGGACGTCACCCGGATGGGCCTTGGTTTCCTGCAGGCAGACCACGTCGGCCCCCGAGGCCTCGACATACTCCAGCAGCCCTTTCTTCAGGGCCGAGCGCACGCCGTTGACGTTCCAGGAGATCAGCTTCATCCGCCCCCAGCCTCAGTCGCGGCGGCGGCCGAGGCGACGTTTTTTCCGCAGGATGGTCAGAGCCAGCGCGCGAGGATCGCGCCTTGCAGGGCGAAGAGCAGCACCTCGTGGCCGATGTTGATCGCCATCAGCCGGGCCGACTTGTTTTCCCAGATGGCCGAATTCGAAAAACGGGCGCCCACGACCAACAGGCCCAGGCCGGCGCCCAGGGCGGCGCCGTGCCGCGAGCCGACCGTGCCCGCGAGCGCGATCAGCCACGCCAGGGCCACCGTGGAGATGAAGGTGTAGATCAGCCCCTTGATGAAATAGGGCATCATGTTCGGACGCTCGCTCGGGGCCAGCTACGGCAGCTTCATCTCGGTGCGCCAGACCCGGCCGAATAGGAGCGTGTACCACACAGCGCCGAAGGCAAAGCCCAGCACGGTCGCAATCAGGATCGCGAGGTAGTTAAGTTCGTGGAAGGAGGAGAGCATCGTGGGGAAAGGGGTGTCCGCCACCAGGTCGGCGGCGATCACTGCTTAGGGCTGCGCCACCGGAACGTAAAGCGGCATTTAGGGATGCGCCGCATGACACACGTTCCGGTTGCCAAGGACCGGGCGGCCCCAAAACTGGGCCCACCACGCCCGCATGTCCTGCTTCCTCCCTCTTCCCCTCGGCCAGCCGATCCCCGATCTCCCGCATGCGGTTTCGTGCAGCCTGCCCACCATGCGTTCGGTCCGGGGATATGAGGAGAAGGATCCGGCCGTCACCCGCCACCTGACCTCGGGCTACCCCCGCTTCGTCGTCCATCCCTGGGCGAAGCAGCTGGCCGCGCACTACGCGGCTTCCGGCACCACCCTTTGGCTGACCTCGTCCGCCCGGATGGCGGGCGACCTCGTCCGCCATCTCGGCCCCGCCTCCGGCGCGGCCCCCTTCGCCCGCGACGGCCTGCACGGCGCCGCCCATCCGGATTCCGCCGAGCTCGGTGGACGGGCCAAGACGTACCTGCAGCATCTCGGCGGCTTCATTTCGTCGCGCGAGGCGGAGGACCACCTCGTGCGGCTCGGCCTTCGTCCGGCGGTCGGGCCCGAAGCGGCCTGGGCGGGCGACGCCGCGGCGGAAGTCCGGCGGGGGCTCGCCCCCGCCTTTCCGGACGTCCGCCCCGCCGACCTCCTCCTGGCCAATTCCGGCGCCAACGCGATCTACGCGGCCTTCCGGGGGGTCGCAGCGGTCCAGGCGCCCCGCGGCCGGACGATCTGGATCCAACTTGGCTGGCTCTATCTCGACACCATCGCCGTCCTGAAGAAGTTCACGGATGGCCCGGGCGACTATCTGCATGCCGGAAATGTCTTCGACCTGGCGGCGCTGGAGCGGCTATTCGCCGCGCATCCCGGCCGGGTGGCCGGGCTGGTCACGGAGATTCCGACCAATCCCCTCATCCAGACACCGGACGTCGCGGCGCTGTCGGCGCTCTGCCGTCGCCACGGCGCGGCCCTGGTCCTCGATCCGTCGGTGGGTTCCCCGTTCAGCGTCTCGATCCTGCCGCTGGCGGACGTCGTCGTGACCAGCCTGACCAAGTACACGGCGAGCGAGGGCGATGTGATCGCCGGCGCGATCGCGGTCAATTCCGACCGCCCCGACGCCCACGCCCTGCGGCGAGCCATGGCGGCGTGGCTGGAACCCGTCTATCCGCGCGACCTCGCCCGGCTGGCGGCCCAGATCGGTGAAACCGGCGCGGTCCTGGCGCAGATCGCGGCCAGCGTCCCGCGCGTCGCCGCGTTCCTCGAGGGCCACCCCAAGGTAAAGGCGGTCTTCTGGGCCGACCAGGCCTCGTCCCGTGCGAACTATCGCCGGATCGTCCGGACGCCGGGCGCCACCGGCGGCATGATTTCCTTCACACTGCGGGAGTCGCTGGAAGTCTTTTACGACCGGCTGCGGCTGCCCAAGGGGCCGAGCTTCGGCATGAAGACGACCCTCATCTGCCCCTTCATGTACCTGGCCCACTACGACCTGATCACCAGCGCGGCGGGACGGGAGGAATTGGCGGCCAGCGGGCTTGAGCCCGATCTTCTGCGGCTGTGCGTGGGCGTGGAGCCGGCGGAGGAGATCATCGCCGCCCTGGCCGAGGCCCTGGGTTGAGGGCCATCTGAGCGGTTGAAACTCCGGGCGGGGCAGGCAACCTGATTCGTCCGTCGGTGTCTCCCCTCACCCCATGCGCTTTTCCGTCCTCCTCGCCCTCCTCCTCGCGCCGGCCGCCGTTGCCACCCTTCGTGCGGCAGTCGTCGGCACCATTCCGCCGGCCCAGTCGCTGACCGCCGAGCGCGTGGCCCTGCTGCCGGTGGCGGACCAGGCCCAGTGGCTCGACTATCTCGCCCGCTCGGAGCGCCAGCGGCTGGCGGATCACGCCGCCGTTGCGGCGGACCTCAAGAAATCGGGCCGCACCACGCTGATCATCCCGCCCGAGGGCCGCGGCGGCATGCCGCTCAACCGGCCCGACGCCTGGTACGCCAGCACCGAGGCCCTCCGGACGGCCGACGCCATCGTGTCCTACCAGATGCCCAACGGCGGCTGGGGCAAGAACCTGAATATGCACGATCACGTGCGGCAGCCGGGGGAGAGCTATATCGGCAACAACCTGTCCCACTACCTTGCGCCGGGCGACTACGATACGCCGCACGACCCCTATTGGAATTATTTCGGGACGCTGGACAACAACGCCACCACGACCCAGCTGCGCTTCCTGGCCAAGGTGATCAACGCCGCCGGCCCCGACCGCACGCAGGACTACCGGGCCGCCTTCCTGAAGGGTGTCGACTACCTCTGCGCGGCCCAGTATCCCAATGGCGGCTGGCCCCAGGTCTGGCCGCTCGAGGGCGGCTATCACGACGCCATCACCTTCAATGATGACGCGGTCACGCAGGCCATCGAGGTGCTGCAGGGCGTGGCGGACGCCTCGGGCATCTACGCCTTCACCACCTCCGAGGTGCAGCGCCGGGCCCGGCCCCACGCGGAAAAGGGCTATGCCTGCATCGTCGCCACCCAGATCAAGTCCCATGGCCGCCTCACCGTCTGGTGCCAGCAGCACGACGCCCTGACCCTCCTGCCGGCCTCCGCCCGCAATTTCGAGCCGCCGGTGCAATGCGGCGACGAGAGCGCCAACATTGTCTCCTTCCTCATGACCGATCCCGCGCCGAAGCCGGAGATCATCGCCGCGGTCCACGCGGCCGCGGCTTGGTTCAAAAAAACCGCCATCTACGGCCAAAAGTGGAACCGTCCGCGCGGGAACCGCGGGGCGGCCCGCGACGCGCCGGACGAGGCCCGGCTGGGCCTCGTCCCCGCCCCGGGCGCCGGTCCGATCTGGGCCCGCTACTACGAGATCGGCACCGACCGCCCGGTGTTCGGCGACCGCGACAAGACCCTGCACGACCGCGTCGAGGAACTCTCGCTCGAGCGGCAGCGGGGCTACAACTGGTTCAACAACGGCCCGAAGCAGATGCTCGCGCAGTATGCTAGCTGGAGCATCGCCTATCCCGCGCCCTGAGCGGCCGCCCCCCTTTTTTCCATGCCCGTCCGCTCCTGGTTTCCCACCCAGATCTACTGCGAACCGCTGCAGCCCAAGGGGCTCGCGCGCTTCAACGCGGAGCTGGCCGAGGAATGCCGGCGGCTGCGCGACTTTGACGCCGCGGGTCGACGCTGGTCCAAGGCCAACTATCCGGGCGGCTACACCAGCTACGCCTCGATGAACGAGCTCCACCGGTTCTCGAGCACGTTCGCCCAGCTGGAGACAAGACTGCTGCGTCACGTTCGCGCGTATGCGCGGGCGCTCGAGCTCGACCTGCGCGGCCGGACCATCCAGCTGACCGACTGCTGGGTGAACATCATGCCGCCCGCGGCGGCGCACTCGCTGCACCTGCATCCCCTCGCCTTCATCAGCGGCACCTATTATGTCGCGACGCCGCCCGGCTGCCCGGGCCTGAAGTTCGAGGATCCGCGGCTCGACCGCTTCATGGCCGCGCCGCCGAAGCGCGCCGACGCGAAGCCGGCGCACCGGACCCATGTGACCTACCCGGCGGAGGCCGGCCAGGTCATCCTGTTCGAGAGCTGGCTCCGCCACGAGGTCGCGACCAACCGGGTCGAAGCCGAGCGGATCAGCATCAGCTTCAACTACAACTGGTCATGAACGGCCCGGCGCCCGGCGCAAAGCGCCGGACCTTCCGCAACTTCGTCGATTCCGTCCGCTATGCCGTGGACGGGTTCTTGGCCGCCTTCCGGCACGAGCCGTCCTTCCGCGAGGACCTCCTGTTTGCGGTCCTGCTGGTGCCCTTCGCGATCATCCTGCCGGTCAACGCGGTCTCGACCGCGCTGATGATCGGCTCGCTCCTCCTCATCCTGATCGTCGAGCTGCTCAATTCCGCGGTGGAGGGCATCATCGACTACCTCCGCCTGGAACGGCATCCCCTGGCGAAGCGGATCAAGGACATGGCCAGCGCCGCCGTCTTTCTCTCCTTCGTCAACTGCGTGGTCATCTGGACCATCATGCTCTGGCCCAGCAACGCCGTCTGGCACCGGATCGGCGACCTCTGGCACGGCCGGTGACCGCCATGACCCCCGCGAACGGTCGGCCCTTCGGCTGGAGAGGCCTATGCCTCCTCGGCGGCCTGGTCGGCTCGCTGGCCGCGACCGCCGCGCCGCCTCCGCCGGGCGCGGCGGCGCCGGCGGAACCCGTCGCCGAGCGGATCGCCGTCAGCGGCCGCACGTTCGAGCTGGTCCGAAGCGGCCACGGCAGCCCCACCGTCGTCTTTGAAAGCGGGCTCGGCGCCTCCCTGACGGCCTGGCGGCGATTCCTGCCGGCGCTGGCCCGGACCACCTCCGTGGTGGCCTATTCGCGCGCGGGCGAGGGCGCCTCGGATCCGGCCACCGCGCCGCGGACACCGGCCGCCGTCGCCGAGGACTTGCGCGCCCTACTGCTCCAAGCCGGCTTCAAGCCGCCCTACGTGCTCGTGGGCCATTCGGTGGGAGTCCTCTACATCCGGGCCTTTGCCCTGAAATATCCCCAGGAGGTCGGCGGGCTGGTGCTGATCGACGGCACGCCGGAGGGCTGGATCCAGGGAATGAAGCGGATCGATCCCGTGCACACGGCGCTCCAGCTCAGGCAGCTGGCGGCGAGCAAGGCGGCGGGCTTCCCGGAGCAGGGCAATTCGGGGGCCCGCGAGGAATGGGCGGGGCTCTACGACATCCTCGTCTCCGGCAGCCTGGGTGTGCCCGGCGCCCTGCCCGACGTGCCGATGATCGTGATCACCGGCATGCGGCCGGACGGGACCGACCCCCGCGTGCTGCAGATGAAGCGAGATCTCCAGGGGGAGGTCTTCCGGGCCACAACCCAGGGCATGCACATCGTGACGGCCCGCAGCGGCCATGGCGTGCCCCAGGACGAACCGGAGCTGGTCGAACGGGCCATCACCTGGACGGTGGACGCCGCCCGCGCGCGGACGCCGCCCGCGCCCTAGCGGAGGCGGATGAAGAACCAGGCGGCCAGGGCCGCCATGCCCGCGTTGGGCAGCCAGGCGGCGACCGCCGGATCCAGCGTGCCGCGGATGGCCAGGACGGTCGCCAGGTTCGAGAACAGATAATAAAGGAAGAAAAGTCCGATCGACTTCGAGACGCCGACGGCAGCGTTGACCCGGACCCCGCTGACCGCGAAGGGGATGGCGATCGCGATCGCCACCAGGGGCGCGAGGACGTCGGCCAGGAGGCCGTAATACCGCACGGCGAAGCGGATGCCCTTGGGATTGTGCTGCGCGCCGTAGTAGTCGGTCACCCGCTTGAGCTCGAAGAAGGAGAGGTCCACCTCGCGCTGCTCCGTGAGCAGCATGAGCTTCGCATCCTCGGCGAAGGGCTCCGAAATCCGGGCGAAGGGGACGGATTGGAGCTCCTCGCCCGTGTCGACGTTGAAGTGGAGGTCGCGTCCCCGCTCGAAGATCCAGGCCTGGTGCGCCGGATCGGGATAGGCTTCGGCCGCGATCACCCGCTCCCGCTCGCGCCGCTGGCCATCCAGCTGCGAGACCGAGACGCCGAAGGCGTGGCCGGACGCCTGGCTGTAGCGATTGAGCATCCAGATCCGCCCTTCGACCGGGTTTTCGAAGGCGACGCCGTAGACGGCGCCGACGCGGTCCGGCGGCAGCGTCTTCGCCTGCTGCCGGAACTGGACGTCGTCGAGCATCGCCCGGGACGCGGTCACCGACCATGGGACGACCGACGAACCCAGCCACCAGGCCAGGCCGCAGCAGAGGATGCCCACCAGCCAGACCGGCGCCGTGATCCTCAGCATGCCGACACCGGCCGCGCGCATGGCGGTCAGCTCGTTGGCGCGGTGGAGCTTGGCCAGGACGAAGAGGAGCGAGAGGAGGAGCGCGGGCGCGAGGACAATGTTGAGGAAACTCGGCATCGTGATGAACATGTAGCGCCAGAGTTCCAGGCCGCGGGCCCCGGCCTCGCGGAGCACCCGCAGGTCGTCGTACGACACCTGGACCAGCAGGAGGCCGCAGGTGGCGACCACCACGATACCGAGGATCTGCAGCCATTCGCGGAGCAGGTGACGGTCGAAGGTGTTCAACCCGACCAGCAAAGGGCGCCTTTGCGGGGACGCAAAGCCGAAACCGGTTGAAACCCGTGCGCGCCTAAACTTGTGTGCCCCCATGCCGTTCGCCTTCCGCCACCCTTTCTGGCTGCTGATGGTCGCCTCGCTCCTCGCCCTCCGCGCCGCCGGCCAGGAGCCGCTCAAGGTCGGCGAGGTCGCGTCCCTGACCGGCAAGGAGGGCACCTTCGGCCAGTCCTCCCACAAGGGCACGCTGCTCGCGGTCGAGAAGCTCAACGCCGGCGGCGGCCTGCTCGGCCGGAAGATCGAGCTGGTGACGGAGGACAACCAGTCCAAGCAGGGCGAGTCCGCCACCGCCACCCGCAAGCTGATCTCGCGCGACAAGGTCATCGCGGTGCTGGGCGAAGTCGCCTCCAGCCGGTCGCTGGAGATGGCCCCGCTCGCGCAGGCGGCCCACGTGCCGATGATTTCCCCCTCCTCGACCAATCCGAAGGTGACCGCGATCGGGGACTACATCTTCCGCGTCTGCTTCATCGATCCGTTCCAGGGCACGGTCATGGCGAAGTTCGCGCGGGACACCCTCCACCTGCGCCGGGTGGCGGTCCTGGATTCGGTCTCGAGCGCCTACAGCGTCGGATTGGCCAAGTACTTCAAGGCCGGCTTCGCCGCCGGCGGCGGCACGATCGCCCTCGAGCAGAAATATTCCGAGGGCGACAAGGACTTCAAGGCCCAGCTGACCGTGATCAAGGCGGCGGGCGTCGACGGCATCTTCGTGCCGGGCTACTACACGGAGGCGGCGCTGATCTGCCGCCAGGCCCGCCAGCTCGGGCTCGACTATCCGATCTTCGGGGGCGACGGCTGGGAAGGTTCGCCGCTCCTGGAAATCGGCGGCAAGGCGGTCGAGGGGATCTACTATTCGACGCACTACTCTCCGGAGAACCAGGCGCCGGCCGTCCAGGCCTTCGTGAGGGATTTCCAGGCCCGCTTCGGCGGCGAAATCCCCGACGCGATGGCGGCCCTCGGCTACGATTCGGCCATGGTGCTGGCGGACGCGGTCCGGCGCGCGGGCACCACGGAGGGCGACAAGGTCCGCGACGCGCTCGCGGCCACCAAGGACTACCCCGGGGTGACGGGCAGCACGACGATCGACGCCCAGCGCAACGCCTCGAAGGCGGCGGCTATTTTCACGGTCCAGGACGGCAAGTTCAAGTTTGTGGAGAGCATCGCTCCCTAGCCGCGTGGCGGAGTTTCTCCAACAGACCGTCAACGGACTCTCCCTGGGAGCGATCTATGCGCTGATCGCGCTGGGCTACACGATGGTCTACGGGGTCCTGCGTTTCATCAATTTCGCGCATGCCGACGTGTTCATGGCCGGGGCCTTCCTCGGCTACTTCCTCGCCCGGCTGGTGCCGGCCGAGTCCTTCGGCGGGGGGCTCGCCGTGATGGCCGGGACGATGGTGGGCTGCGCCCTCCTCGGGATCCTGATCGAGCGCCTGGCCTACCGGCCCTTGCGGCGGGGCCCGACCCTCAACGTCCTGATCACCGCGATCGGCGTGTCGCTCTTCCTCGAATACGCCGGGCAGCTCGGCTTCGGGGCCGAGCCCCGGACCTTTCCCGCCCTTTTCCCGCAGCGCGACTTCAACCTCGGCGGGCTCTCGATTTCCAGCAACCAGCTCCTGGTCATCGGCGTGGCGGTGGCGCTGCTGGTCGCCCTCCAGGCCATCGTGCACCGCACGCGGATCGGCACCGCCATGCGCGCCCTCTCGCTCAATCCGGTGGCGGCGCAGCTGATGGGCATCAACACCGACGTGGTCATTTCCTTCACCTTCGGCCTGGGCTCGGCCCTGGCCGGCGCCGGCGGGATCCTCTACGCCATGAATTACCCGTCGATCGATCCCCTGATGGGCGTCATGCCGGGGCTCAAGGCGTTCGTCGCGGCGGTGCTCGGCGGCATCGGCAACATCCGCGGCGCGGCGCTGGGCGGCCTGATCCTCGGCCTGGCCGAGACGTTCGTGGCCGGCAGCCCCTGGTCGACCTACAAGGACGCGATCGTCTTCGGGATCCTGATCGTGATCCTCCTCTTCCGGCCGGCGGGGCTGCTGGGCAAGCCCGCGGTCGAGAAGGTCTGACCCGCGCCATGCCCAAGCCGCACCTCGCCCTGCTGGTCGCCCTGGCCGTGGCCGGCCTCGTCGCCGCCAGCTCGTCCGCGATCGATCCCTACTACCTCGACGTCCTGACCCTGATCGGGATCAACGTCATCCTCGCCGTCTCCCTCAATCTGGTGAACGGCTACACCGGGCAGTTCTCGCTGGGGCATGCGGGCTTCATGTCGGTCGGGGCCTATCTCTCCGCCGCCGTGTCGCTCTTCCTCGGGCCGCAGGTGCTGGGCGAGCACCCGGCCGCCTTCGCCGAGGGCGCCTTCTTCCTGGGCGCCCTGCTGGTGGGCGGGCTGGCGGCCGCCCTGGCCGGTCTCGTGGTCGGCATCCCCTCGCTCCGGCTCCGTGGCGACTACCTCGCCATCGTCACCCTCGCCTTCGGCGAGATCATCCGCGTCGTCTTCCAGAACATCGACGCCCTGGGCGGCGCCCTCGGGCTCAACGGGATCCCGCCCTACACCACCATCTTCTGGGTCCTGGCCTTCGCGGCCCTGACCATCTTCACCGTCCATTGCCTTGTGCACTCGACCTATGGGCGCGGCTTCCTCGCGGTCCACGACGATGAGGTCGCCGCCGCCGCGGTCGGCCTCAATCCCACCCGCTACAAGATCGTCGCCTTCGTGGTCAGCGCCTTCTTCGCCGGCATCGCCGGCGGCCTGTACGGCCACTTCCGGCTCACCATCACCCCGGGCGGCTTTGACTTCACCAAGAGCATCGAGATCGTCGTCATGGTGATCCTGGGCGGCATGGGCAACATGCCCGGGGTCGTCCTGGCCGCGGTGGTGCTGACGCTCCTGCCGGAGGTGCTGCGGCCCATCGCCGAGTATCGCATGATCATCTATTCCCTGCTCCTGATCGTCCTGATGATCCTGCGGCCCCAGGGGCTCTTCCGCCTGAAGGCCGGGCGAAAATCGCCGGGGCCCTGACCATGGCGCTGCTCGAGCTCGATCACGTCACGCTCCGGTTCGGCGGACTCACCGCCGTCAACGCGGTCGACCTGGTCGTCGGCGAAAACGAGCTCGTGGGGCTGATCGGCCCGAACGGCGCCGGCAAGACCAGCCTCTTCAACCTCGTCACCGGCATCTACGCGGCCGACGAGGGGTCGGTGAGCTTCGGTGGCCAGGCCCTCGGCGGCCGCACCGCGCACGCCATCGTCGCCCTCGGGATCGCCCGCACCTTCCAGAACATCCGCCTCTTCGGGCGCCTGTCGGTGGCCGACAACGTGCGGGTGGCGTCGAACCTGCACCGGACGACCGGGGCCGCCCAGTCGCTGGTCCGGCTCGGCGCCTTCCGCGCCGACGAGGCGGCGGTGGCGCGCCGGGTCGACGAGCTGCTCGAGATCTTCCACCTGGGGCGCTTCCGCGACGCGCCCGCCGGCAGCCTGCCCTATGGCGAGCAGCGGCGCCTGGAAATCGCCCGCGCGCTCGCGACCCAGCCCCGGCTCCTCCTGCTCGACGAGCCGGCGGCCGGCATGAATCCGACCGAGAAGGCGGAGCTGGCCCAGCTGATCGTCCGGGTCCAGCGGGAGTTCAAGCTGTCCATCCTCCTGGTGGAGCACTCGATGAAGGTGGTGATGGGTGTCTGCCAGCGCGTCGTGGTCCTCGACTATGGCGTCAAGATCGCCGAGGGCTCGCCCACCGAGGTGCAGAACGATCCCAAGGTGATCGAGGCCTACCTCGGCCAGGACCGGCGCTTCTGATGCCCCCCATGCTCGACGTGACCAATCTTGCCGTTTCGTACGGAGCCATCGCCGCCCTGGAGGGGATCTCCCTGCGGGTCGAAGCCGGCGCGATCGTGACCCTGATCGGCGGCAATGGCGCGGGCAAGACCACCACCCTGCGCGCGCTGTCCGGCCTGCTGCGGCCCACGCGCGGCCGGATTGACTTCGCCGGCCAGGACATCACCGGGCTGCCCCCGCACCGGATCGTCGGCCGCGGCCTGTGCCACGTTCCGGAGGGGCGGATGGTGTTCGCGAACCTGACGGTGGCCGAGAACCTCGAGATGGGCGCCTACCTCCGGCGCGACCGGGCGGCGATCGCCGAGAGCCGCGACCGGGTGTTCGCGCTCTTTCCGCGCCTGGGCGAGCGCCTGGCGCAATCCGCCGGGACGCTGTCGGGGGGCGAACAGCAGATGCTCGCGATCGGCCGCGCCCTGATGAGCGCCCCCAAGTTCCTCATGCTCGACGAGCCTTCGCTCGGGATCGCGCCCCGCCTGGTCACCACCCTGTTCGAGAAGATCGTCGAGATCAACCGGACCCAGGGGATCGCGATCCTGCTGGTGGAGCAGAACGCTCACCTCGCGCTCGAGGTCGCGAGCTACGCCTACGTGCTGGAGACCGGCCGGGTGGCCCTGGAGGGCCCCAGCCGGGACCTGCGGGATCACCCGCTGCTCAAGGCGGCCTATCTGGGCGGCTAGGAGCCGAGGGGACTGTCCGACGCCCCGGAGTGTTTGAAGGTGGCAGGCTCGATCCGAGCATGCCAGGATCCCCGTCACCCCTCCCCCCCATGCGCCTTCCTGTCTTCTTCCGGTCCGGTCTCCTGCTGGCTAGCGCCGGCCTCCTTCTCGGTTCTGCCGGCGTCCGCGCCGCAGACGACCTCGCGTGGCCGCCCATCGGCCGCGAGCAGAAGCCCTGGACCCGCTGGTGGTGGCCCGGCAGCGCCGTGGACCAGGAAAACCTCACGACCCAGCTGAGGGCGATCGCGGCCGACGGCCTCGGCGGCGTGGAGATCACGCCGATCTACGGCGCCAAGGGCGCCGACGCGCGGTTCATTCCGTTCCTGTCGCCGAAGTACATGGACATGCTCAAGTTCACGGTGGACGAGGCCCGCGTCCTCGATCTCGGCGTCGATATGGCCACCGGCACCGGCTGGCCCTTTGGCGGGCCCTGGGTCGGGCCGGGCGACGTCGAGCAGAAGCTGGGCTTCAGCGGCGGCCAGCTGGCGATCAAGCCGACCGGCTTCAAGGTCAAGCGCTCCGCCCCCGGCGGCGCGGGTCCGGTCGTCAACCCCTTCTCGGCCGATGCGATGAGCCGCTACCTTGAGCCCTTCACGCGGGCGCTCTCGGCCCTGCCCCCCGGTTCGATCCACGCCCAATTCCACGACTCCTATGAATACACCGCGAGCTGGGCAAGCGAGGTGCCCGCGCGCTTCCAGGCGATGCATGGCTATGACATCCATGACCAGATCGCGGCGCTGGCCGGCCGGGGCGACCCGGACACGGTGGCCCGGGTGAAAAGCGACTACCGCGAGACCCTCGGCGCGCTTCATTTCGACTACGTCCGGACCTGGGTCGATTGGTCCCGCAAGATGGGCAGCCTCGCCCGCGAGCAGGCCCACGGCGCGCCCGGCAACCTGCTCGACCTCTACGCGGTGGCCGACGTGCCCGAGACCGAGATCTTCGGCTCGACCGACTTTCCGATCCCTTACTACCGCAACGCGCCGGAGGAGATCGGGGTCAATGTCCCGCCCCCGATGGTCAACCGGATGGCGTCTTCCGCCGCGCACGTCGCCGGCCTCCCGCTCGCCTCATCGGAAACCTTTACCTGGCTCCGCGAGCATTTCCACGTCGCGCCCTCGGAAATGAAGCCCGACCTGGACCAGCTGCTGCTGACCGGCATCAACCGGGTCTATTACCATGGCAACGCCTACTCGCCCGCCGACGCGCCCTGGCCCGGCTGGCTTTTCTACGCGGCCACCCAGGAGAACACGCGCAATTCGCTTTGGGAGCAGTTTGGCTGGGTGAATGGCTACATTGCCCGGGCGCAGTCGCTGCTCCAGTCGGGAAAGCCGGACAATGACCTGCTGGTCTACTGGCCCGTCTACGATATCTGGCATGACGCGGACGGCTACGTGAAGCTCCTCTCGGTCCACCTCGCCAAGTCGTGGATGGACGACCGGCCCTGCGGCGCCCTGGCCCGGCAGCTCGTCGCGGGCGGCTACTCCTTCGATTACATCTCCGATGCCCAGCTGAACCAGACGCAGGTCCAGGACAGCGGCCTCAGGGTTCCGGGCGGCACCTACCGCTCGATCGTCGTGCCCCAAACCGGGCACATGCCGGTGGCGACGCTGGAGCGCCTGCTCGCGCTCGCCCAAGAGGGCGCCACCGTCATCTTCGTGGATGGGCTGCCGGCGGACGTGCCCGGCTTCGGCCAGCTCGCGGAGCGCCGCGCGCAGTTCAAGGCCGACTTGGCCAGGCTGGAGTTCCATGAGGGCGACGCCGGCCTCCGGACGGCGACCATCGGCCGCGGACGGGTGATTGTCGGGCCCTACGGCAGCGTCATCACGCAGGCCAACGCCGCGCGCGAATCCATCGCCGACGCCGGCGTCGGCGTGCTCCGCCGCCAGACGGCGGACGGCGAAATCTATTTCCTCGCCAACCTCACCGGGAAGGCCTTCGACGGCTGGGCCTCCTTCGGCCGCGGCGGCCAGGTCCGCGGCGCGGTCCTCCTCGATGCCCGCAGCGGCCACACCGGCGTCGCCGCGCTGCGCCGCCACGAGGGTGGTTCGCAGGTCTACCTGCAGCTGCAGCCGGGTGAATCGATCTTCGTAAAGCTGCTCCGCGACCGGAAGCCGGAGGGCGCCGGCTGGGCCTACACCCAGGTGGCGGGCCCGGGCGTCCCCGTCACGGGGACCTGGAACGTGACGTTCCTGTCCGGCGGGCCCGTCCTCCCGCCACCGTTCGCCCAAGCCACCCTGGCCTCCTGGACCAGCCAGGGCGGCGAGGCGGAGCGGTTTGCCGGCACCGCGCGCTATGACATCGATTTCACGATGCCGCCGGAGGCCGCCGCGGACGACTGGATGCTGGATCTCGGCGACCTCCGTGAGACCGCCAAAGTCACGCTGAACAACGCCGAGATCGACAACGTCTGGGCGCTGCCCTTCCAGACCAAGGTCGGCGCGCACCTGCAGTCCGGCAAGAATCACCTCTCCCTGGAGGTCGCCAACCTGTCGGCCAACCGCATCCGCGACCTCGAGCGGCGCAAGGTGCCGTGGAAGAACTTCTACGAGATCAATTTCGTGAACATCCACTACATGCGGTTCGATGGGGCCAAGTGGCCGCTGCAGCCGTCGGGATTGCTGGGGCCGGTGCAGCTGATCCCGCTGAAGAGCTTGAAGCCATAGCGGAAAACCGGCGGTTCAAAGCTGCGTCGCCACGCCTTAGCTCCCTCCGTGCCCACGCTGGGAATGCCGCTTGGAATACGCCTCGCCCTGCTCGTGGGGCTAGCGGTCCTCCTTCCCCGTGGGGGCGATGGAGCGGTCCCTCCTCGATCGGATTACGATGATCTGCTTGTTACAGCCCGAGCCGGGATTCCGCTCAAGGTGCTCAAAACCAACTTCCTCTTCGACGGCGGTTCGTGCGTTGTCACCCTGGTTTCGTCACTCGGAAGGGAACTCGGACTCGTGATTTTGAATCCCAAAAGAGCGGAGCGGATGGGAATCAGCGTCGCCCCCTACGATCTCCAGCGGCATGTCGTGCTCCGAATCAGTCCGGAGGACGAGGCCGCATTGAAGAGCGCGCTGGTTCTCGTTTTGACGCCCGCCAACCCGATCACGTCGATGGCCACTCCAGCGGAATCTCAGAACGCCCGCACATTGATCAGCGTGCTGCAATCGAAGGCCCCCATCTCCCCGATCAACCTGCAGTGGATCAAATGAGCGCGCGCGGCCCAGGGCGCCTCCCTCGACAAGTCTGGCTCGGGAAGGAATCTTGGTTAGCCGCGATTATGCGAAGAATGCCCGCGGGCTACGGTGCAATTTTTGCGGTATCTTTGGGATTCTGGCTGCAGGGCACCTATTTAGAAGGTGTATCAGAAACGGCCCTACTTTCCATGTTCTTGCTGCCGGGTGGGCTTGCAGCCTATTCGATCTATCGACGCCCACGGAACCACCGACGTTTCTTGTCAGCTTAGGCGGCGCGTCCGGATCATCAATCGGCCTGTTCCACCCGCCGGATGCGGAGCGCCATAAAGGGCGTGCCCGGCAGCGGAACCGATTTTCCGTCCTGGTCCGCGAAGGTGTAGTCGCCCTGCTTCTTTGCCACGAACAGCCCGGGCACCGGCGTGATGGTCATGTTCCAGGTGTCGATGACCTCGACCCGGAAGGACATGCCCTCCTTCACCCCGGTCTTGTAGAGCTCGAATTTCCACGAGGTGCGCGGCTGGCGTCCGAAATACCCGAGATAGTACTGGCCCGGCTGCCCGGCGAAGGGATTATCCTGCCATTTGTCGATCGGCTCGAGGCCATCGACTGGATCGTCCGCCATGACCCGGCGCAAAAACGCGAGCCGCGCCGGGCTCTGGCCATGCAACACGCCACCCCGAGCCCACCAGATGATGTCGTTGGGATCGAGATAGGTCTCGCCGTGCCCGACATAGGTCCCAGCCACGACGCCCTCCCAGAACCGCAGCACCATCTCCTCGGCGGAGAGATTGCCCCAGCGCTGCGGCAGATTGCCCTCATACTTCACCTCGTCGAAGACAACCGGCTTGCGATAGACATCGCGGTAAAGCATCGCCCGGGCGTAGTCCTCCACCGCCGAGCCATTCTGGATGCTGGCGTGGGTGACCCAGGGCTTGTTGTTGTCGTAGATCCGGGCGCCGTTGTGGATTGAGCGCAGGTGCTGGTAAGGGTCGCTCGCCTGGACGAGCTGGAAAAAACGGTCCCAGTCGGCCGGCCGCTTTTCCCGCATGAAGTCGTACTCGTTGGCCATCGACCACCACACGTTCCGGTAGGCGGCGAACCGCGCCACCACATAATGCAGATAGCGATCGTCGTTCGCCGCCCCCATCCGATCGAAGCCCCAGTGGCCGCCGTCGTACGGATGAAAAAGGATCAGGTCGGCCTCGATCCCAAGATCGCGCAGCTGCTGGATTCGCTTTTCGAAATGCTGGAAGTACTCGGGATTGAAGCGCGTGAAGTCCCATCTATCGGGCGCGGTGCCCACGAAGGGATAGCGGCCGGGTTCGACGTGATTCCATTCGTAGTATTTGGGGAACACGCAGAATCGGATTTTGTTGAAGGGCGCGGCGGCCAGCGTGCGCAATGTCTCCTCCTGCAGGGCCTCAGTCTGGTGGACCCACGCGTAGCTGGTCGTGCCCAGCTCGCGGAACGGGGAGCCGTCCGCGTAGGCAAAATGGAAGGTATTGCGCACGCCCACCGGCCCATGGTTGGCCGGCCCCGGCGCCGTGGCGGTCAGGCGGCCGGTGCGGCCGGCGAGCTCCGGCCGGTTGCTCTCGGTCCGGTAGGTCCAGGCACCGGTTGTGACCGGCATGAAACGGACTTTGTAAACCCCGGCGCCGTCGTAGAAGCCCTCCACCCGGAGGGTCCGGCCATCCTGCTGGAAGGCGGCGGAAAGCGTGACTTCAGTGAAAGGATTGCCGCTGGCCGGACCGGCCAGCGTCAGTTCAAAGACGCCCCACTGCTCCACCAGGGCCGGCGGCGCCTCGGCCGCCCGGATCATGGGCCTTAGGCCCACGGGAAGCATCAGGGTGAATAGCAGGCGCAGGGCTCCAAAACGGCGGGGGTAGGCCATGACCCCATCAAGTACGGCTGGCGCCGGTGCGCAAAGCGATTTTCCATGGGGGCGCCGAACCCTCGGCAGTGTTGATTTTTTCCACCAACCGCTATGATACCAGACCCTTCCCTTTCAACCATGGCTACCGACACTCCCCAGACCTTCGAATTCCAGGCCGAGATCAAGCAGCTGCTCGATATCGTCATCCACTCGCTCTACACCGAAAAGGAGATCTTCGTCCGCGAGCTGGTCTCCAACGGCTCCGACGCGCTGGAGAAGCTCCGTCATCTCCAGCTGACCGAGAAGGACATCTTCGATGACAAGGCCGAGCTCGAAATCAACATCACGACCGACGACAAGGCGAAGACCTTCACCATCCAGGATTTCGGCGTCGGCATGACCCGCGCGGAACTGGTTGAGAACCTCGGCACGATCGCCCACTCCGGTTCCAAGGCCTTCCTCAAGGCGCTGGGCGAGAGCGGCCAGAAGAACTCCGGCCTGATCGGGCAATTCGGCGTCGGGTTCTATTCGGCCTTCATGGTCGCCAAGTCGGTCAAGGTGTACAGCCACTCCTGGCGCGCGGCCGAGCCCGGCCACGTCTGGACCAGCGACGGCTCGAGCTACACGATTGAGGAGGTGGCGGACCTGCGCCGCGGCAGCAAGATCGTGGTCGAGCTCAAGGATGAGTGCTCCGAGTTCAGCCAGGAATACCGCGTGCGCGAAGTGCTCGAGCGCTACAGCGCGTTCGTGTCCGTCCCGATCACCCTCAACGGCAAGCGGGTCAACACCGTCCAGGCCCTGTGGCTCCGCGGCAAGAACGAGATCAAGGAGGAGGAGTACACCGAGTTCTACAAGTTCCAGTCCCATGCCTTCGAGGACCCTCGTCTGCGGCTGCACTTCAGCGCCGATGCCCCGCTCTCGATCCACGCGCTCCTCTTCGTGCCGAAGGAGAATCCGGAGAAGATCGGCTTCGGGCGCTCCGAGCCCGGGGTCGCCCTCTACTGCCGCAAGGTGCTGATCGACGCCCGGCCGAAGGACTTGCTGCCGGAATGGCTGCGCTTCCTCAAGGGGGTGGTCGATAGCGAGGACCTGCCGCTCAACATCTCGCGCGAGACCATGCAGGACCGCGCCCTGATCGAGAAGCTCAACCGCGTCATCTCCAAGCGCTTCCTCAAGTTCCTCGAGGAGGAGGCGAAGAACCGTGTCGACGGCTACAACGATTTCTACCGCGAGTTCGGCATCTACCTGAAGGAGGGCGCCGCGCTCGACCATGCGAACAAGGACCAGCTGACCAAGCTGCTCCGCTTTGAGTCCTCCCTGACCGAGAAGGGCAAGACGACCTCGCTGGCCGACTACATTTCGCGGATGGGGACGGACCAGAAGGACATTTATTACCTGATCGGGCCGAACCGCGAGGCGATCGAGGCCGGCCCCTACCTCGAGGGGCTCAAGTCCCGCAATCTCGAGGTCCTCTTCTGCTATGAGTCCGTCGACGAGTACGTGATGAACAACGTCCGCGAGTTCGAGGGCAAGAAGCTCACGGCCGCGGACCATGCCGACCTGAAGCTTTCCGACCTGCCGCAGCCGACCGAAGGCGCCCTCAGCGAGGGCGACGTCAAGCAGCTGTCGACGTGGCTCAAGGAGACCCTGGGCGAGCGGGTGGCCGAGGTGAAGGCGAGCGACCGGCTGGTCGATTCGCCGGCGCTGGCCCTCAATGCCGACAAGTCGATGTCCCCGCATCTCCGCCGGATGATGAAGGCGATGCAGAAGGACGGCGGCGAGGCGCCGCTGCGCATCAATCTCGAGATCAACCCGCGGCACGCGGTGATCAAGCACCTGTTCGGGCTCCAGGGCGCCGCGCCCGAGAAGGCCAAGCTCGTCGCCGAACAGGTCCTGGACAACGCCCTGATCTCCGCCGGACTGCTCGAGGACACCAACAAGATGGTGCAGCGGCTCTACAAGCTGCTCGAGAGCGTCTGAGCCGCGCCGGGCCGGGCCGCCCGCCCCGGGTCCGGCGCTTTGCGCTTCCGGACTCGGGGTTTTGCGCCTTCTATGTCCGGATGTCACTCGTCTCGATCAACCCCGCCACCGGCCGGCGCCTCAAGGCGTACCGAGCCCACTCCGCCGCCGAGGTGGAAACGATCCTGCAGCGCGCTGATGCCGCCTTTCGCGATTGGCGGAAATGGTCCTTTGATGATCGCGCCCGCTATCTGCGCGCGGTGGCCCGCGCCCTGCGCCGCCATGCCCGCCCGCTGGCCGACCTGATCACCGCGGAGATGGGCAAGCCCATCGCGCAGGCCCGGGCCGAGATCGAGAAGAGCGCCCTGACCTGCGAGTACTATGCCCGTCATGCCGCCCAGTACCTCGCGCCGGAGCGGCCCCTGGGCGCGCCGAAGAACGCCCGCGTCCTCTTCGAGCCCATCGGCACGGTCCTGGCGATCATGCCCTGGAATTTTCCCATCTGGCAGGCCGTGCGGGCGGCGGCGCCGGCGCTGATGGCCGGCAACAGCTTTCTGCTAAAGCATGCCGCCAATGTCAGCGGCAGCGCCCTGGCCCTGGCCGAGGTGTTCGAGCAGGCCGGCGGGCGGCGCGGGCCCGGCGCGGTCTTCCAAACGCTGCTGATCCCGACCGAACGGATCGCCGGCGTGATCACCGATCGCCGCGTCCACGGCGTGACCCTCACCGGCAGCACCGGCGCGGGCCGGAAGGTCGCCGCCCTGGCCGGCTCGGTGATGAAGAAGGGCGTGTTCGAGCTCGGTGGCAGCGACGCCTACCTTATCTTGGAGGACGCGGACCTCGACCTCGCCGCGGAGGTCTGCGCCGCCTCGCGCCTGATCAACAGCGGCCAGAGCTGCGTCTGCGCCAAGCGCTTCATCGTGGTGTCGTCGGTCCGCCGGGAATTCGAGGCCCGGCTGATCGCCCGGATGGCCAGCCGGCGGGTGGGTGATCCGCGCAATCCGGCGAATGACGTGGGGCCGCTGGCCCGCGCGGATCTCCGCGACAAGCTGCACGCGCAGGTGCAGGCGACGGTCAGGGCCGGCGCCCGCCTCGCCCTGGGCGGCCGGGCCCTGCCCGGTCCCGGCTTCTACTACGCCCCCACGCTGCTGACCGGGGTGAGGAAGGGCATGGCGGCCTACGCGGAGGAGTTGTTCGGCCCCGCCGCCGCCCTGATTTCCGTGCGCGATGAAAAGGCCGCCATCGCGACCGCCAACGACTCGATCTATGGCCTCGGCGCCGGCGTCTTCTCGCGCAGCCGGTCGCGGGCCCGCGTGGTCGCCGCCCAGCTCGAAGCCGGCGCCGTCTTCATCAACGATTTCGTCCGCTCGGACCCCACCCTGCCCTTCGGGGGGGTGAAGCAGAGCGGCCACGGGCGGGAACTGGGGTCGTTCGGCATCCGTGAGTTCGTCAACGTGAAGACCGTCGTGGGTTAGCGGAGACGGGCGACGCCCGCGGCGGGGGATGTTACAAATGGGCGCCAAACTATAAATTGCTCGTTTTGCGCTTTTAAAGAACCCATTTTCCCCGGCCCGCTGTCTGAAAGGGTCCCGCCGACGCCCGGACCCCTCCCTCCTCCCTCGATGCCCGCCCGTTCCCGGAAAAAAAACGCCTCCTCCCGCCCGCCCGCGCCGGCGCCTCAGGCCGCCTATTTCAACCGGGAGCTGAGCTGGCTGTCCTTCGACCGGCGCGTGCTGGAGCAGGCCCAGAGCGCGTCCCACCCCCTGCTGGAGCGGGTCAAGTTTCTCGCGATCGTCAGCTCGAATCTCGACGAGTTTTTCGAGATCCGCGTCGCGGGCCTGATGCAGCAGATGGACTCGGGCGTGATCGAACCCGGTCCGGACGGCCTTTCCCCCCAGGAGCAGCTGCGCCGGATCCACTCCGTCGTGGCCTCGCTGGTGGAGGACCAGTACCGCTGCTGGCAGGGCTCGCTCGTGCCGGCCCTGGCCAAGGAGGGCATCGAGTTCCGCTCCGCATCGGACCTGTCCGCGTCCGAGCTCAACTGGGTGCGGGCCTACTTCCGCGACCAGGTCCATCCGGTGCTGACGCCCCTGGCGCTCGACCAGGCGCATCCCTTCCCGCAGCTGGGGAACAAGACCCTCAACGTGGTGGTCTCGCTCCAGAATCCCGAGCAACCGGAGGCCGATTGCCTGGTCGCGATCCTGCCCGTGCCCCGGATCCTGCCCCGGCTGGTGCCGATCGCCCCGGCCCGCCAGGGCCCGCAGCGCTTCATCTTCCTCAGCGAGATCATCAAGCTGTGCGCCGAGGAGCTTTTCCCGGGCTACCAGCTGACGTCCGCCCATGCCTTCCGGATCACGCGCAACAGCGACCTCTACATCGACGAGGAGGAGGCGGAGAACCTGCTGAAGAAGATCGAGGAGGAGCTCCGCAACCTGCGCCGGAACGAGGCGGTCCGGCTCGAGATTGAGGCCGGCGTGGACGAAGCCATCTTCACCACGCTCTGCAACCACCTGCGGCTCTCGCACGAGTACGTCTTCCGGTTCAACGGCCCCCTCAATCTCCTGCGCCTGCTGAGCCTGGCCGACATCGAGCGGCCCGACCTGAAGTACCCGCCCTTCGATCCGGTCAATCTCTCGCCGCTGCGCGACCCGGCGCGGATCTTCGACGTGCTGCGGGAGCAGGATGTGATGCTGCATCATCCCTATGATGCCTTCACCCCGGTGGTGAACTTCGTCGAGGAGGCGGCCCGCGACCCCCAGGTGTTCGCGATCAAGCAGACGCTCTACCGCACCAGCGGCGACTCCTCCATCGTCCGGGCCCTGATGGAGGCGTCGCGCAACGGGAAGCAGGTCACGGCGCTGATCGAGCTGAAGGCGCGCTTCGACGAGGCCAACAACATCCAATGGGCCAAGCAGCTGGAGGAGGCGGGTGTCCACGTGGTCTATGGGCTGGTGGGCGTGAAGATCCACTGCAAGCTGTGCCTGGTGGTGCGGCGCGAGGGGTCCCGCCTGAGGCACTATGCCCATCTCGGCACCGGCAACTACCATCCGCGCACGGCCCGGCTCTACACCGACCTCAGCTATTTCACCGCGCGGATCAACATCACCCGCGACGTGGCGCAGGTCTTCAACAGCCTGACCGGCTTCGGCCAGTCCCTGACCTTCCGGCACCTGCTGGTGGCTCCCTACAACTTTCACCAGCGGATCAACGATCTGATCGACCGCGAGGCGGCCAACGCCCGGGCCGGCCGGCCCGCGGTGATCCGGGCCAAGATGAACGCGCTGGTCGACAAGGCCACGATCGGCGCGCTCTACGCCGCCTCCCAGGCCGGGGTGAAGATCGAGCTCGTGGTCCGCGGGATCTGCTGCCTCGTGCCCGGCCTGCCCGGCCTGAGCGAGAACATCCGGGTCCGCAGCATTGTCGGCCGGTTCCTGGAGCATGCGCGCGTGTATTGCTTCGGCAACGCCGGCGGCGAGCCCATCGTCCTGGCCGGCAGCGGCGACTGGATGCCGCGCAACTTCCTGCGGCGGGTCGAGGTGATCTTTCCGGTCGAGGATCCCGCCCTTCGGCGCTGGATCCTCGAGGAATTGTTTCCGACCGAGCTGCGGGACACCGCGAGCGCGCGCATCCTGCACGCGTCCGGGGCCTACCTGCCGCCCGGGCGGCGCTCCGGCGAGCGGCTGTTCTCCGCGCAGGGCCACTTCATGGCCGACGCGGTGGCGCGGGCGCGGGCGCGGGCGGCCCGGCCCTAGGCGGCCCCGCCCTACTCGATCCCGAGCATCTTCCGGATCAGCTGCTTGATGATGACCGGCTCGACCGCGGGCTGGTCGAGCACCACCTTGGTCCCGTCGCCCAGCGTGACGGTGAAGCGAAAGACGCGGATGGTCTCGTCCAGCTGGATCAGCCATTCCATGCCGTGCGCCTTCGGATCGAGCGCCGGCGTGGTGAACTTCCAGTGGTTCTTGGCCAGGACGGGAGCGGCATCATGCGCCAGGACCTGGATGGGATCGTCGGTCATGTCCTGCACCATGACTTCCCTCACCTCGAGGCTGCCCTTCACCATGAATTCAAACACGTAGCTGATCCTCTTCTTGTCGGCCGAGGGCATCAGGTCCGCCTGCACCACCGTCACCCCGCCGGCGCTCTGCTTGACCACCCCCTGGCTGTTGTAGGACATCGTCAGGGTCTCGCCATTGGTCATCGGCACGAGGAAGGTGTTCGAGCTCGTCATCGGCACGGCGCAGCCGGCCAGCACGGCGACGAGGCCCAGCAGGGCCGCGGCGCGGAGAGGGGTGGGGATATGCATGAGCTGCGACCCTCCGCCCCTCCCCGGGGAATTTCAACCACCAAATCCAGCCGGCGGCCGGCCAAAAAAAAAGACCGCCGCGGGCGAACCCGCGGCGGTCAGGAGGGAAAAGCGTTACTTGGAAACGTGACCCGAGACGAGCTTGGTCATCTCGAACATGCTGACCTTGCTCTTGTTGTTGAACACGGCCTTCAGCGCGGTGTCCGCGTTGATCATCTTGCGGTCCTTCTTGTCCTGGAGGCCGTTCTTCTTGATGTAGTCCCACAGCTTCTTCGTCATTTCGGTGCGGGGCAGCGGCTTGGAGCCGACAATGAGAGCGAGGGCGGCGTCCGGGGTGACGGGAGCCATGAATGCGGCGTTGGGTTTGCGGGCGGATTTTTTAGCCATAATATCGATTTGGGTTTGTTGCTCTATTCCTGAAAACCCTTCCAATCTAGAGGGAAAACCGCGATTTTCCGAGTAAAAAATGTGGCAATCTAGCGCTCGCTCATCTGCACGAACTGCGCGTACAGCGCGGCGTAGTGGCCGCGCGCCGCGAGCAGTTCGGGATGGGTCCCGCGCTCGATAATCCGGCCCTGATCAAGGACCAGCACCTGGTCGGCGTGCCGGATCGTGCTCAGCCGGTGCGCGACGATGAAGCTGGTGCGGCCGCGCAGGAGGATCAGCAGCGCCTTCTGCAGCCGGTCCTCGGTCAGCGCGTCGACCGAGCTGGTGGCCTCGTCGAGAATCACGATGCGCGGATCGGCCAGCAGGGCGCGCGCGAAGCAGATCAGCTGCCGCTGCCCGAGTGAAAGGCCGGCGCCGCGCTCCCCCACCGGGGTATGCAGCCCCTGCGGGAGCGCGTCGAAAAGATCGAGGCAGTCGAGCTGCTGCGCCGCGGCGCGCACCTCCGCCTCGGTCGCCTCCGGCTTGCTCAGCCGGATGTTCTCGATGACGGTGCCGCCGAAGAGGAAATTCTGCTGCGGCACGATGCCCATCTGCCGGTGCAGCGAATGGCTGGTCAGCGTGCGGATCTCATGGCCGTCGATCAGGACGGCGCCGGCGACCGGTAGGTAGAACTTGGACACAAGGTTGATGATCGAACTCTTGCCGCTGCCGGTGTGGCCGACCAGGGCGACGGACTGGCCGGGCTCGGCCACGAAGTTCAGCCCGTGCAGGACCAGCCCGCTCGCGTTGTAGCCGAACGATACGTCCCGGAATTCCACCCGCGCCCCCCGCCCCTGGTCGTTCCGCACCGGCGGGCGCGGATCGGGCAGCGCGACGGCGTCGGGGGCGTCCTCCCAGTCCGGCGGCGTGTCCACCAGCCGGAAGACCCGCTCGGCGCCGGCCATCGCAATCAACGCCTGGTTGTACTGGTTGCCGATGATCGCGAAGGGCGCGAAGAACATGTTGGCGAGCAGGAAGAACGTGATCAGGTCGCCGATCGCCATGGCGCCGTCGAAGACCCGCCAGCCGCCCACGATGAGAAGGATGGCCACGAAGAACTGGCTGTTGAGCTCGAGGAGCGGCGTGAGGATCGAGGACGTGCGCCCCAGCGCGACATTGTAGCCCGAATGGTCGGCCAGGAGGCTGCGGAACAGCCCGGCGTTGGTGTCCTGCCGCACGAAGCCCTGGGTCACGCGGATGCCGTTGACGGATTCCGCCAGGGTGGCCGTGACCCGGCTGAAGCTTTCCTGGGAGGCGCGGGACAGGACGCTCAGCTTCATCCGGAAATGGTTGTTCACGACCGCCAGGACCGGCGCCATGGCCAGCACGATCAGGAACATCACCCAGTCGCACCAGAGCATGACGGCCGCGGTGAAAAGCATCTGGCCGAACTGCACCACGCTGACGAAGAAGACATCCTGCATCGCGGTGCGCAACGCCTCCACGTCGCTCGTGACCCGGCTGATGATCCGGCCGAGCTTCATCCGATGGAAGAAGCTCATGGGCTGGCGCTGCATCTTGGCGAAGATGTCGGCGCGCAGGCCGTTCACGACCGTCTCGCCGATCTCCAGGGCGTAGCGCTGCCGGAAGTGGAAGAGCCCGTCCGTGGTGATCGCCAGGAGCCCGTAGCCCGCGACGCCCAGCGCCAGCGCGGCCTCGCGGCCGTTCGTGATCGGGCCCTTGATCACGAGCGCGACCACCCAGACGAGGCCCGGCAGCTGGATCGAGCGGATGAGGGTGAGGACGATCAGGCGCCGGACCTTGGGCTGCACGGGCCGGCTGTAGGTGAAGAGGCGCCGAATCAGGCCCCATGCCAGCGGCTGGAACTGCTCCTCGTCCTCGTCATCGCGGGGGCGCTGGACCAGCACCATGGGATCGGGCGCGCTCATGCCAGCGCCTCCGCGACGTCGGGCGGCGGCAGCGCCCGCCCATCCAGCAGCTGCAGGCGCGCCACATGCAGGTAGGGGCCGGGCACCTTCATCAGCTCGGCGTGGGTCCCCTGCTGCACGATCCGGCCGTTGGCCATCACGATAATGCGGTCGGCCCGGCGCAGCGTGCTCAGGCGATGGGCGACGATGAACGTGGTGCGGCCCTCGATGGCGCGATCGAGCGCCTCGAAGATTTCGTGCTCGGTCTCGCTGTCGATCGCGGCCGTGGGGTCGTCGAGGAGCAGGATCGCCGGCTCGAGCAGGATGGCGCGCGCGATGGCCAGCCGCTGCCGCTGGCCGCCGGAGAGGCTGCTGCCGCTCTCGCCCAGGATCGTGTCATAGCCCTTCGGCAGCCTGAGGATGAAGTCATGCGCGGCCGCGATCTTGGCGGCGCGCTCGACCTGCTCGCGGGTGGCCGCCGGGTGGCCGAAGGCGATGTTGGCGGCCACCGTGTTGGAAAAGAGGAAGCTCTCCTGGAAGACGAGGCCGATGTTGCGGCGCAGGTCGTCGAGGTGCAGCCGGCGGACATCCACTCCGTCGATCAGGATCCGGCCCCCGGTCACGTCATAGAAGCGCGGGATCAGGCCCATCAGGACGCTCTTGCCGGCCCCGGTGGCGCCGAGAATGGCGACGCATTGGCCCGGCTTCACGTCCAGGTCGATGTCGCGCAGCACCCGGTCCTCCGCCCGGGCGGAGGCCACCGCCGAGAGCTCCGGCACGGCGTCGGCCGCGCCCGCGGCCGGGCCGCGGTAGGTGAAGGAGACGTTCTCAAAGCGGACCGCCCCCTCCAGCTGGGGCCGCCGGAGCGCGTCGGCCGCGGTCCGCACCTCGATGGGGGCGTCGAGGATCTCGAAGACGCGCCGCGCGCCGATCAGCGACTGCTGCACGGAGTTGACGATGTTCGCGACGTTGTTGACCTGGCCGGAGAACTGCTCGAGCAGGCCGGCAAAGACGACCAGGCCGGCGCCCAGCGGCAGCCGGTCGTGGATCACCAGCCAGCCGCCGTAGCCCAGCAGCACCATGGTATTGATCCGGGTGAGAAACCCGACCGCCGGGGAAAACAGGCTGACCTGCCAGAAAATCTCATGCTGCTGCGTGAGGATCTCGTCGTTGGCGGCGTCGAACTGCCGCCGGTTCTCCGCCTCGCGGCCAAAGCCCTTGGTGACGACGATGCCCTGGATGCTTTCGCTCAGGTTCTGGACCATGGCCTCGACCAGCGTGCGGTTGCGGGCGTATTCGGGCTGGATGCGCCGCGAAAATGCCGCCGCCATCACCCACAGGAGCGGGGTCGTAGCCAGGCAGGCGAGCGTGAGCCCGGGGCTCAGGCTGGCCATGTAGATCACGTAGACAGTGAGCGAGATCACCATGATCAGGCTCTGGATGAGCACCTGGTCCACGAACATGCGCACATTCTGCACGTCGCTCGTCACCCGCGTGATGATCGAGCCGGTGGTGTTCGCATCGTAGAAGCGGAAGCTGAGCCGCTGCAGCTTCTCGTAGACCTCGCCGCGGAGGTCCACGACGATGTGCCGCTGCACCAGGATGTTGACCAGCACGCCATAGACATAATTGAGAACGGCCCGGCCCAGCGCGAGGGCGAGGATCAGCCCCGCCAGCAGGCCCAGCACCTTCAAGTGCGGCCATGATTCCGGCAGGTGCAGGTGCAGCCGGTTCGGCGTCACCGGCGTGTGGTTGAGCACGTGGCGGATGTAGTCGATGCCGACGCCCGTGAGGCTGAGCCCGAAGATGCCCATCGAAAGCAGCAGGAGCTGGATGCCGAGGACGCCGAGGCACCGGGCCCGGTACCGCCAGGCCAGCCCGAAAAGACGCCTGATCAGATCCCCGTTGGTCGGGGGCGGAACAGCATGGTCAGGCATCGGTTCAGGCATGGAAGGAAGATGGAAACGCCCATCCTAGGCCCGGCGGCCCGCCCCGCAAAAGGAATTCTCAAGCGATGAGAGTGCCTTGCAGCGCACATGAGCGGAACCCAGTTCGGCCCGGACCCGCCGCGCCAAGGTCACTGCGTTTGGTCCATCCCCATGCAGGCAAAGGGTATCGGCGGCGACGGCGATCTCGGAGCCGTCGGCGGCCCCGACCCGGCCATCACGCGCGAGAAGGACCGCCTGGGCCCCCACGGCGGCCGGATCGTCCAGCACGGCCCCAGCCTCAGTCCGCGGCACCAGCAGCCCGTCCGGGCCATACTTCCGGTCCACAAAGCCTTCCGCCGCCACCCGCAGTCCGAGGGCACGGCCGGCGTCCAGCAGCAGGCCGCCGGCCAGACCCACCAGGATCGCCCGCGGGGTCGCCGCCTGCACCGCGCGGGCCACCGCGTCCGCGGTGGCCCGATCGCGCGCCGCCAGGTTGTAGAGGCCCCCGTGCGGCTTCACGTGGGTCAGCCGGTAGCCGGTCACCCGGACGATGACGGCCAGCGCCCGGATCTGGCGCGCCACCAGGGCGGAGATATCCTGGGGTTTAAGCGCCAGTTCCCGCCGGCCGAAATACTCCCGATCCTCGAAGCCCGGATGGGCGCCGATCGCAACGTGATGGGACACAGCAAGCTCCACGGTCGCGCGCATGGTGGCGGCATCGCCGGCATGCCCGCCGCAGGCGATGTTGGCCGAGGTGATGAGCGGCATGAGTGCGGCGTCGTGACCGGCCCCCTCGCCCAGATCGCAATTCAGGTCGATTGACTTCACGACTGTAGACCCGCCCGCAGGTGGGCAAGGTCACGCTCGCGGGCAGCCGCGAGCCCCTGCGCCTCTTCCAGCGAGACCGGGCGAAAACGGAGCCGGTCGCCCGGCCTCAGCTGGGCGGCCAGGGGAAGGTCCGGCCCGATCACGTGGGCCGCCTGCGGATAGCCCCCGATCGTCTGCGCATCCGCCATGAGCAGGATCGCCCGGCCGTCGGGTGGCACCTGGACGGTGCCGGGAGCTACCGCGGAGGAGACCAGTTCCTTCTTGCCACCCTCGATCGGCTGCTCGCACTCGAGGCGGAGTCCCATCCGGTCGGACTGAGGCGAAACCCGGAATTCCGCCGACCAGAACCGGGGGCCATAATCAGCGGTCTGGGCCGCGGCCAGGACGCGCAGCGTGACCGCCGCCGCATAGGCCGGCAGAATCGACGGGGACACGCGCCAGGACCCGGCCCGGACCTTGGCGGCGCGCCCGCTGCCGGCCGGGAGCCGGTCGCCGGACCGCAGCGCCCGTCCGGCATACCCGCCGAGGTCCGCCCGCAAATAGGTGCTCCGGCTGCCAAGCGCCAGGGGCACATCGATCCCGCCCGCGATCGCGAGGTAGGCCCGGCAGCCCTGGAGGCATTCGCCGAATTTCAGCCGTTCGCCCGCGCGGACGGCCATCGGCCGCCAGGTTGGGACGCCGGCAAATTCCGCTCCGCCCACCGCCACGACCGTGTCGACCGCAAAGAGGAGCTCGGGCCCGCGCAGCGTGATCTCGAGCCCCGCGGCCCCTTCCGGGTTTCCCACCAGCAGGTTGGCGAGGCGCAGCGCAAACGGATCCATCGCGCCGCTGACCGGCAGGCCCGAGGCGCGGTGGCCGGGGCGGCCGAGATCCTGCACCGTGGTCAGCAATCCGGGATGAACCACCTCGAAGGCGGGCGGCTTGCTCTCGAGGCCATGGCTCGCCTCCACGCCGGCGGGCACGACCGGCGGCCGGTGCCTTTGCTTCAGCCGGACAAACTCCGGGTGATCGATCGCGCGAAACTTCACGCGGTCGCCCATGCGCAGCAGCGCGGGCGCCTCTTCCTGGGCGCGAAACAGGCTCAGGGGCGTCCGTCCGATCAGCTGCCAGCCGCCCGGCGTCTCCAAGGGATAGATGCCGGTCTGGGCCGCCCCAATCGCCACCGATCCGGATGGAACCGAAGTCCGCGGGGTCGGCCGCCGCGCCATTTTCAACGCGGGGGGCAGGCCGGTCAGGTAGGGAAACCCCGGCGCAAAGCCGATCGCCTGGACCCGGTAGCTGCCGGCGGCATGGTATTTGACGACCTCGGCCGCGGTCAGCTTGGCGTTCAGCGCGACCGCCTCGAGATCGGGACCCTCCTCACCCCCATAACACACGGGAATCTCGATGAGGCGCTCGCGCGCCCGTCGGCGCAGCCGGCGGGATCTGATGCCCGCCGAGGCGGCACAGGCTTTCACGGCCTCGCAGACACTGTCATAGGCGGATCGTTCCCCGGCGGTCCACCGGCGGACGTCATAGAAGATCGCCACCGTCGCATAGGCCGGCACGACGTCGGTGATCCCTGGAATCCGGGCCTGGTCCAGGGCTTCCGCCAGCAGCCGGACGCGGGTCAGGACGGACTCGTTCGCCACCTCTCCCAGCGTCGCGAGCACGGCTGAATCGCCCAGTGCGGCAAACGTCATGGCCCGAGCAATATTATACGCCCGTAAAGGCGCCAGAATAAACCGGGAGGGGGCCGCCCCTTTAAGTTGAAGTCTCTCCCCAAATCGGCGATGAAATCCGGTTCCCATGACCGTCCGCCGTTTCCTGTCTGCGCTGGCTGCAGTGCCGCTCTTCCTGGCGGCGTGCCGCAAGGCGGAGGTGACATCGTACCGCGTCCCGAAGGAAGCCGATCCGCAGCTGCCGATGGCCGGGGCGGACGCGTCCGGGGGTCCGGCCGCCCCGATGGCTGGCGCCGGCATGGCCAGCACGGCCGTCCCGACGGCCGATGGCCCCGGCCTCGCCTGGACGGCGCCGGCGGACTGGAAAGTCAAGGCGGCCTCGGCCATGCGCAAGGGAAGCTATGCGGTGCCCGGCCACGGCGGCCCCGACGGCGACCTCTCGATCACGGCCTTTCCCGGCGATGTCGGCGGCGAGCTCGCCAACGTCAACCGCTGGCGCGGCCAGGTGCAGCTGCCGCCGCTGGCCGAAGCCGATCTCGCCCAAGCCGTCAGCCGCGCCACGCATGGCAGCCTGCAGTTCACGATCGTGGAGCTGACGAGCCCGTCGGCGGATCATCCCCAGGCGATCCTGGGGGCAATCGTGCTCTACAACGGCGGCACCTGGTTCTTCAAGCTGCTGGGGCCCGCCCCTCTCGTGGCCCAGACCAAGCCCGCCTTCCTGCAATTCCTGCAGACGGTGCAGCCCGCCGCCCAGCCATGAGCGACCTCCTGCGCCAGTTCCGGGACTTCTTCGTCTCGCTCAAGCTGACCGTCGTGCTGCTGGCGCTCGGCATCATCCTCATCTTCTGGGCCACCCTCGCGCAGACCGATCTCGGTGTCTGGGGCGTGCAGCAGAAATTCTTCCATAGCTTCTTCGTCCTCGAGCGGATTCCGGGCACCGAGATTCCCGCGCCGGTTTTCCCAGGCGGCTATTTCATCGGCGGGCTTCTCATGATCAACCTGGTCGCGGCGCATGTCTACCGGTTCAAGTACTCGGCGCGCAAGACGGGCATCTGGCTGACCCATTTCGGTCTCATGCTGCTCCTGGTGGGCGAGCTGCTGAGCGGTCTCTGGCAGCAGGACTACCAGATGAATTTCAAGGAGGGCGAGACGCGCAACTACGCCGAGAGCTTCCGCGACAACGAGCTGGCCATCATCGACGTGACCGATCCCAAGACGGACGACGTCGTCGCCATCCCCGAGGAGCTGATCGCGAAGGGCGACCCGATCCAGCATCCCAAGCTCCCGTTCCGCGTGGTGCCGAAGCTGTATTATCCGAACGCGAACCTGCAGCTGCGGAGCAACGTGCCGAATGCCCCGCCCTCCCTGGCGACGGTCGGGACCTTTGCCCAGCAGATCGTGGCCACGCCCGCCCCCGTCACCTACAAGGAGGATGAGCGCAACCTGCCGGCCGCGGACATCGAGCTGGTCGGGCCCGAGGGGTCGCTCGGCACGTTCTTCGTCTCGACCGAGCTGCCGATGCCGCAGCACTTCGACTACGCCGGCCGCTCCTGGAAGATCATCCTGCGGGTGAAGCGCGCGTACACCCCCTACGCGGTGACCCTCCAGAAGGTCACCAATGACATCTTTCCGGGCTCCGATATTCCCAAGAATTTCGCCAGCCGGGTCCGGCTCCAGAGCGAGGATGGCCGCGACAACCGGGAGGTGGTCATCTACATGAACAATCCCCTGCGCTACCGGGGTCTCACCTACTTCCAGTACCAGATGGACAAGGCCTCCGGGCAGAGCGTCCTGCAGGTGGTGAGCAACCCGAGCTGGCAGATGCCGTACCTGGCCTGCGCGATGATGGCGCTGGGCCTCGTGATCCAGTTCGGCATCCACCTCGCCGGCTTCGCCCGGCGCCGCCACGCGGTCGTCCAGCCCGATCACGCATGAAACGCTGGCTGCCCCTTCTCGCGCTGATCTGCGGCCTCGGCTTCCTGGGCTTCAAGCTCCTGCCGCCCCGCAACGGGGGCGCCTTCGACCTGGTCGGCTTCGGCCGCCTGCCGGTCATGGCCAACGGGCGGATCAAGCCCCTCGACACGCTGGCGCGCAGCTCGCTGCTGCAGATCGCCAATCGCCAGATCGTCATCATCGACGACGTGCTGCCCGACGGCCGCATCAAGCCCGACGTGCAGGAAATCGGCCCGGACGAATGGCTGCTCGACGTCTTCTACCATCCGGAGCTGGCCGACACCTATCGGATCTTCGTGATCGACTCCCCCGATCTGCTCACCCTTCTGGGCAAGAACGAGGGCGACCTGGCGATCCGCTACGCCAACCCGGCCTTCTCGGCGATGGCCGTGATGGACATGATGCCGACGCATCAGCGCCGGCTGGCGTTCAACGACATCGCGCCCCACCTCGCCGAGATCGAGGCCCAGGCCAAGCTGGCCCAGCCGGTCGACGACAAGGCGCGCACCCCCTTCCAGGGCGCGGTGCTCCAGCTCTACGGCAACCTCGTCCTCTACCGCAGCCTGGAAAACGCGATGGCCGTCCCCGGCACCGCGGATTTCCTCGGCGATCTGCTCCGCTTCCAGAAGGACCTGCCGGCCGGCGTGGCGGCGGTCCGCGCCAAGCAGGCGAACCAGCCCCATGATGAGGCGCTGGCGCAGGGCATGATCACGCGCGGCCAGCGCTTCATGGCGATGGCCGAGGCGTCAACGCTCCTGACGATCCCGCCCGCCGAGGAAAGCGCCGATGCGAACGCCTGGCGGACTTCCGGCCAAGCCCTGCTGGAAAGCTTCCAGACCGGTGCGGTGGACTCGGGGGTGCTGGCTTACGCCGGCCTCGGCATGGCCTGGCGCAACAACCGCCCGGACCAGTTCAATCCGCTGATCGGGCTTTATCGCGCGGAGCTCGCCCACCGGTATGCCCGCCAGCTCACCAAGACCGCGACCGAAGCGCGTTTCAACGCCGCCGAGCCGTTCTATGTGAGCATGCTGCTCTACGCCACGGCCTTTGCCCTGGCGGTGTTCTCCTGGCTGAAGTGGCCGGAGGAGATGGGTCGGGCGGCGTTCCGTCTGGTCGGCCTGGCCTGGGCGGCGACCACGACCGGCATCATCACCCGCATGTTCATCGAGGGCCGTCCCCCCGTGACCAATCTGTATTCCTCCGCGCTTTTCGTCGGCTGGGGCGCCGTGGCCCTCTGCATCGTCCTCGAATTCATCTACCGCAATGCCATCGGCAGCGTCGCGGCCGGCATGATCGGCTTTTGCACGCTGTTGATCGCCCACCACCTGTCCCTGGGCGGCGATACGATGGAGATGATGCGGGCCGTCCTCGATTCGAACTTCTGGCTGGCGACGCACGTGGTCGTCGTCACGACCGGCTACGCCTCGACCTTCCTCGCCGGCTTCCTCGCGCTGATCTACGTGATCCGCGGCGTGGCCACGCGCTCCCTGGACAAGAAGACCGCGGACGCGCTCGTGCGCATGGTCTATGGCATCATCTGCTTCGCCACGCTCTTCAGCTTCATCGGCACCATGCTGGGCGGCATCTGGGCCGACCAATCGTGGGGCCGCTTCTGGGGCTGGGACCCGAAGGAAAACGGAGCCCTGATCATCGTGGTCTGGAATGCGCTGATCCTCCACGCCCGCTGGGGCGGCATGGTCAAGGCGCGCGGGCTGATGTGCCTGGCGATCTTCGGCAACATTGTGACCAGCTGGAGCTGGTTCGGTGTGAACATGCTCGGCATCGGGCTGCATAGCTATGGCTTCACCGCCGCGGCCTTTCAGTGGCTGTCGATCTTCATCGCCAGCCAGCTGCTGATCATTGGGGTCGCCAACCTGCCGCTGGCTAAGTGGCGGAGCTTCAAGGCCTAGGCGGTTTGGGCCCGCTCGGGGCACGAGGCGTTATCTTTCACGGCATGGCTCAGTCCCATGTCACCCAAATTTGACACCACTATATGATACCATTTAGTGATGCCATGAGCGCGACAAAGACCTTCACCCTTCGTCTCCCCACTGCCCTCTATGCCCGGTGCGCCAAGCATGCCCGAAAAAAGGACCTGAGTTTGAATGCCTATGTCCAGGAAAGCTTGGCCGTCGTGTTGAAGATTGAGGAAGACCGGGCGCTCCACGAGGCGTTCGGCCGGTACGGCGGCGATCCGGTCGCCAGCGACGTGGAATTTGCGGTCGCGGCCCAAAAGGAGGCGATTGCCAACCATGAATCACCCGCGACGCGGTGAACTTTGGCTGGTGGATTGGTCGCCAGGGCGAGGGGCGGAACAGGTCGGACGGCGGCCCGCGCTGATTCTCCAGTGCGACCCGATCAACCTGCAGGTGCGGTACACGAACACCATCGTCCTCGCGGTGACGAGCCGGTTTCACGACGTGCCGACCCACGTCGAAATTCTCCCGAGCGCCGCCAATGGGCTTGCGCAAACTTCCTACGTCCTCGGCGAGCAAATCCTCACCGTGACCAAGGACCGGCTCGACCGCAGGCTCGGCCACCTTTCACCGGGGCAGATGGCGCAGGTGGAGCAAGCCGTCCGCCGCGCGCTGGCCTTGGCCTAGGATCCGGGCGCCTTTTCCCCGCAGCGGGCGGCGCAACGACGAAGGCTATCGTCCGAGCAGCTCTTCGGCGTGCGCCACCGCGCTCTTCGCCTTGCGATCGCCCAGCATCCGGGCCAGTTCCGCCACCCGCGCCTTCCGGCTCGCCTGAATGGGCGCGATGGTGACGACCGCCCGATCCTTCGACTGGTCCTTCGTCACCACCAGGTGGCAGGTCGCCTGGGCCGCGACCTGCGGCAAGTGGGTCACGCACAGCACCTGATGGTTGCGGGCGATCTCCGCCATCTTCTCGCCCACCACGCTGCCGATCTCGCCGCCGACATTTGCATCCACCTCGTCGAACACCAGAAGCGGCACGTCGTCCAGATCCGCCAAGACCGCCTTGAGGGCCAGCATGACGCGGGCGAGTTCCCCGCTCGAGGCGATCCGGTGCAGCGGCAGCGGCGGCTCGCCCACATTGGGTGAAAAAAGAAACTCACAGCCGCAGTCGCCGGCCGGCCCGGGCTCGGCGAGCGGCACCAGCCTGATCGAGAAATCCGCTTTCTTGAACCCGAGCTCGGCGATCCCTCGCCCGGCCGCCCGCGCCAGCTCCTTGGCCGCCTGCTCGCGCCGCCCGCGCAGTACCTTGGCCTCGGCCCGCACCTCCTTCTCCGCCGCCGCAATCTGGCGGTCGAAGCGCGCCAGCGTTCCTTCCCGATCCGACTGGCCCCCGAGCTTCCGCTGCATCTCATCGCGCGCCGCCAGCACCCCGGCCACCTCCGGGCCATGGCGCCGCTTCACGTCGAGCCAGCTGTTCATCCGCTCCGCCAGCTGCTCGGCCTGCTCGGCGTCCGACTGCAGCTGCTGGCCGAGGGCCTCGAATTCCGCGCCGAGTTCGTTGAGCTCGACCGCGGCGGCATTGAGCCGCTCGGATAGCGCCCGGCTGGAAGGATCGAGGCTCTCGAGCCGGCGTGCCTCCCGCAGGAGCACCGCCAGCCGGCCCTGCAGGCCCTCATCGCCGGTCAGGCCGCCCGCCAGGATCTCGGCCAGGCCGATCAGTTCCTGGGCGCGGCTGAGCCGTTGGTAATCGCGCTCCAGGGCCTCGATGCCCTCTTCGGTCGGCGCCAGGGCCTCGATCTTGGCGACCTGCTGCCGCAAAAAATCCATCTGATCGGCGGACAGCTGGCTCGCCGTCGCCACGCCCTCGCGCTCGGTGCGCAGCGCCCGCCAATCCCGGTATTTGACCCCATAGGCCGCCAAAGCCGCCGAATTGCGCGCGAATAGGTCCAGCAGCTCCAGCTGGCAGGCCTCCTTGAGCAGCCGCCGCGGCTCGCTCGGCCCATGGAAATCCACCCAATGCTCCCCGATCCGCTGCAGGGCGGCCAGGGTCGCCAGGCTGCCGTTGACCGTGATCTTCGGGGCCTTTTCCCGCGGGAGGCTCCGCTTCAGGAGGAGGACGCCGTCCTCGCAGGGCGGCAGCTCCAGCGCCTCCAGCACCGCGTCGATTTCCTTCGGCGCGGCAAAATAGAGCGAGCCCTCCACCTCCGCGGCCGCCGCCCCCTGGCGGATGACGGTCTTGTCCGCCCGTTCGCCGGCCAGCAGGCTCAGGGCCCCGAGGAGGATGCTCTTCCCCGCCCCGGTCTCGCCCGTCACCGCGGTGAAGCCGGCCTCAAAGTCCAGGGCGACTTCCTCCAGGAGGGCGAGGTTGCGGATGCGAAGCGATTGGAGCACGGCGGACAATCCAGAGGCTTGAGCTTCCATCCTCAATGTTCTTTTACTCCGGAACCCCATGAACCCCAAAATGCTGCTGCTTTGCCTCGGCTTGCTGGCGCCGCCCGTCCTGGCCCAGACCGGCCCCGCCTTCTCCGCCACCCTCACCCTCCATGCCGACCAGCCGGGGCCGGTGATCAACCGCAACCTCTATGGCCAGTTCACCGAGCATCTCGGCCACTGCATCTATGGCGGCATCTGGGTCGGCGAGGACTCCCCCATCCCCAACACCCGCGGCATCCGCAATGACGTGGTCAACGCCCTCAAAGCCGCCCACGTTCCGGTCGTCCGCTGGCCGGGCGGATGTTTCGCGGACGAGTACCACTGGAAGGACGGGATCGGGGCGGCGGCGCAGCGGCCGAAGATGATCAATACGCATTGGGGCGGCGTGGTGGAAAATAACCACTTCGGCACCCACGAGTTCATGGACTTCTGCGCCCAGGTCGGCTGCGAGCCCTACATCACCGGCAATCTCGGCAGCGGCACCGTCCAGGAAATGATGGAATGGGTGGAGTACATGACCTCCGACGCGGACTCGCCCATGGCCAACCTGCGCCGCCGGAACGGCCGGCCTCAGCCCTGGAAAGTGAAGTACTTCGCGATCGGCAACGAGGCCTGGGGCTGCGGCGGCGACATGCGGCCGGAATTCTACGCGGACAACTTCCGACGCTATAACACCTTCCTGAAGAACTACCCGGGCAACAAGCTCTACCGGATCGCCTGCGGTCCGAACGAAGACGATTATGCCTGGACGGACACCGTCATGTCGATCGCCGGCCAGAAGATGGACGGGCTGTCCCTGCACTACTACACGCTGCCCAGCGGCAGCTGGAAGGGCCCGAAGGGATCGGCCACCGCCTTCGACGAGGCCGCCTGGATCACCACGCTTCGTCGCACGCTGCGGATGGAGGAGCTGATCACGAAGCATTCCGCCATCATGGACAAGTATGACCCGGCGAAGAAGGTCGGCCTGATCGTCGATGAATGGGGCACCTGGTATGACGTCGAGCCCGGCACCAATCCGGGCTTCCTCTTCCAGCAGAACACCCTCCGCGATGCGATCGTGGCCGGGCTGAACTTCCACATCTTCCAGCGCCATGCGGACCGCGTGACCATGGCGAATATCGCCCAGCTGGTGAACGTGCTGCAGTCGCTCGTCCTGACCGATGGCCCGAAGATGACCGTCACCCCCACCTACCACGTCTTCGAGATGTTTCAGGTCCACCAGGGCGCCACCTCCCTGCCGGTCGATCTCCAGACCCCCGCCTATGCCTTTGGGGGCCAGAGCATCCCCGCGGTCAGCGCCTCGGCCTCGCGCGATGCCGCGGGCCGCGTGCACCTCTCGCTGGTCAACGCGGATCCCCGCCATCCGGCCCGGATCGCCTGCGTCCTCGCCGGCGGCCGCTTCAGCACGGCCAGCGGGCGCGTGCTGACGGCGGACACGATGCAGGCCCGCAACACCTTCGATCAGCCCGACGCGGTGCGCCCGGTCGCCTTCACCGGGTTCGCCCTCGCCGGCGGCCAGTTGACGGCGGAGCTGCCCTCCAAGTCCGTCGTCGTCCTCGAGCTGCAGTAGGGCTCAGGAGCGTCCCGGCAGCGCGGCCACGGGGGCGGCCGCCGGCACGCGGCGGCGGAACCTGACACGGTGCCGGAGCTTGTCCAGGAAGACATAGACCACCGGCGTCGTGAAGAGGGTCAGCATCTGGGAGAGGATCAGGCCGCCGACGATGGAGATGCCGAGCGGCTTGTGCATTTCCGCGCCGACGCCGCCCTCCAGGGCCAGCGGCAGCGCGCCGAACATGGCCGCCATCGTCGTCATCATGATCGGGCGGAAGCGGACGATGCAGGCGCGGAAGATGGCATCCTCGGGACTCAGGCCGTCCTTGCGCTCCGCCTGGATCGCGAAGTCGATCATCAGGATCGCATTCTTCTTCACCAGGCCGATCAGGAGGATGATGCCGATGACCGCGACGATCGTGAGCTCGTTGCCCGTGATCAGCAGGGCCAGCAGGGCGCCCACCCCCGCCGAGGGCAGGGTCGAAAGGATGGTCAGCGGATGGATCAGGCTCTCATAGAGCATCCCCAGGATGATGTAGACGGCGAGGAGCGCCGCGCCGATCAGCAGCGGCTCGCTCGAAAGCGATTCCTGGAAGACCTTGGCCGTCCCCTGGAAGCTGGCGTGGATGTCGCCCGGGATGTGCAGCCGGGCGGCGATGGCCGCGATCGTCGTCGTCGCGTCGCTCAGCGAATAGCCCGGGTCGAGGTTGAAGGAGATCGTGTCCGCCGGAAACTGCCCCTGGTGATTGACCGAGAGGGAGGTGTTGGAGCGCTCATAATGGGAAAGGGCGCTCAAGGGCACCATCTGCCCCTTGGAGGACCGCACGTAGATCTTGTCCAGCGAGGAGGGATCCACCTGGTACTTGGGCAGCGCCTCGAGCACCACGTGGTGCTGCGTCAGCGACGTATAGATCGTGGACACCTGGCGCTGCCCGAACGCATCGTAGAGCGTGTTGTCGATCGCGCTGAGCGAGACGCCCATCCGCGAGGCCGCGGCCCGGTCGACGACAATCATGGCCTGAAGGCCCGTCGTCTGCAGGTCGGTGGTGATGTCCTGGAAATGCGGCGCCTTCCGGAGTTCGCCGAGGAGCGCGTTCGACCAGTGGTGCAGGGTGTCCAGGTCGGTCCCCGTCAGGGTGTACTGATAAAGGCTCTTGGAGCCGCGGCCGCCCACCCGCAGGTCCTGCGAAGGCTGGAGGAAGAGGCCCACGCCCGCGATCCGGTTCAGCTGCCGGCGCAGCCGGCCGATGACCACCTGGATATCGACCTTCCGCACGTCCAGCGGTTTCAGCTGGATGAACATCCGGCCCTGGTTGCTGCCGCCGTTCATGAACGTGACCATGGCCTCGATCGCGGGATCCTTCAGCAGCACCGCCGCGACCTGCTGCTCCTTGGCCACGAGCGAGACGAACGAGATGTCCTGCGCCCCCTCAAAGGTGGCCATCATCTGCCCGGTGTCCTCGATCGGAAAGAAGCCCTTGGGCACGACAATGTAGAGGATCACGGTCGCGGCCATGGTGCCGACCGTCACGAGCAGCATGAGCTTCTCGTGCCGCAGGACCCACCGCAGCCGCCGCTCGTACGCGCGGTGCAGGGCGTCAAAGCTCGCCTCGAGCCACCGGAAGAACCGGTTGGGCTTGTCCTCCGACGACTCGTGCCGGAGGAAGCGGCCGCACATCATGGGGGTGAAGGTGAGCGAGACGACGCCCGAGACGAGGATCGCGCTGGTCAGGGTGACCGCAAACTCGTGGAGGAGCCGCCCCACCAGGCCGGTCATGAAGATCAGCGGGATGAAAACCGCGACCAGGGAGATGCTGATCGAAAGCACGGTGAAGCTGATCTGGCTCGCGCCCTTGAGCGCCGCCTGCATCGGCGGCTCCCCTTCCTCGATGAAACGGACAATGTTCTCGATCACGACGATGGCGTCGTCCACCACGAAGCCGACCGCCACCGCCATCGCCATCAGCGACAGGTTGTCGAGCGTGTAGCCGACGATGTACATTACCCCGAAGGTGCCGGCCAGGGACAGCGGCACGCTGAAACTGGGGATGACCGTCGCCCAGAACCGGCGCAGGAAGACGAAGACCACCATGACCACGAGCGCGATGGAAATAAGCAGCGTGACTTCAATGTGATCGACCGAGGCGCGGATCGTGCCGGTCCGGTCGATCGCGACGTGCATCTTGATCGCCGGCGGCATCCACTTCGTCATCAGCGGCATCAGGGCCCGGATCCGGTCCACCGTCTCGATCACGTTGGCCCCCGCCTGCTTGAAGATGATCAGGAGCACGGCCGGCCGGCCGTTGTACCAGCCGGCTGAGCGCAGATTCTCGGTTGAGTCGACCACCGTGCCGAGGTCGCCGAGGCGCACCGCGTTTCCATTCTTCTGGTAGGCCACCAGCGAGCGGTAGTCCTTCGCCTCCTCGAGCTGGTCGTTGACGTTGACCGTGTAGGAGGTCGTGGCGCCGTCAAAGCTGCCCTTGGGCAGATTGGCGTTCGACGAGCCGACGAAGCTGCGGATGTTCTCGAGGCTCAGCCCGAGCGTGGCGAGGTAGGCGGGGTCGGCCTGCACGCGCACCGCCGACTTCTGGGCGCCGCTGACGTTCACCTGGCTGACCCCGTCCACCTGGCTCAGCTGCTGGGCGATCACGTCGTTGGCGTAGTTGTAGACGTCGCCGGGCGACTGGGTGCTCGAGGTGAGGGCCAGGATCATGATCGGCGAATCCGCCGGGTTGACCTTCCGGTAGTGCGGCGGCGTCGGCAGGTTGGCCGGCAGGTCGCTGGCGGCGGCATTGATCGCGGCCTGCACGTCGCGGGCGGCGCTGTCGATGTCGCGGCTCAGGTCGAATTGGATCGTGATCTGGACGCCGCCGAGGCCGCTCGAGGAGGTCAGCTCGCTCACCCCGGCGATCTGGGCGAAGCGCCGTTCCAGCGGGGCGGAAATCGACGTCGCGACCGTGACCGGATCCGCCCCGGGCAGGTTGCCGTTGACCTCGATCGTCGGAAACTCGATCTGCGGCAGCGCCGCGATCGGGAGGGCCCGGAAGGCCACGATGCCCGCCAGCAGCAGGCCCAGCGCCAGAAGCGACGTGGCGATCGGCCGTCGGATGAACAGCCCGGAAATGCTCATTTGCCCACGGGCAGCGCGGCCGACGGCGCCGAACCGGCCGGATCCGCCGCCTTGGCCTTGGTGAGCCAGCGGCTGAGCCGGTCCATGTAGAGATAGATGACCGGCGTCGTGTAGAGAGTCAGCATCTGCGAGAGCAGGAGACCGCCCACCATCGTGATGCCGAGCGGGCGCCGCAGCTCCGACCCGGTGCCGTTCTCCAGGGCCAGCGGAACCGCGCCCAGCAGGGCGGCCATCGTCGTCATCATGATCGGCCGGAAACGCAGCTTGCAGGCCTGATAGATCGATTCCTGCGGGGGCAGGCCCTGGTTGCGCTCCGCATCCAGCGCGAAATCAATCATCATGATGGCGTTCTTCTGCACAATGCCGATCAGGAGCACGATGCCGATCAGGGCCACCATCGAGAAGTCGATCCGGCAGATGTTCAGCGCCAGCAGGGCGCCCACGCCGGCCGAGGGCAGCGAGGAGAGGATGGTGATGGGATGGATGTAGCTCTCATAGAGCACCCCCAGGACGATGTAGACGACCACGATGGCGGCGAGGATCAGCCAGGGCTCGCTGGCCAGCGAGCTCTGGAACTCCGCCGCGCTGCCCGAGAACGAGGTCTGGATCGTGTCCGGCAGCCCGATCTCCTTCTGCGCGCGCTGGACGGCGGCGACCGCGTCGCTCAGGAAGTAGCCGGGCCGGAGGTTGAAGGAGATCACGGCGGCCGGGAACTGGCCCTCGTGGGTGATCACGAGCGGCGCCGTCGTGGTGGTGATGGTCGCAAAGGCGCTCAGCGGCACGAGGTTCGCGGTGGACGTCGCCGCCCCGCCCGCCGGCGAACCCGAGGCCGCATTGGCCGGAACGTAGATTTTGCTCAGGGAGGTGGGGTCCTGCTGGTACTCCGGGGTGACCTCCATGATCACCCGGTACTGGTTCAGCTGCGTGAAGATGGTGGAGATGATGCGCTGTCCGAGCGCATCGTAGAGGGTGTTGTCGATGTCGGCCGGCAGGACGTTGAGCCGGGAGGCCTTGTCCCGGTCGACCGTGATGTTCACCTGGTAGCCGTCTGACTGCTGATCGCTGGCCACCGAGCTCAGGCCCGGCACCTGGGCCAGCTTGTCCACGAGCTTCGGGGTCCACTCCGACAGCTCGGCCCCGTCGGAATCCTCCAGGATATACTGGTATTGGGTCCGGCTGACCCGGCTGTCGATCTGGAGGTCCTGCACCGCCTGCATGTACAGCGTGATCCCCTCCACGTTCCGCACCTGGTTGCGCAGCCGGGTGATGATCTGCTCGGCGGAGGACTTGCGCTCCTCGCGGGGCTTGAGGTTGATCGAGAGCCGGCCGGTGTTGAGGGTGGCGTTGATCGTGCCCGTGCCGACGAAGGAGGTGACGCTGGCGACGTCCGGATCCCGCATGACGATGTCGGCGATCTGCCGCTGGTGGGTCACCATCGAGCGGAAGGAGATGTTCTGCGCCGCGTCGGTCACCCCGATGACCAGGCCGGTGTCCTGTTCGGGCAGCAGTCCCTTCGGCGTGATCACGTAGAGGAAGACGGTGGCCACGAGCGTCAGCACGGCCACGGCCAGGGTCAGCGTCTGATGCGCCAGCACCCAGCGCACGCCCCGCATGTAGAAAGCGAGCAGGTTATCGAAGAACTTCTCGGTGAGGGCGTAGAACCGGCCGTGCTGCTCGCCCTCGTGGTCGGCGGTCAGGAGGCGCGAGCACATCATCGGCGTCAGGGTCAGCGACACGAAGGCCGAGACGATGACCGCGATGCTGAGGGTGATGGCAAACTCCCGGAAAAGCCGGCCGACGACGCCGGTCATGAAAAGCAGCGGAATGAAGACCGCGATCAGCGAGAACGACAGCGAGATGACGGTGAAGCCGATCTGTTTGGAGCCCTTGAGGGCGGCCTCAAACGGCTTCTCGCCCGCCTCGATGTACCGGACAATGTTCTCGATCATCACGATCGCATCGTCGACCACGAACCCGGTCGCGATGGTCAGGGCCATCAGCGACAGGTTATCCAGGCTGAAGCCGATCAGGTCCATCACGCCGAAGGTGCCCACGATCGCGAGCGGCAGGGCCACGCTGGGAATGACGGTCGCCCAGAGCTTCCGCAGGAAAAGGAAGATGACCAGGACGACCAAGACGACCGTCAGCACCAGCGTGAACTGCACGTCCGCCACGGAGGCGCGGATGGTCGTCGTGCGGTCCGTGAGGATGGTCACGTGCACGGAGGGCGGAATGGCGGTCAGCAGCTGGGGCAGGATCTTTTTGATCCGGTCGACTGTCTGGATGATGTTGGCGCCCGGCTGCCGCTGGATGTCCAGGATGACGGCCGGCTTGTCGCCATACCAGCCGGCGAGCTTCGTGTTCTCGACGCTATCGATCACCCGGCCGACATCCTTCAGCCGGATCGGGGCGCCGTTCCGGTACGCGACGATGATGTTCCGGTAGTCGATCGCGGTGAGGAGTTGGTCGTTGTCGTTGATCGCATAGGCCTGGTGGCTGCCGTCGAAGCTGCCCTTGGGCGCATCGACATTGGCCGCGGCAATGGCGGTGCGGATGCCCTCGAGGCTCAGGCCCTGGGCGGCGGTCGCGGCCGGGTCGATCTGCACGCGGACGGCCGGCTTCTGGTTGCCCTCGATCGTGACCAGGCCGACCCCGGTGACTTCGCTCAGCTTTTGGGCCAGCAGCGTGTCCGAGTAGTCGTTGACCTTGTCGATCGGGATCGTCTCCGAGTAGATGGCCAGGGTGAGGATCGCGCTGTCCGCGGGGTTGACCTTGTTGTAGACCGGCGGATTCGGCAGGTTCGCCGGCAGGACGCCGGCCGCGCCGTTGATCGCGGCCTGCACGTCCTGGGCGGCGCTGTCGATATTCCGCTCGAGGCTGAACTGCAGCGTGATCGTGCTCACGCCGAGCGAGCTGACCGAATTCATCGAGGTCAGGCCGCTGATCTGCCCGAACTGCTGCTCCAGCGGCGTGGTGATCGACGAGCACATCACGTCCGGCGCGGCGCCCGGCAGCTGGGTCGTGACTTGGATCGTTGGAAAGTCGACGTTCGGCAGCGCCGAGATCGGCAGCAGGAAATAGCCCAGCAGCCCCAGCAGGATCACCCCCGCCATCAGCAGCGAGGTGGCGATGGGCCGCCGAATGAAAATCTCGGAAATGTTCACTCCGGTGAATCGGCCGGCTTCCCGCCCGCGCGCCGCCCCGACCGGGCACCCGCCGGCGGCGCGATGGTCACCTTGCTCCCGTCCTCGAGCTTGTACTGGCCGTCGACCACCACCTGCTGGCCGGCGGTCAGGCCCTGGTCGATCAGGGCCACCCCGGAATCGATCTGGGCGACGGAGACCGGCACGGCCTTCACGGTCGAGTCCGCCTGGATCACGAAGGCATAGGCGCCCTGCGGCCCGCGCTGCACCACGCTGGCGGGGACGACCACCCCTCCCGTGCGCGTCTGCACCAGCAGCCGGACGTTGACGAACTGGCCGGGCCAGAGCGCCAGCTTGTCGTTCGGAAACGAGGCCTTGGCCTTGATGGTTCCGGTCGCGCTGTCGATCTGGTTGTCCACCACCGCGAGGGTCCCGGAGTCGAGCGTCGTGTTCCCGTCGCCGACCGCGATTACGCTCAGCTTCGTCCCGGAGGCGAGCAGCCGCTGGATCTGCGGCCAGTTCGACTGCGGCAGCGTGAAGACGACCGAGATCGGCTTGAGCTGCGTGATGACGACGATGCCGCCGGCATCCGACGGCTGGACGACGTTGCCCTGGTCCACCAGGCGGATGCCGGTGCGGCCGCTGATCGGCGAGGTGATCCGGGTATAGCCCAGCATGACCTGCGCCTGCTCCGCCGCCGCCTCGTCCGCCTGCACGGTGGCGTTGAACTGGTCGGCGCTGGATTTATCGGTGTCGACCGTCTGCTGGTCGATCAGGCCTTTCGCCAGCAGCGAGAAATTCCGCTTGTAGGTGGTGACGGCGTTGTCGGCCTGCGCCTGATCCTCCGCCTTCTTGGCCTTGGCCTGGTCCAACTGAGCCTGGTAGGTGCGCGGATCAACCTCGGCCAGCAGGTCGCCCGCCCGCACGTCCTGGCCCTCGGCGAACGCGACCTTCTGGAGCACGCCGCTGACCTGCGTGTGCACCGTGACGGTGTTGAAGGCCTGGACCGTGCCGATGCCGTCGAGATAGATCGGCGTGTCCTTGGCCTGCGCGCGTCCCGCCTGGATGAGCACGGCCTCGCCCGCGCCGGGGCGGCCGCGGGCGGCCCCGGACTGCCGATTGCAGCCACCGAGGATGGCGGCGGCGCTCAAACCCGCGGCCAGATGAACCAAAAGTAATTTACGCATGCAGTGGAGGGGGCCGAAGCCCGGAGATTATTCGAACCGGAACCGTACAAAATGAGGCCGCAATGAGCCCGCGCAAGCCTAACGGAGACCACGCGAAGAGGTTGCTGAAAATCGTATGAATTTAGCCAAACTATCCGACCGCTAATCGGACGTTTGTTACGAGATGCTATCTTTTTCCTCCAAGGCGCTCACTCGCTTGAATAGTTCAGGAAGTTTCTGGCGTAAGATGAATAATCTTTGTTCCTGCGTGTGGGGCAGCGCCGGGGTGCCCCACATCGCCGCGCCGGGCGGGACGTCGTGGCCGATGCCGGTCTGGGCGCCGATCATCGCGCCCTGGCCGATCGTGATGTGGCCGATGACGCCCACCTGGCCGCCGAGGACGACGTAGTCCTCGAGCGTCGTGCTGCCCGCGATCCCCACCTGGGCGCAGATCATGCAGTGACGGCCGATGACCACGTTGTGGCCGATCTGCACCAGGTTATCGATCTTCGTGCCCTCCCCCACCCGGGTGAAGCTGAAGCGCGAACGGTCGAGCGTGGTGTTGGCGCCGATCTCGACGTCGTCGTCGATAATCACGGTCCCGACCTGCGGGATCTTCTCATGGCGGCCCGCGACAAATTCATAGCCGAAACCGTCCGATCCTATGACCACGCCGGGATGCAGGCGGACGCGGCTGCCCACCGTGCACTCGGCCGCCACCACGACGCCGGCCATCAGCCAGCAGGCGGCGCCGATGACGGCCGCGCGACCGACGAACACCTGCGCCTGCAGATGGGTCCCGGCGCCGATGGTGGCCCCCGCCTCGATCACGCAGAGCGGCCCGATAGTCGCCGTCGGATCGATCGCCGCGCCGGCGGCCACGCTGGCCGAGGGATGCACGCCCGGCGCCGGCTTGGGCCAGAGCGCCTGCTCCAGCCGCGCGCAGAGCCGGCCCAGCGCGACCGACGGCTGCTCGACAAAGAGAAAGCTCTGCCCGGGCGCGGGCGACCCCGCGAAATCGAGCGGCACCAAGACCACCGAGGCGCGCGTCTTCCCCACCTCCGCCCTGTACTTCTTGTTGCTGAGAAAGCTCAGGTCCCCCGGGCCGGCCTTGTTCAGGCTGGCGATGCCGCGGATGGTGGCCTCGGCGCTCGTCCCCGCCACGCGCCGGGGCTGCACCAAGCCCGTGATTTCCTCGAGGGTGAAGGCGATCTGCATGGGGCCGAGCATGGAGGAACGGGAGGCTCGGGCGCAATCCGCGGCTGGCGCCGGGCGGCCAAAAAAAAGGCCCCGCTCGCAAGAGCGGGGCCGAAGGGATTGCAGCCGATTACTTCGCGGGAGCGATCGGGGGCAGCGAGATCTGCGGGGTGCTGCTGCTCGCGGCCGGCGCCGCGGCGCTGCTGGCGGACGACGCCGGGTGATCCTTGGCGATCACGGCGGCGACCTCGTCGGTGAGATCGAAGGCGGGATCCGCAAAGATGATCGCGTGGGAGCCGAGGACGGTGATGCCCGACTTGTCGAGCACCAGGTTGTCGCCGTGGCTCTTGGCCGCCTCGGTGACCTTGGCGCCGATCTCCTCCATCATGAGATCGTGGAAATTCTGCATGCGCTGCTGAAACTCGCGCTGCACCGTCTGGCCGAAGGTGTTGCGGTCGTTCAGGCGGGCCTGGAGCTCCTCGTACTTCTTCTGGGCGGCCTCCTGGGAGGTCTTGACCGCATCAGCCGTGGCCGTGGGGTTCTTGGCCTGCTCCGCCAGCTCGTCGACCTGGGCCTTGATCGCGTTCAGATCCTTGGTCATCTGGTCGTACTGCTTCTGGGCGGCGTCCTGGTCTTTCTTCAGGGTCGCCATCTGGTCCTGGGTCTTCCAGTGGCCTTCATAGAGCTTGGCCATGTCGACCGTGGCGATCTTCGGCGAGGGTTGAGCCTGGGCAACGAACGCCGCGGAGGCGAAGGCGCCAAGGGCGAGGAGAGACTGAATCGTTTTCTTCATGGAATCGTTTGGGGATTTAAAGGTTAATGAGAGCAAAATCAGAACCGGGTGCCAAAGGAAAAATTGAACTGGTTGCCGGTCTTGTTGGGGAACAACGCGTCACCGCGGATCGGGAAGGCGTAATCGAGGCTGAGGGGGGCCCCCAGCACGAACAGCCGGATGCCGACGCCGAAGTCGTCCTGGTAGTTGGACGGGTTGAAGTCGAACGAGCCGGAGTTGACGTAACCGGCGTCGTAGAAGATGGCGAAGCGGACCGGGCTCACGATATCGAGCGAGTACTCCGCCGTGAACTCGGCGCTGGATTTGCCGCCGATCGGCTCGCCGAACTGGTCGCGCGGGCTGACCTGGCGGAACTCGAAGCCGCGGAGGTCGTCCGGGCCGCCGAGGTAGAACGCGTCGTAGTAGGCCAGCTGGTGGGTCGAGGCGTAGGTCACCGCCGTGTTGGCGTGGACGATCAGGGCCAGGGTCTGGGCCTGCGTTTCGAAGAGAGGGAAGAACTGCGAGCCGTGGAACTGGAAGCTGACGTAGTTGGCCGAGGCGCCCAGGGGCCCGCCGGCGTTGGTCGTGGTGAGCTCGATGAAGTTGCCCGAGGTCGTGCTGATGATCTTGTCGCGGGTGTCGCGCGTCAGGGTCAGGCTCAGCTTGGACTCGTCGTTGTTGCCGGCCGAGGCCGCGATGATCGACGAGGCGCTGGGGGCGACGTTCTGGATCTCAATGATCTGATAGGTGTAGGCCAGGGTGGCGTCGACCAGCTCGAAGAGATGCTTGCGCAGCGAGATCGTCGCGCCCAGGTCCACCTCGTCGTAGAACGTGCTGTTGTAGTCCGAGCTGGTCCGGAAGAGGCTGACGCCCAGGGCGAGCTGCTTCTGGAACAGGTAGGGCTCCTCGAAGGAGATGATGGCCTGGCTGGAGAGCTCGCCGAGCTCGAGGCGGATGCGGAACTTCTGGCCGTCGCCCTGGAAGAGCGAGTGGGGGTTGAAGAGGTCGAAGTTCGACTGGGAGATTTCGGCGAAGACCGAGGCCCGCTCCAGCGTGCTGTAGCCGGCGCCGAAGGTCAGGTTGCCGGTGCGGCCTTCCTTGACCGCCACCCGCAGGTTGCGGCGGCCGGGGATGTTGGTCTCCTGGGGGGAGGTCTCGACGTCGTCGAAGAAGCGGGTGTTGTCCAGGCGGGCCTTGCTGACCTTCATCCGGACGGTGTCGAAGACGTCGCCGGGGCCGAGGACCAGCTCACGGATGATGACCGTGCTCTTGGTCTTGGTGTTGCCCTCGACGACCACGGACTCGACGTTGAACTTGTCGCTCTCGTCCACCGTGAACTGCACGTCGATATTGCCGGACGCGATGTTGGGCTGGCGGACCAGGCGGACACGGGTGTCGAGATAGCCGTCCTTGCCGTAGAAGTCCTCCAGCCGCTCGGTGGCCTTGTCCAGGCGCGAGGGGCCGAAGACCATGCCCGGGAAGGCGTACTGGCGGGCGACGCGGCGGAGAAGGACCGAGGAGTGCAGCTTGTTGCCCGAGAAGGAAATGGTGCCGACGTGGTACTGCCGGCCCTCGTTGACGCGGATCCGCAGGATCAGCTTGTCGGGGCGCGGGTACTCGAAGATCACCTTGTCCTCGGAGATGTCGACGTCAAGGAAGCCGCCCTCGCGGTAGTAGTCGCGCAGCTTGTCCAGGTCGTCCTCGAACTGCTCGTCCTTGAACCGGCCGTGGCCGGTGATCCAGGAGAACATCCACCAGCGGCGCGTGTCCATCAGGCCGCGGAGCTTCTTGGACTTCACGTGGGCGTTGCCGGTGAAGCGCACGTCGGCGATCTTCACCCGGTTGCCCTCCTTGATCAGGAAGACGACGGTGCCGAAGCCGGTGGTGCGGTCGCGATCAACCCGGTAGGTGATCGAAATCTGGTTGTACCCGATCTTCTGGTAGTAATCGCGGATCTTCTCGGAATCCTCCTTCACCTGGCGCTCGTCGAGGGCGGTGTTGGGGCGGGTCTTCACCTCTTTCTCCAGGCGGGCGACCTTGACCTTCTTGTTGCCCTGGTAGCGGACGCTCAGAACGCGGTACTTGGGGGTCACCTCGACCACGAGATTGAAGGTCTTGGGATCGACCGTCTCGCGCTTGATCTCGATGAATTCGAACAGGCCGGTCTTGTAGAGGTTGCGGATGTCGCGATCGAGAATGGTGTCGTCCAGGTCGCCGCCCTCGTGGACCTGCATGTTGGCGCGCACGATCTGCTCATTCACGTTGGCCGTGCCGACAAACTTGACGGTGATGGTGCCGACCCGGTAGGTCGGACCCGTCGCGGCCTGGGGGGAAGACCCGCCCGCGCCCGTCTGCGCGCGCAGGGGCGTCAGGCAAAGCAGCAGCAGGGGCAGCCCGCAGGCGGCGAGGAAACGGATCGTCCCGCGCCCGGGGTTACTGGGTGTAGTTTTCAAAGCGGGTGATGTCTCGAAGGAAAGTGAGCTTCTTTTCTCCTACCGGTCCATTTCGTTGCTTGGCAACGATTAAGTCCGCGGAATCCGCGGCCACCTGGAATTTTTCATCGGCATCCTTGGGTCGGGTAAGCATGAGCACAACGTCGGCATCTTGCTCGATCGAGCCGGATTCGCGCAAATCGGCGAGCCGGGGCGCGCGGTTCTCCTTCTCGGACGAGCGATTCAGTTGCGATAATACAAGGACCGGGACATCAAGTTCCTTCGCCAACGCCTTTAATCCGCGGGAGGCCTCCGCGACCTGTTGCTCGCGCGGGACCTGGCTGTCGACCGGGCTGAGGAGCTGCAGGTAGTCCACGATGATGAAGCCCAGCTTCTTGCGGGCGTGGAGCCGCCGGGCCTTGGCCCGCAGTTCCATGATCGAAAGGTGGCTGGAATCATCGAGGAAGATGGGGGCCTTGGTGAACTCGTCGGCGACGTGCGACAGGCGCTGCAGCTCCTCGCCGTTCTTCGGCAGGAGCCCCTCGCGCAGCTGGCGCATGTTCACCCGGGCGCGGGAGCAGAGCATGCGCATGGCGAGCTGGGCCGAGCTCATTTCGAGCGAAAAGATCAGGACGGCCGTCGGGTCGCCCTGCTTGGGCATCGCCGCGGCCTCGGCGAAGTTGAGGGCCAGGGACGTCTTGCCCATCGAGGGCCGCGCCGCCAGGACGATCATTTCGGCCTTCTGGAAGCCCCAGGTCAGCGAATCGAGATCCTTGAAGCCCGAGGTGACGCCGGTCAGCTCGCCCTTCTTCATCATCATCTTGTTGATGACGTTCATCGCCTCGAGCGTCGGCTCCTTCATCGATTGGGCCGAGTCGGAGATGCGGTCCTGGGTGACGCGGAAGATGTCCTGCTCGATCTTGTCGATGAACTCCTCGAGGCCGCCCGAGAAATTCATGCAGTTCTCGACCGCGCCGGTGGCGGCCTTGATCAGCTCGCGGAGCAGGTGCAGCTCGCGGACCTTCTCGACAAAATACTGGGCCTGGGCGGTGGTCGGGATCCGGCCGCTGATCTGGGCGAGGTAGGCGTAGCCGCCGACCGCATCCAGCTGCCGGGAGGTCTTGAGCTCCTCGGCGAGGACCGCGACGTCGACCGGGGGCCGCTCGGTGTAGATCTCGCAGAGCTTCTCGTAGATGATCTGGTTCGCCGGGACGTAAAAGGCGCCCGGGGGAAGCTTGGCCTCGAGGCAGCGCGAGATCGTCTCGGCCCCGTCGAGGAGGCAGCAAGAGAGCAGATATTCCTCCGCTTCGACGCTGTGCGGCATCCCGCGGGCTCCGGTCGGAGCGGCGGCCGCGGCCAAGCCGCCGGCACGGCGGTTGGACGGGGAAAGGGAGGCGTCGTCGACCATGCGGTTACGGTCAAAAATGCCAGCGGTGGGATGCGGAGGACGCAATGCGGACGTAAGCTAAGTTATTCACAGGGAAGCAAGCCGGCCCGACCCACAGTTCGATCCGCGCCTCCCCAGTGCGCCCGCCGCGCCGCCGGCGCTACCTCGCCCCCTTGGCTTCGGCCTTCTTGGCCGGCTCGGGCTGCTTTTCCTCGGTCGCCGCGACGATCGGGTTCTCCGAGACAACGTCGAACGGAACCTCCACCGTCACGTCCGTGTGGAGCTTCACCTTGACGGTGTGGCTGCCCAGGGTCTTGACGGGGGTGAAGAGATGGATCCGCTTGCGGTCGATGCTGAAGCCGGCGGCGGTCAGCTTGTCGTGGATATCGGCCGCGGTGATCGCGCCGAACATCTTGCCGCCCTCGCCCGTCTTGACCACGAAGGCCTCGAGGTGGGCCTTTTCCAGCTTCTGGCCGAGCTCCTGCGCGCTGGAGACTTCCTGCGCCTCCCGCTCGCCGCGACGCTTTTTGAGCGCCTCGACCTGCTTGCGGTTGGACTGGGTCAGGGGAACGGCAAAGCCGCCGGGAAGGAGGAAATTGCGGGCGTAGCCGGCGCGAACCTTAACTTGGTCGCCTTCGCCGCCGAGACCTTCGACGGGCTTGAGGAGGAGGATTTCGTGATGAGCCATGGGATGCGGATAGGGAGACGTTCAGGCGCCGATTGAGCGCGGAAAAGGGGTCAAAATTCTCAGGGGGATTTACCTCTGTCAACGCTCAATCCGGCCGGGCCGGGCGCGGCGTGTTCCCGGGATCAAAAGGGGACGTCTTCGTCCGCGCCCTCTGGGGCGCTGGGCGCGGGTCGGCCGGCCCGGGGAGCGGGCGCGCCCTGGCCGGAATCGGAGTCCCCCATCGGGGCGCTCGAGCCACCGCCGCCGCCGCCACCGCCCGACTTGCTGGAAAGGAACTGCACGTTGTCGAGGACGACCTTGAGCTTGCTGCGCTTCTGGCCGCTGGTCTTGTCCTCCCACTGGTCGAACTTCAGGCGGCCTTCGACCATGGCCAAGCTGCCCTTGGTCAAGTACTTGGCCACCAGTTCACCCTGCTTGCCCCAGGCCTCGATGTCGACAAAGGTCGTCTCGTCGCGGGTCGCGCCGGACTCGTCCTTGAACTGGCGGTTCACCGCGATGCCGAACTGGCAGATCGCCGTGCCCTTGGGCGTCATCCGGAGCTCCGGGTCGCGCGTCAGGTTGCCGATCAGGAAGACTTTGTTGAGGTAGGCCATGACGGGAAGGGAGCCGGAGGTCGGGGCGGGGAGAAAGGAGCCGGCGAGTCCGTCAGACGGACTCGACGAAGGTGCGATAGACGCTGTTGTTGAGGCGCAGGCGCTCGCGCAGCTGAGCGGGGCCCTCCTGCGGGGCCGAGAAGGCGATCTGCACGTAGGTGCCGCCCGGGAAGGAGCGATCCGTGACGCGGACGAATTCCTTGCGGCCGAGATTCTCCACGGCGGTGACGTCACCCTGGACCGCGGCGATTTCCTTTTTCACGCCGTCGATGATTTGCTCGACGGAGTCTTCCTTGCCGCGGTTGTCGAGGATGAAGGTGGCGCGGTAGTTGCGTTTGGTCGGATTCATGGGTCTTTGCGGTTTAGCTGGTTCATGGCCTGGTCGGCGCCGCGGGCAAGCAGCAGTTCGAGGCCCTCTACGTAATAGGTTAGTTTCTGTTGGATGATAACAAGTTGTTCGGAAGTGAAGTGGCCGAGGACGTAATCTTTCAGGTCCATCTCGGGCGGCTGCTTGGGCCCGATGCCAAGCCGGTAGCGGACGAAGCCGTCTCCCACGTGCTCAAGCAGGCTGGCGACCCCATTGTGGCCACCGGCGCTGCCCGACGTCGTCACCTTCAGCCGGCCGCAGTCGAAGGCGGTGTCGTCGTAGACGGCCGCGATGGCCGTCACCGGCACCCGATAGAAGCGGGCCAGGGCGCCGACCGACCGGCCGCTTTCGTTCATGAACGTCAGCGGCTTGGCCAGCCAGCAGGTGCGGCCGGGGGCCAGATCCCAGCGGGCGATCTCCGCGTCGAACGCGGATTGCGCGCGCCAGGCGAGGCCATGCTTGCGGGCGAGGGCCTCGAGGACGATCCAGCCGAGGTTGTGGCGAGTGTGCGCGTATTCGCGGCCCGGATTCCCGAGGCCGGCGACTAGCGCGATGGACATGACAAAGAACGGTGGCCCACAACCCGCCGGAGCGGATCGAGGCGGAAAAGCTTACTTCTTGGCCGGGGCGGCCGGCTTGGCGCCGGCGGCCGGCTT
>CAIWXW010000088.1 GCA_903916755.1 uncultured Opitutaceae bacterium | reverse complement strand
CGTCTCGGGCATGGTCAGGATCAGCTTGAGGCCCTTGGCGGCTGCCACGAACGCCAGCGCGATGCCGGTGATTCCGCAGGTCTCCTCGATCAGGACCGAGTCCTTGGTGATCTTTCCGCTCTTCAGGCCGTCCTCGATCATCGCATTGCCGATGCGGTCCTTGACGCTGGAAAGCGGGTTGAAGAATTCCAATTTCAGCAGGATTTCCGCCTGCGCGCCGTGTTCCTTCGCAGTGCGGTTGAGCCGCACGAGGGGGGTGTTGCCGATGGTTTCGGTGATGTCGTTATAGATGCGGGCCATAGGATCTGGAGTTATATTGTTCGATGCTGAGAAAAGCGGCCTCGGGGAGGAGGTCAAAAGGGTTATTTGGCGGTGCCCCAGCGGCGGCGCAGCATGCGCTCCCAGGGGGCGAAGAGGATCTTGTCGGCGAGGAGGCCGATCACCAGGAGGACCAGCATGATGCCGATCACCTGGTCCATCGCGTTCAGCTCGCGGCCGTTGTTCATCAGGAAGCCGAGGCCGAAGCCGCTCAGGATCGTGACGTAGATCTCGGCCGCCATCAGCGAGCGCCAGGCGAAGGCCCAGCCCTGCTTCATGCCGCCGACGATGTAGGGCAGGGCGCCGGGGAGAATGACCTTCACCCAGGTGTGGAGGCCCCGTGAGCCCATGGTCCGGGCGGCCCGGGCATAGATCGGCGGGATATTCCGGACCCCGTCCTCCGTGGCGATGATGACCGACCAGATGGTGCCCATCACGACCACGAAGAACATGGCGGACTCGGTTTGGCCGAACCAGAGGAGGGCGAGCGGCACCCAGCAAACGCTCGGGAGGGTCTGCAGGCCGAGGGCGAGCAGTCCGATCGTGTCCTTCAGCACCCGGAAGTGCGCGGTCAGGAACCCCAGCGGCAGGCCGATCGCGAGCCCGAAGGCGTAGCCATAGAGGAGCCGGCGCAGAGTGACGACGGTCGCGCTGCCAAGGGTGCCGTCCAGCGCGGCGCCCCAGAGGTAGCGGCCGACGCTGAGGGGCGAGGGAACGAGGACCGGCGACCAGATGTGCGCGAGGTAGAGTCCCTCCCAGACGACCAGGAGCCCGACAAAGAAGATCGCGGCCCGGATGAAGCGTTTCACTCGGCCACCTCCGCATTGGCCCGGGCGCCCTTGAGCGAGGCCATGATCGCCGTGGCATGCCGGGCGAGCTCGACGCTGTTGATGTCGCGGGGGCGAGGGAGATCGACTTTGAATTCCTCCTGGATCCGGCCGGGATGGGGGGACATGAGGATCACGCGGTCGCCGAGGCAGGCGGCCTCGCGGACATTGTGGGTGACGAAGATGATCGTCTTTTTCCGCTCCTGCCAGATCCGTTGGAGGTCGCCGTAGAGCTGCTCCCGGGTCAGGGCGTCCAGGGCGGCGAAGGGCTCGTCCATCAGGAGGACGCGCGGATTCGGCGCCAGGGCGCGGGCCAGGGCCACGCGCTGCTTCATGCCGCCGGACAACTCATGCACGAACGAGCGCTGGAATTTCTCGAGGCCGACCAGCCTGAGATAGAACTGCGCCACCTCGAGCCGCTCCTTGCGCCGCAGGTTCGGCTTCAGCTTGAGGCCGAAGAGCACGTTGTCGCGGACGTTCAGCCAGGGGAAGAGGGCGGACTCCTGGAACATCATCATCCGGTCGCGGCCGGGTTCGCGGATGGGGCCGCCGTCGGCCACCACCTGGCCGTCGTCGGCCTGCTCCAGGCCGGCGACGATGTTGAGCAGGGTGGACTTGCCGCAGCCGCTGGGGCCCAGCAGGCAGATGAACTCACCCTCCGCGACGTCGAGCGAGACCCGGTCCAGCGCATGCACGTGGCCGCCCGCTGAATGAAAGCTTTTGCTGACATTCTGGATGGAGAGCTTGGCCGGAACCTCGACCCGCAGTTCGCTTTGGACGGTCATGGCGCCGAGCTGAACATCCGGTCGAGCGGGATGGCGTTGCGCAGAAACCCGACGCTCTGCGCGTCCCGGACCAGGCTGGCAAAGCGGTCCGGCGAGACCTGGTCGGTGAAGTGGAGTCGGCGCCACGAGCTCGCGACCAGGGCGGCGGGAACATTGCTATGGGTGTCGGCGGAGAGCCCCTTGCGGACCAGCGCCTGGGCCTCCTCGGGATGGGCATTGATCCACGCGGTCAGTTCGGCATGCGCCGCCTTGAATTTAGCGGCCAGCGCGGGGTGCTGCTTCAGAAATTTGACCGAGGAGACCAGAATCGTGGTGATCGCGTCGTCCTGGGCCAGGAAGACATGGCCGCCGGCGTCGAGCTCGAGCCGCGACACCCAGGGCTCGACGGTCCAGACCGCGTCAATTTTGTGCCGCTGAAAGAGGAGGAGCTGGTCCGGATTGGCGGTCGGCAGCACCATGACGTCCCCGCCGGTCATCGTGACATGGAGGCCCTGCTGCTTGAGCCACGAGCGTGCCGCGACGTCCTGGGTGTTGCCGAGCTGCGGGGTGGCCAGCCGCTTGCCCTTGAAGTCGGCGGGCTTGGTGATCGACCCATCGCCGGCGACGACGAGGGCCGCGCCGCCCTCGGCTGCGCCCGCCAAGACGCGGATTTCGTCGCCCTCGGAGCGGAGGTAGGCATTGAGCGCCGGGCTGGGGCCGACGTACGTCAGGTCGATGCTGCCGGCGAAGATCGCCTCCATGGCGCTGGGGCCCGCGTTGTAGGCGTACCACTGCACCGTGACCTCCGGTCCCAGCCGCTGCTCGAACCAGCCCTTCTGCTCACGGGTGGTCTCGCGGCCGATGATGCCCTGGGCGTGGGTGATGTTCGGGAAATAGCCGACGCGGAGCGTGATGGGCTCGGCCCGGAGCCCGAGGGCGAGAAACGGAAGCAGGAAGGCGAGGCGGGGCAGCGGAAATTTCATGGGGCGAAGCAAAAGGGAAGCGGAACGCGCTAGATGGTGTAATCCCCCAGGATCTGATGGAGAACGCCCTCCGCAGGGGAGATGCGGACACCCTTTTTTTGGCCGCGCGCAAGCCGCTGGGCCAGGCGGGCCGGCACCCGCGCGGTGGCGGCATTCTCGGCCGAGAAGGGAAGAGGGACGCCGTCGCGCCGCATCTTGCGCAGCGTCACCTCGACGACGTCGGCCAGGGTGTAGCGGTCGAGGATGTCCGAGATCGCGTTGCGCACGTCCAGCATCAGCATGCGCAGCCCGCAGTGGACCTCGTCCGGGCAGGTGCACTTCTCGTAGGCCGTCTGGCTCACGCAGGCGATCGGGGCCAGCGGGCCATCGACCAGCCGCACGACCTCGCCGATCTTGATCTTGGCCGCGGACTTGGCCAAGGCGTAGCCGCCGAACTTGCCCCGGGCGCTCTTGACCAGGCCGGCGTCCTTCAGGACCTGGAGGATCTGCTCGAGAAACTTGACCGGCAGCTGCTCGCATTCGGCCAGCTCCGAGGCCTGGACCAAGCTGCGCTTCACCTCCTGGGCGAAGCCCAGGTTAATGAGGGAGCGGAGAGCGTACTCGCCCTTTTTGGAAAGTCTCATTGGGGAGGATTCAATCTACAGTCCCGCAGTGGGTATTCAAGACGGGGCTCAAACGTCATGACGTCAAGCATTCCCAATGAAGGACTACAAGATATATAAGACGTTGGATAACAAGTTGTAAAATACACTCTGGATCGGGAAGGCGCGACGGTGACGAAAGTTAGCGAATTTTCCGGGGAGCACCGTGTGGTGGCTGGCGCCGTGGCCCAAGACCGGGCTGCTGGCTTTGCGAAGCGCGGTGTGCTGCGATCGTTCGCCGTTTTGGGTCCCTGGGTCAGCACCGGCTTGAACCCTTGGCTGCCGCGAGAAACGCCAGTGCAATGGCGGCATTGCCGTTGGTGGCCTCGATCAGGCCCAAGCCCTTGGTGATCTTGCCGCTCTCCAGGCCCCCGTCCTCGATCATTGAGTGGCCAATGCGTTCCTTGACGCTCGAGAGCGGGTTGATGAATTCGAGCGCGACAGGATCACCGCCTGGGCGCTGGGCTCATTTGCCGTGCGGTGCGGGGGGGCCGGAGGGTGTCACCGATGGCGTCGGTGACGTCGCCATAGATGCGGCCAGGTCGCGATGAGTTGGGAAGGCGACCGGAAAAGGAGACAGACTCAGATGATATAGTCCTTGTGGGCGGCCTGCGCCTGGCGGAGGCGCAATTGGAGCAGCTCGTCGTCCTCCAGGCCCAGGAACTCGTGGACGAAGGGGGTGGCGGGCTTGTCGAAGATCTCCTGCGGGGTGCCGACCTGCTCGATGCGGCCCCGGTTCATGATCACGACCTCGTCGGCGATCTCGAGCGCCTCCTCCTGGTCGTGGGTGACGAAGATGGTGGTGAGCTTGATCTCGCGGTGGAAGCGCCGCAGCCAGCGGCGCAGCTCCTTGCGGACCTTGGCATCCAGGGCGCCGAACGGCTCGTCGAGGAGCAGCACCTTGGGCTCGACCGCGAGGGCGCGGGCGAGCGCCACGCGCTGGCGCTGGCCGCCTGACAGCTGGGTGGGATAGCGGTCCCCCAGGCCCTCGAGCTGGACGAGATCGAGGAGGTGATGCACGCGATCGCGGATGGCGGCCTCGGCGGGGCGGTCCCGCCGGCGGCGGACCCGCAGCCCAAAGGCGATGTTCTCGAAGACGGACATGTGCCGGAAGAGGGCGTAGTGCTGGAAGACGAAGCCGACCTGCCGCTTGCCCGCGGGGACATCGGTCACGTCCTCGCCGTGGAAGTGGATGCGGCCGCTGCCCGGATCGGCCCGCTCCAGGCCCGCGATGATCCGCAGGAGGGAGGTCTTGCCGGAGCCGGAGGGCCCCAGCAGGGCGACGAGCTTGCCCTCGTCCACGCGGATATCGACGCCGGCGAGGGCGGCAAAGGTGCCGAAATTCTTGCGGATGGCGCAGGCTTCGATGCTCATGGGATCAGGTGCGGCCGAGCTGCTGGCTGCGCCATTCGACGAAGGTCTTCAGGGCCAGGGTGACGAGGGCGAGGAGCGCCAGGAGGGAGGCCACGGCGAAGGCGGCGGCGAAGTTGTACTCATTGTACAGGATCTCGACGTGCAGGGGCATCGTGTTCGTCTCGCCCCGGATATGCCCGCTGACCACCGAGACCGCCCCAAACTCGCCCATGGCGCGGGCGTTGCAGAGAATGACGCCGTAGAGGAGGCCCCACTTGATGTTGGGCAGTGTCACCCGCCAGAAGATCTGCCAGCCGCCGGCGCCGAGGGTGACCGCTGTCATCTCCTCATCGGAGCCCTGCGCCTGCATGAGCGGAATCAGCTCGCGGGCGATGAAGGGGAAGGTGACAAAGATCGTCGCCAGGACGATGCCGGGGACGGCGAAGATGATGGCGATATTGTGATCCAGGAACCAGGAGCCGAACCAGCCGCGCGCGCCGAAAACGAGGACATAGATGAGACCGGAAATGACCGGTGAGACGGCGAAGGGCAGGTCGATCAGCGTGATCAGGAGGCTCTTGCCCCGAAAGGGGAACTTGGTGATGCACCAGGCGGCCGCCACCCCGAAGACCAGGTTGGCCGGCACGGCGATCCCCGCGGTGAGCAGCGTGAGCCGGATGGCGGCGAGGGCGTCCGGCTCACGGAACGACGCGAGGTAGGTCCGGAGGCCGTGGGCGAGCCCCTCGGCGAACACGGCCACCAGCGGCAGGAAGAGAAAGAAGCCCAGGAACACGATCGCCGTTCCGATCAGGGCCCAGCGCAGCCAGGCCGGATCCTGGGTGGCGCGGTGGGCGGCCGTCCGAGGGGGCGCGCCGGCCGCGAGGAGGGTGGAGGCGGGTCCGGCCATATCAGGCGCGATAGAAGCGGTGGGTCCGCTTCTGGAGCAGGTTGAGCAGGAGCAGCAGGAGGAAGGAGGCGACCAGCATGACGACGGCGATCGCGGTCGCGCCGGCATAGTCGTACTGCTCCAGCTTGGTGATGATGAGCAGGGGCACGATCTCGGTCTTCATCGGCATATTGCCGGAGATGAACACGACCGAGCCGTATTCCCCGAGGGCCCGGGCGAAGGCGAGGGCGAAGCCGGTCAGGAGGGGAGGCAGGATCTCCGGCAGCAGGACGCGGCGAATCGTCTGCCAGCGATTGGCCCCGAGGGTGGCGGAGGCCTCCTCGAGCTCGGGTTCAAGCTCCTGGAGGACCGGCTGCACCGTCCGCACGACGAACGGCAGCCCGATGAACGTGAGGGCGACAAAGACGCCGAGCCGCGTGAACGCCACGTGGATGCCGAGGGGCTCGAGCCAGTGGCCCAGCCAGCCGGTGGGCGCATAGAGCGCGGTCAGGGCAATGCCGGCCACCGCGGTCGGGAGCGCAAAGGGAAGATCGACGAGCGCGTCGACCAGCCGCCGGCCGGGGAAGGGATAGCGCACCAGGACCCAGGCGACGATCAACCCGAAGACCGCGTTCACCGCGGCGGCGGCCAGCGAACAGAAGAAGCTGAGCCGATAGGCGGCGAGGACGCGCGGGGAGAAGGCGGCGCGGGCGAAGGCCGGCCAACCCATCCCCGACGCCTTCAGGAAGGCCGCGGCCAGCGGAATCAGGACGATGATCCCGAGATAGGCCAGGGTGAACCCTAGTGATATGCCGAATCCGGGCAGGACAAAACGCTGGCGGGAGGCGGCCATTTAGAGGTGCTGGCCGTGGGCCTGAAACGCGCGGTAGCGACGGAGGAATCGCTTGAGCAGGACGACGACCGCCCGCTGGTAGTCGTGCTCCGGCCAGGCCGCGGGGACGCGGAGGGTCAGCTCAAAGGGGGCGATCGGCAGGTCGTCGGTGATCGAGAGGGGGCCGTCCTCGGCCCGGATCTCCGGCGGCACGGTCTCGAAGCGCACCGGGAAGGACTCGGCGTCGTCGGACGTGATCAGTTCGAGATCGGGCGAAAGGGGACGGGTGATCGGCTGGCGAATCCGGATCGTCACGAGATCGTCCGCGGCCCGGGCGGTCTCGATCCGGACAAAACCATGGTAGCCGCCGCCCCGGGCATCCTGCTCGAGCAGCCGGATCTCGGGCGGGGAGCCCCGGCCCCAGTGCGCGCGGGTGAGCCCGCGGTCCGGCACGTCGAGGGCGAGTCCGGCAATGTCGAGGAGAGGAAAAAAGGACAGGTTCAGGCCATGACCCGCCGCGCTATTGGTCGCCAGCCCGTGCACCAGGGCGAGGAGCGCCCGGGAGGCGCGCAGGTCGCGGTGATCGAATCCGGCGAGAAAGGAGAGGCGCCAGGAATCATCCGAGGCCTGCGGCCCGAAGAAGACCAGGCGGGGCAGATACGCGGCCCGTCCGTGAAAAAAGAAAGGGCCCAGGGGCGAGGCAAAGACGTAGGGCGAGTCCTGCGCGAGGTCGTAGAGCGCACTGAGCCGCGCCTCGAGCGAGCCGGGCGGCCCTGCGGCGGCCGCCAGCGGGAGGCTGGCGGCCGCGGAACGGAAAGAGACAGCGGACACGGATTACTTTTGGTAGATCTGGTCGAAAACGCCGCCGTCCGCGAAATGCGTCTGCTGCGCCTTCGTCCAGCCGCCGAACAGGCCATCGATCGTGAAGAGCGGGATTTGGGGGAAGACCGAGGCGTACTTGGCCGCGATCGCCGCGTTGCGGGGCCGGTAGAAGTTGCGGCCGGCAATGTCCTGGCCCTCGTCGGAGTACAGGTACTCGAGATAGGCCTTGGCCACGGCCGTCGTGCCCTTGCGCTTGGCCACGCGGTCGACCACGGAGACGGGCGGCTCGGCCAGGATGCTGGTCGAGGGCACGACGATCTCGAACTTGTCGGCCCCGAATTCCTTGATGGCGAGGAAGGCCTCGTTTTCCCAGGAGAGCGCCACGTCGCCGATGCCGTTCTTGACGAAGGTGGTGGTCGCGCCGCGCGCGCCGGAATCCAGGACCGGCACATGCTTGTAGAGCTCGGTGATGAACTCCCGGGCCTTGGCTTCGCTGCCGTACCTTTGCTGGGCATAGCCCCAGGCCGCCAGGTAGGCCCAGCGGGCGCCGCCCGAGGTCTTCGGATTGGCGACGACGATCGAGACGCCGGGGCGAATGACATCATCCCAGTCCTTGATCCCCTTCGGGTTGCCCTTGCGCACCAGCAGCACGATCGTGCTGGTGTACGGGGTCGAGTGGACCGGCAGGCGCTTCTGACAGACGCCCGGGACGAGCATGCAGATGGTGTGGAGGGCGTCGATGTCCGCGGCGAGGGCGAGGGTCACGACGTCGGCCTGAAGGCCGTCGACGACCGAGCGCGCCTGGGCGCCCGAGCCGCCGTGCGACTGCTGCACGACGACTGCGGCGCCGGTCTTGGCCTTCCAGTACTTGGCGAAGGCGGCGTTGTAGTCGACATAGAGCTCGCGGGTCGGGTCGTAGGAGACGTTGAGCAGCGTGATCGTCTTGGCGGAGCCCGCCGCGGCGGTGGCCAGGGCCACGGCCGCGAGGAGCAGGGATTTAAGTTTCATGGGAATAAGTCGGAGGTTGGAAGCGGAGGGGGCGCTCAAAAGGAGAGCTGGATGCGGCTGTCGATCGCCTTCTCGTTGTGGCGCAGGATTTGCGGCGTGGCGGCGGTCACCGTCGTCACGTGGAAATGCGTGTCGAAGAAGTCCGTGGTGATCCGGACCGACTTGCTGAGATACCAGCTGACGCCCGCATCGATAGCCGAGGCCTCGTTCGCGTTGGTGATCGGGGAGGCGAGCGGCGTGGCGCCGCGGAACGCGTTCGGGTCGATCTTCAGCTGCTCCCAGCGGGCGGCAACCTGGAAGGCGCCCCAGGTGCCGTTGGCCCAGCTGAACGGCTGGGCGGGGGTGACGCCATTATAGGTCGCATCCTCGCCGGTCAGCACCCAGCTCGCGGTGACCGCGGCGGACTTGTTTTCCAGCTGCGTCTTCGCGGGGAAGACGGTCGTGGGCGCGGTGGGTCGGACATTGACGCTCGACACGACGTATTCGGCGAGGCCGCCAAACGGGCCGGCGAAGTAGTAGACCTGGGGGGAAACCCGCCAGACGGAGCCGTCCGTGTAGGCGGCCGCGTTGTAGGAGAAGAAGGTCTGCTGGCCGTCCGTCTTGTAGCCGGAGGTCAGGGCGGAGTGGGTCTTCTCACGACCCTCGCCGCCGGCGACGCCGAAGCCCAGGCCCTGCCAGATCGATTCCTTGTCATTGACGAAGGGCGTCAGGAAGAGGCGGCCGTCGACGTCCTTCTCGTTGTCAAAGTCCGAGTTGCCCGACGAGCTGAGGGCGTCCGGGGTGCCGTTGAACAGGCCGACCGAATAGGCCACCCGGCCCTGGGCCACGGAGCCCTGGATCTGCGCGCCGACGTCGCGGTTCGGCTCGAGGTTCGTGGCGAGCGAGCGCTCGACAAAGAACGTATTGGAGTCCTGCTGCAGTTCCTCGATGCCGATCGGCGTCTTGAACTTGCCGACCTTGAGCTGGACGGCCTGGGTCGGGGCGATGGTGACGTTCGCGTCGAGGATCGCGACCGCGGTGGCGGTGCCGCCGCTGCCGCCGCCGAACTCGGGCACGAACTGGTAGGAGTAGATCTTGTTGATCTTGCCATCGAGGATGATGCGGGCGCGGCGCAGGAAGAATCCGTTGTTGGCCACGCCGCCGCCGTCCTGGAGGAACTCGCGGGAATCGAACTGGATCAGGCTGCCGGCATGGAAGGAGGTGGAGGCGTCTGGCGAGGTGACGACCAGGCCGCCATCCCCGACGGTGACCTTCGGCAGCGCCTTGGCGGCCGCGGCGGCGTCATCGGCCTGGATGTCCTGCTTGCGGGCGAGGACGTTCAGCTTCTCCTGCAGCGCCTGGATCTGGTCCTGTAGCTGCTTGATGTCCGCGCTTTCGTCGGCGCGGAGGGCCGGGGCGGCAAGGGAGGCGAGGGCGAGCGCCGCCACGAGGGCGGCGGTGAGTTTGGTCGGCAGGCGATGGGTCATGACGGGACGGGTTTTCTAGGCTGGATGACGGCTGCGGCTGTGGTACGTCGACGGTTCGGTGGTTTGGGTTGGATTTCGCCCCGGCGGTGGCCGGGGAAAGGAAGACTAACGGGCGGGGCGCTCGTCGCGCTCGGAAGGGAGCCGGACCTTTTCCGTCCGCTCGATCTGCGTGACCCGGCCGTCGTGAACGACGAGCTGGACGACGCCGTATTGGAGGCCCTCGACTTGGGCGCGCACCCGCTCGAGCCAGTTCGGCTTGGCCCCGGACGCGGAAGGTATGGAAATCGTGCTCATCTGAAATGAAATGTAGATTGAGTTGGTAGGGATTAGGCAAGTGAGTTTTCTATCTGATTTTGTCTTAATTCCTAAGATCTTCTGGCGGATTATCTTAATCCGATACCAGATCCGGCCCCAAGCCGCGGCGCGCTCTAAAGCACAATCTTCATGCCGTCGTAGGCGAGCTTGATGGGCTTCGGCAGCGTCGACTCAAAAGTCTCGTGGTCGGTCAGATGAGTCAGGTGGGTGATCCACGAGCGCGGGGCCCGGATTTCCTGGGCGGCGGCGATCGCCTCGTTGATGCTCATGTGCGAGGGGTGCGGCTCTGGCCGGAGTCCATCGAGGACGACGGCGTCGGCTCCCCGGGCCAGCGTGATCGCGTCGCGGGGGATGCGCTTGCAGTCGGTGTAATACACGAACTTCTTCTGCGTGCTCCGCTCGGTGAAGATAAGCCCCAGCGTGTTGAGGCCGCCATGGGGCAGGAGCGTCGACTGGATGGTGCCCTGGGGGAGATCCAGCTCGATCGGCATCTCGATGAGATTGAAGGCGGGGTAGCCGCGGACGACGGGACGATCCATGATCGCGTAGGGATAGATGGCGAGGATCCGGGAGAGGCCGTGATCGGTGGAATACACCGTCAGCGCCCGCCCGCCCGCCAGGTCGCAGAAGCGCCGGAGGTCATCCATCCCGACGATATGGTCGGAGTGCCCATGGGTCAGGATGAAAAGGTCGAGCTGGGCGATGCCGGCCGCCAGGCACTGGAGGCGCAATTCGGGCGCCGCATCCACCTGGATGTGCAGGCCGTCCATCACCACATGGATGGAGGTGCGGGTGCGCTTGTTGCGCGGATCCGGGGATGCGCAGACGGCGCAGGCGCAGCCGATCATGGGGACGCCCTGGGAGGTGCCGGTGCCGAGCAGGGTTACTTCCATGTCCCTAGGGAAACGCCAAAAGGCCAACCCGGAAAGGGCAAACGGCAGGCGCAGCCGGCAAAACGCCCTTCAGCAACCGTGGCGTCATCATGGGGCGGAATTCGAAGAGCCCGGCCCGGAGCAAGCGCCGGCCCGACGCGGGAGGGGGGAGGGGGAATCGCTAAGACCCCGTCGCGCCCAGTCGATCGCGGCCAATAAAAAGGGCGCCCCGTCGGCCGGGGCGCCCTCGAATTCTTTTCTAAGCCCTGGGCTTAGTAGTCCATGCCGCCGCCGCCCGGGGGATGGCCGCCGCCAGCGTGGCCAGCGTCCTTCTTCTCCGGGAGCTCGGTGATCATGCACTCGGTCGTGAGCAGGAGGCCCGCGATCGAGGCCGCGTTCTGCAGCGCCGTGCGGGTCACCTTGGTCGGGTCGACGACGCCGGCTTTCACCAGGTCCTCGTACTCGCCCGTCGCGACGTTGTAGCCGTAGTTGCCCTTGCCGCCGAGCACCTGGCCGACGACCACGGCACCCTCGACGCCGGCATTGGCGCAGAGCATGCGGATCGGCGACTCGATGGCGCGACGGACGATCTGGGCGCCAATGGCCTCATCGCCTTCGAGCTTCACGTTGTCGATGGCCTTGGCGCAGCGCAGGAGCGCCACACCGCCGCCGGCGACGATGCCCTCTTCCACGGCCGCGCGGGTCGCATGGAGCGCATCTTCGACGCGGGCCTTCTTTTCCTTCATCTCGGCCTCGGTCGCGGCGCCGACATTGATGACGGCCACGCCGCCGGCCAGCTTGGCGAGACGCTCCTGGAGCTTCTCGCGGTCGTAGTCGGAGGTGGTCTCGTCGATCTGGCGGCGGATCTGCTTCACGCGGCCCTGGATGTCGGAGCTCTTGCCCGAACCTTCCACGATCGTGGTGTTTTCCTTGTCCACGGTGATGCGCTTGGCGCGGCCGAGGTCGGAGACGGTGACATTCTCGAGCTTGATGCCGAGATCCTCGGTCAGGCACTTGCCGCCGGTCAGGATCGCGATGTCCTCGAGCATGGCCTTGCGGCGGTCGCCGAAGCCCGGGGCCTTGACGGCGCAGACGTTCAGCGTGCCGCGGATCTTGTTGACCACGAGGGCCGCGAGGGCCTCGCCTTCAACTTCCTCGGCGATGATCAGGAGGGGCTTGCCGCTCTTGGCCACGGTCTGGAGGAGGGGCAGGAGGTCCTGCAGGCTCGAGATCTTCTTTTCGTTGATCAGCACATAGGCGTCCTCGAGGACGACCTCCATGCTCTCCGGGGTGGTGACGAAGTACGGTGAGAGGTAGCCCTTGTCGAACTGCATGCCCTCGACGACGTCGAGGGTGGTCTCGATCGACTTGGCCTCTTCCACCGTGATGGTGCCGTCCTTGCCGACCTTGTCCATGGCGTCGGCGATGATGGCGCCGATGGTGTCGTCCCAGTTGGCGGACACGGTCGCGACCTGGCGGATTTCCTCGCGGTCGGAGACCTTCTTCGAGCTCTTGTGCAGCTCGGCGATCGCGGCCTCCACGGCCTTGTCGATGCCGCGCTTGAGGAAGATCGGGTTCGAGCCGGCGGTGACGTTCTTGAGGCCTTCCTTGTAGATGGATTCGGCGAGCAAGACGGCGGTGG
>CAIWXW010000087.1 GCA_903916755.1 uncultured Opitutaceae bacterium | reverse complement strand
TGGTCTTATTCTTCAGCATGACCGCCAGGTCCTGGACGACCTTGTGCTTAACCTTGGGCTGGTGCTGCTGGCCCAGGGACTCGTGCTTGTTGATCCGCTCGAAGACCTCCACGACCAGCATGGAGTGGGGGGCGACGACCGCGCGGCCCGATTCGCTGACGATGTCCGGCACCGCCACATCGGAGGCGTCGCAGATCTCCCGGATGTTGAAGATGACGTCGCGGGCGTACTCCTCCAGGGAGTAGTTCATCGAGCTCTCGAAATTGGTCCGCGAGCCGTCGTAGTCGATGCCCAGGCCCCCGCCCACGTCCAGGTAGCCCATGGGGAAGCCCATGTCGGACAGGTGGCAGTAGCAGCGGGTGGCCTCGATCACCGCGTTCTTGATCGTGATGATGTTCGGCACCTGGGAGCCGATGTGAAAATGGACCAGCTTGAGGCACTGGGTGAACTTGACCGCCTTGAGCTTCTCGCAGGCAAAGAGGATCTCGGCGGTGTTGAGCCCGAACTTGGCGTTTTCGCCGGTGGACATGGCCCACTTGCCCTCGCCCCGGGTCTGGAGCTTCACCCGGAAGCCGATCATCGGCTTGACCCCCGTTTCCTGGGACAGGCGGATGATGTCGTCCAACTCGGACAGCTGCTCGACCACCAGGATGACCTTCTTGCCCAGTTTGCGGCCCAGGAGGGCGAGCCGGATGTAGTCGTGGTCCTTGTAGCCGTTGCAGATGATCAGCCGCTGGCTGCCCTCATGCATGGCCAGGGCGACCATCAGCTCGGGCTTGGAGCCCGCCTCCAGGCCATAATGGTAGTCCTTGCCGGCCGCGATGATCTCGTCGACCACCTCCCGCAGCTGGTTGACCTTGATCGGGAAGACCCCCCGGTACTCGCCCTTGTAGCCCTCGGCCTTCATGGTCCGGCGGAAGGTCTCGTTCATCTGGACCACCCGGTGCCGGAGCAGGTCCTGGAAGCGGATGACCATCGGGGCTTTGAGGCCCATTCCGACCGCCTCCTGGATCACATCCAGGACCCGGATGGCCCGGCCATCGGCCTGGGGCTGGACGGCCACAAAGCCGTCCTCGTCCACCGCAAAATGGCCGGAGCCCCAACGCTTGAACCCGTAGTGTTCCTCGGACCGGGCGGCGGTCCAGCCGGCTGCTGGTTTGCTTTTCAATGCGGGGGTGGGCGGGGAGGCGTTAGGGCTTGCTTTGGAGGGAGGGGAAACTGTTTGATGCGGGTTTCTTTTTTTGAAATAGCTTCTCTGACTTTCAATACGCAATGACGAATATGACCTCCCTCCTGACCACGCTCCCCGTTTTGGCCCAAACCGCAGCCCCCCAGGGGGGCGGCCTGGTGACCTTCCTGCCCCTGGTTCTCCTGGTCGGCGGCATGTATTTCCTCATGATCGCCCCCCAGCGCAAGAAGCAGAAGGCGCACGAGAAGATGCTGACGGAACTGCAGTCCGGCGACGAGGTGGTCACGACCGGCGGCATCTACGGCACCATCACGAATGTGAAGGACGACCGCTTTGTCATCCGGATCGCCGACACCACCAAGGTCGAGGTCGGCAAGGGCTTCATCCAGTCGGTCACCAAGCGCAACGGCGTCGTCGAGGAAAAGAAATAAGACCGCTTCGCGGTCCTGCCGCCGGCGCCGCCGGCCCCAACCCCTCTGTTGAAACGTAACCTCTGGAAGCTATTGCTCAGCGCCGCGATCGCGGTGTGGGCCCTCAGCGAGCTTCTGCCCCTCAAGGACATCCCCTTTCCCGTCTACGCCCGCGAGCACGCCACCGCCAAGCCGGCGGAATTCGGCAAGCTGCTGGACGACGCCCATGCCCAGGTCGTGGCCGGCAAGTTCCAATCGGACTACATCGCCCTCAAGCGCACCTCCGACGAGCAGAAGACGGACCTCTCGCAGTACTTCCCGGACATTGTGATCGACGTGAAGAACGTCGTGCGCCGCAACGACATCCTGCTGGGCGAGCTCGCCCGGCGCGCCCAGGCCAAGCTCCGCCGCGGCCTGGATCTCGCCGGCGGCGTGGCCTTCACCCTCGAGGTGGACCCGAAGGCCGCCGGCCAGGGCCCCGAGTACGTCCGCAAGGACAAGCTGGACAAGGCGATCGAGATCATCAGCGCCCGCGTGAACGGGATCGGCGTGGCCGAGCCCCTGATCCGCCCGGTGGGCGACAACCGGATCGAGGTTGAGCTCGCCGGCCTCGACACCCGCAACAACCCGGACGTCGTGGAAAGCGTCCGCAAGCCCGCCCGCCTCGAATTCCGCCGCGTGCACCCGACCCTGGTCCCGAACGCCGCGGCCCCGGACGACATCCCGCCCGGTTACGAGCCCATGACCCTGGAGGAGACCGACCGCACCGGCAATGACGTGACCGAGGAGCTGTTTGTCCGCCGGATCCCGGAGATGACCGGCGAGGCCATCTCGAACGCCTTTTCCGCCGCCGACATGTACGGCGCCCCGGAGGTCAACCTGAACCTGACCACGGCCGGCAAGAAGCAGTTCGCCGACCTGACCCGCGAGATCGCGGCCGAGGGCCAGCAGAGCGGCCACCTGGGCCGACTCGCCATTGTCCTCGACGGCACCCTTTACGAGGCCCCCACGGTTCATGAGGAGATCGCCGGTGGCTCCGCCGTCATCACCGGCATCCCCAGCGACCGCGAGGCCATCCGGATCGCCACCGCCCTGAACAACCCCCTCGACCTTCCCCTCGTGGTGAAGGAGCAGTACGAGGTCGGCCCGTCGCTGGCGCAGGACGCGATCAGCAGCGGCGCCCGCGCCGCCATCATCGGCGCCGCCCTGGTCGCCGGGTTCATGATCACCTACTACACCATCGGCGGCGTGGTGGCGGTCGCGACCCTCGCGATGAACATCCTCTTCATCCTCGGCGTCATGGCCTCGCTCGGCGCCACCATGACCCTCCCGGGCCTCGCCGGCATCGTGCTCACGATCGGCATGGCGGTGGACGCCAACATCCTGATCTTCGAGCGCATGCGCGAGGAGCTCAAGTTGGGCAAGTCGCTCAAGACCGCGCTCGTCGCCGGCTACGACAAGGCCTTCATCACCATCGTCGACGCCCACGTCACGCAGCTGGCCATCTGCGCCATCATGATCTGGCTCGGCACGGGTTCGATCAAGGGCTTCGGCATCACGCTGGCGATCGGCGTCTTCTCCACCATGTTCTCGGTGCTGGTCACCAGCCACATGGTCATGGAGTGGCTGATCGAGAAGGACATCGTGAAGAAGTTCCCGATGCTGCATTTTCTCCACACGGAGAACTTCGACTTCGTCAAATACTACCGCCCCGCCTTCCTGGTCTCCTGGACGATCATCCTGATCGGCGTCGCCATGGTGTTCTACAAGGGCAACCGCATCTTCGGCATCGACTTCGCCGGCGGCGACGTGATCACGACCAGCTTCCAGCACAAGCTGGATCCCGGCCAGATCCGCACCGTGGCGGACGCCGCCCACATCGGCGAGGTGAACCCGACCTACACGACCCCCATCGGCGGCGGCGTCGAGAAGCTCACGCTCGAGACGGCCCCGGACGAGGGCGCCCCCCTCCTGGCGGCCCTGCAGAAGGCCTATCCCGCGGCGGGCCTCGAGAAGATCGGCGAGGACCACATCGGGCCCTCGATCGGCCGGGAAATCGAATGGAACGCCCTCAAGGCCATCAGCTGGTCGATGGTCGTCATCCTAATCTACGTCGCCTTCCGCTTTGAGTTCGGCTTCGCCATCGGCGCCGTCGTGGCCTCGGTCCACGACATCCTGATGACGATCGGCATCTTCGTCATCTCCGGCCGGCAGTTCTCGGCCCCGATGGTGGCGGCCATCCTCTCGATCGCGGGCTACTCGATCAACGACACCATCGTCGTGTTCGACCGGATCCGCGAGGAGCTCCGGCTCAACCCGTCGATGAAGCTCCGCGACGTCATCAACCTGGCCATCAACCGGGTGTTCTCGCGGTCGATCATGACCAGCTTCACGGCCTTCCTGGCCGCGCTGGCCCTCTTCGTCTTCGGCACCGGCGTCATGAAGGATCTCTCCTTCACCTTCATCGTCGGCATCATCACCGGCACCTTCTCGTCGATCTTCATCGCCAGCCCGATCTTCTACTGGTGGCACAAGGGCGACCGGAAGCACGTCGAGGCCCATGCCGACGTGAGCCCGAAGTACGAGTGGACGGGTTCCAGCAAAGCGTCCGAATGACATGCGCTGGAATCACACGCCGTTCCTCGCTGACGAGGTAGCGGCGCTCAGCCGGGACGCCGGGGTGGACTCCATCCTGGCGGAACTGCTGCTGCGGGCGGGCATCCGCGAACCCGCGGCGGCCGGCCGCTTCCTCGAGCCCGCCCTGGCCGGGCTGGGCGATCCCTTCCTGCTGCCCAACCTGGAGGCGGTGGCGGCGCGGCTCCAGGCCGCGATCGTGAACCGCGATTCGGTGGTGGTGCTGGGCGACTACGATGTCGACGGGGTGACCAGCACGGCGCTCCTTGTCATGGTCTTGCGAAAGTTCGGCCTCAGCCCGCGCTTCATCGTGCCGCGGCGGGCCGAGGACGGCTACGGCCTGTCCCGCAGCGCCATCGACCGGGCGCTGGAGCAGGGGGTGCCCAAGCTGTTCGTGGCCCTCGACTGCGGGACGAACTCCCATGCGGAGGTCGCCTACCTGATCGAGCGCGGGATCGATGTCATTGTGATCGACCACCACCGGGAGAAGGAGGGCGCCCTGACCCAGGGCGTGCTCCTCAACCCCCACGCGACGGCGGGGGGCGGGGAGACCCAGGCCCTCTGGCGGGACTTCTGCACGGTGGGCCTGGTCTTCAAGGCGATGCACGGCCTCCTGAAGCGGCTCCGGGCCGAGAACCACCCGGGTGCCCTGAACCTCAAGCTCCGCGACCACCTCGACCTGGTCGCGCTCGGGACGGTGGCCGATCTGGTGCCCCTGGTCGGCGAGAACCGGATCCTGGCCCGCCACGGCCTGCGCATCCTCCAGGAGACCCAGCGGCCCGGGCTGCGGGCCCTGATGGAGGTCGCGGGCATGAAGGCTGGCCAGGACATCCTGCCGGCCGACGTCTCCTTTCGGCTCGGGCCCCGGATCAACGCCTCGGGCCGCCTGGCCGATGCCGCGCTGTCGGTTGAACTGCTCATCAGCGAGGACAGCGCCTTCTGCTTCGAGACCGCGCGCCAGCTGGACCAGTTCAACCGGGAGCGGCAGGAGATCGAGCGCCTGATGACGGGCGAGGCCGAGCGCCTGATCGAGTCCGAATACGCGAGCCATTCCGGCATCGTGCTCTTCAGCGAGGCGTGGCATCCGGGCGTCGTGGGGATCGTGGCCGGCCGGGTCACCCGCAAGTACAACCGGCCCTGCATCGTCCTTGGGAACGAGGGCGAGCACGCGAAGGGATCCGGGCGCAGCGTCCACGGCGTCAACCTGGTCGAGGTCCTCGGCCAGTGCCGCGACCATCTTTCCAGCTGGGGCGGGCACCCAATGGCGGTGGGGGTATCCCTGATCAAGGGACGCCTCGACGGGTTCCGGCGCCAGTTTGCGGAGGCGGTCCGCACCCACGTGGGCGGCGACATCGCCGAGGCGCGGATCGACATCGCCGCCTGGCTCGAGCCGCACCAGATCCGCGACCGCCTGATGGACGACCTGGCGACCCTGCAGCCCTTCGGCCAGGGCAACCCCGAGCCGATCTTCGGCCTGCGCGGGGTGGTGCTAAGTCCGCCGCCCACGGTCTTCAAGGAGCAGCATTTCCGGTTCTGGTTCGACGATGGCCGCGGCCGCCGCCTGCACGGAGTTGCCTGGAAAATGGCGCGGCGGCTGCCGCCCGCCGGGGTGCCGATCGACCTCGCGGTCGAGCTGGCCTGGAACACCTACAACGACCGCCGCCTGCTGCAGCTGCAGCTGATCGACTGGCGCGTGGCGGGGTAGGGCCGCGCGGCCCGGGGCGCGGCGGCGGGTGGCGGCCCCCTTGCCTAGTTGTTGACCTTGGCCAGCTCCCGCCGGACGACCGCCAGGGCCCGCAGCGCCTTGGCCTCGGTGAACCGGAAGAACGGCCACTTCACACAAATGATCGGTGTGATCGTCGAGGGCTGCGCCGCCCAGGTGGCGATCGCCATCACATTGGGATCGGACTCGCGGCGGTTGGCGGCCACGCCCGTCGTCCGCGCGTCGGCGATTTCGGCCAGGAGCTTGCGGTCCTCAAAGGAGCTGCAGAGGTCCGGCCGCTGCGACAGCACCAGCTTCCCGGTGGCGGTCTTGTGTAGTGGATAAACGCCGCTCTTCAGGGGATCGATCGTGATCAGGTGGGGCGCCTGCTCCCAGTGGATGTAGCGCACGCCGCCCGCTTCGCCGATGCCCAACTCCACCAGCTCCCCGACCTCGACCGCCACGGCATGGATCACCGGCTCGTATCGGCGCCGGATCTCGCCGTGGGTGTCGCGCGACGACCACTCGTAGAACTGCTCCGTGGCGCACCAGACGCGCCCCTTCTTGGCCACCAGGCCATACTGCTCGAGCGTGGTGAGCATGCGGAAGATGGAGGTGCGCGGCAGCTTGAGCTTTCGCACGAGCATCGAAACCGGCAGGCCGTCCTCTCGCCGGGCCAGCACCGTGAGGAGGTCGAGGCCCTTGAGGAAGGAGGTCGCAACCGCCCGATTCTGAAACCCCTTGTGTTCAGCATGGGTGGCCGGATTTTGGCCTGCAGCACCGGTACGTATTGTATCCATAGGTACGCCAGGGTCCCGAAAAGAAGCCCGCCTCGGCACCGAATCCGATTCGTCGCCGCGATGGTGTATTCCCCTCGGAACCGACGCCTGAAGTGATGCAGGATTGATGCCGACACTGCTGGATTTCCGGTATGTTCGCATAGCGGCTGTTTTTAGCTGCATAACGGCTGCAGGCGGGTTGCCGCGCGCGGGGAGAAAAAAGCGGACAATACGCCTCATCCCGCCGAATGGATCGAGGCTAACCGCATGCTAACGTGGCTATTGAGTGATACAGATGGCAGCCGGGCTCGGCGCCGCGGCGCCGAGGAGGATGCGGACGCCGGCGCGGGAAGGATGCGTATTCACCGCAGGGCGACCGGCCGAGGCCAGCTGCCTTTACGGCCGATGGGCCAATTGTCGGACGTAAGACCGGTATCGATGGGCGCTGACCCCGAGAAAGACCGCCGAAACCACCCAGCAGCCAAGGGAGAGATAGCCCCAGTCGCGGACATTGGGCGTATGCGCCTCGGCCACGAGGGCGATCGCGGTCACGAGCCCCGCGACGCAGAGCATGACGGAGATCCGGAGATTGCGCCTCAATTGGGCCAGCAGGTCGGCGTAGGGCTTCTGCATAGAGAGATTTTGCCCGGGTCCGGCGACTGCGGACAGGGGCTCAGAAAGTGGTGCACCCGGAGAGAGTCGAACTCCCAACCTTCTGATCCGTAGTCAGACGCTCTATCCAATTGAGCTACGGGTGCGTACAGGAAGGTAAGAAAAAGCAGCCAATCCCCGCCCAGCGCAAGCGAGAATTGCTCTGCCCTCCCAGGAGGGGCGGCGGCGGCCCGGACTTGACCCGGCGCCGGGCGTCACCCGTTGTGGATTTACCATGAATTCCACGATTACCGGCACGACCATGCCGACCCTCCAGGTCGAACTCGCCCCGGGCGAAAGCGTCTACTGTCAGACCCACGCCATGGCCTGGATGACGGACGACGTGCAGATGGACACCAGCACCGGCGGCGGCCTCTTTTCCGGCCTCAAGCGCTCGCTCAGCGGTGGCAGCTTTTTCGTCACGACCTACACCGCTCGCGGCGCCGTCCCCAGCCGGCTGGCCTTCGCCCCGCGGTTCCCGGGCCATATCCTGCCTTTCAAGCTCGCGGCGGGCGAGTCGCTCATCTGCCGGAAGGAAACCTTCCTGGTGGCCGAGACCGGCGTGACCCTGGAAATGGCCTTCCAGCAGCGCCTGGGCGCCTCGTTCTTCGGAGGCGAGGGCTTCATCCTGCAGCGGGTGACGGGCCCGGGCACAGTGTGGCTGGATCTCTCCGGTGAGGTCGTCACCGAGGACCTCCAGCCGGGCCAGCGGCTCCTGGTGCACGCCGGCCACGTCGGCATCATCACTCCCTCGCTCCAGTTCGACATCCAGCGGGTCCGGGGCGTGCGAAACATGATCTTCGGCGGGGAGGGGATTTTCCTCGCGACCCTCACGGGCCCCGGCAAGGCGTGGCTGCAGAGCATGCCCATCCTCAACCTCGCCGAATCCATCGCCCATTATCTCCCGAACCAGGAAGCGCGGGACGCGACCGCCGGCGGGGTCATCGGCGGGATCGTGGGCAACATCCTCCGGGGCCAATAGCGCGGCGATCCCCGCGGTATCGCTCAGGCGGGGGGCGTGCGCGCCGCGATCCAGCCCTCGAGCTCGTCCATGGTCTTCAGGAATTCGGTTTCCGGATCCAGCCCATACATCCGATAGAGGACCAGGACGCACCAGAGGCAGTCCGACAGCTCATGGGAGAGCTTGCGATCGACGTCCTCCACGTCGCGCGAGCCCGCCTTCGCCATCACGAGCTTCATCAGATCGCCGACATCCACGACGAAGCCCTGCATCAGCTCTTCGCGGGTCCAGACCCGGCCCGAGCGGGCCTGCTCGAAGGCGGCGAAGCGGCTCCGGATTTCCATCGCGCGGTCGGTGAGGGCCTTAACTTCCATGCGGTGGCCAGTCGGGCGGAAAAAAGTCGTCGCGCCGAGTCTTTTTCCTACGCTTTTCCAAACTATGGATCGCAGCACCGAGCGTTCGGCCGAGGCGGGTAACACCGTGATGAGGATTCTCCTCGCATTGAGCTTCTCGCACCTGCTCAACGACACGATCCAGGCGCTGCTGCCGGCCATCTACCCGCTTCTGAAGGCCGAATTCGCGCTGTCATTCACCCAGATCGGCCTGATCACCTTCTGCTTCCAGCTCACCGGCTCGATCCTGCAGCCGGCGGTCGGCTACTACACCGACCAGCGGCCCATGCCCAATTCCCTGGCGATCGGCATGGGCTTCAGCCTGGTGGGGCTGGTCCTGCTCGCCTTCGCGAGCACCTACGCCTGGGTCCTGGCCGCGGCCTGCCTGGTGGGCATGGGCTCGGCGGTCTTCCATCCCGAGGCTTCCCGGGTGGCCCGGATGGCTTCGGGTGGCCGGCACGGCTTCGCGCAGTCCCTTTTCCAAGTGGGCGGCAATTTCGGGAGCTCGCTCGGGCCGCTCCTGGCGGCGCTGATCATGGCCAAGACCGGGCACACCCAGATCCTCTGGTTCACGCTGCTGGCGCTGCTGGCGATCGTTGTGCTCACGCGGGTGGGGGCCTGGTACCGCCGCCATTATTCCCGGCTGCGCTCCACCCTGGAGCGGCCCCCCGGCACGCCCCTGATGCGCGCCCGGGTGGTCATGTCGGTGGCCATCCTCCTGGCCCTCATCTTCTCGAAGTACTTCTACCTGGTGAGCCTGACCAGCTACTACACCTTCTACCTCATCGCCAAGTTCCACGTCTCGGTGCGGACGGCGCAGCTGGCGCTGTTCCTCTTCCAGTTCTCGGTCGCGGCGGGCACCATCCTCGGGGGACCCGTCGGCGACAGGTTCGGCCGCAAATACGTCATCTGGATTTCGATCCTCGGGGTGGCGCCCTTCACCCTGATTCTGCCGCACGTGGGGCTGGGCTGGACGCTGGCCCTGACGGTCGTGATCGGCCTGGTGCTGGCCTCGGCCTTCTCCGCGATCCTGGTCTTTGCCCAGGACTTGATTCCCGGGCGGACCGGCCTGGTGTCCGGCCTGTTCTTTGGCTTCGCCTTCGGCGTGGCCGGGGTGGGTTCGGCCGCCCTCGGCTGGCTGGCGGACCACACCAGCATTTTCCATGTCTTCCAGGTCTGCGCGTACCTGCCGCTGATCGGGCTGCTCACGGGCTTTTTGCCCAACATGGAGGGCGCGCGCCGCAAGGCGGCGGCGCTCGTCCGCTAGGCTGCCGGGCGGTGGTCCCGGCGGACGCACCAGGCCACGTAGGCCACCACCGCGACGTTAACGATAAAGAGCGTGAGGTGCTCCCACGTGAAGGTGCGGATGCAGACATAGGCCTCCAGGGGGATAAAAAAGCCGGTGCCCACCAGGACCATATATTTGGCCCACATCTGGTTCAGCCACAGACCGATCCCTTCCGTGAAAAGTTCGGCCGCAAAGACGAATGAGACAATGCCGTAGTGGCGCAGCTCGGTCGGATTGATCTTGGCCACTTTCTCGATGAAGCGGCGGGCATAGTGGTTTTCCGGGTCAATCCGCAGGTGCGCGGTCAGACTGCGGGCGGATTCCGCCAAATCATGGTTGATCAACCGGAAGGCGCCCAGGCCGATCGCGACCACGAGGAGCCCTTTCACCAGCTTGATGATGGCAATGAAGCGGAGGGTCGGCGGGGTGCCCTTGGGTGGGAGTGGGTGGTTCGGCACAGGAAATGACGGCGGACGGGCACCGGTCGGATAAACATCGCTACGGCCGGCACCGGGGCTGATTCAATCTGGGCGATTGGGGCCCGATGGCTGACTTTCAGGCGGTGCGGGACGTTCGCAGGTATCGTGCTTCCAGTCAAACGTGATAGTCCATGTTTACCAGGTTATCACCCAAGAAAGGGATGGGCAGGACGGATATTCCTAACCAGCGTTCCACTTCCCGCACCTGATTGGCATGCTCGCTTCCTTTTCGTGGTTTCAAAACGCCGGCGCCTGGTTCGAACCCGCCACGCTGGCTGGTTTTGGGACGATCTTTACCACTTATTGGTTCGTGGTCTTCGTCGTGGTCGTGCTGCCGATCTTTTGGCTGCTGCGACGACCCGCGCTGCGGCTGCCCTTTTTGGCCCTGGCCTGCGTGGCCTACCACTATCATTTCGCCGGGCCGGCGGGCTTGCTGCCGATTATGGGGTTGGGCGGCTTCACGTATGCCGTCGGCCTGACGCGCAATCGGATCGCGTGTGCCGCAGGTATCACGCTCAGCGTCGTGGCGCTCTGTTTCTACAAGTACACGCATTTTCTCACGGGTGAGTTGCTGTACCTCCTTAACCCGGGCTGGGGCGCGGCGGCGGAGCGCTCGGTGGGCGGATGGGTGCCGGCCGCCCCGCCGCTGGCGATCAGTTTCTTTGCCTTCGAGTTCATCCACTATCTCGCCGATGTGCGCCAAGGGGGGCAGCCCATCCGCAATCCGCTGCAATTTGTCCTGTTCTCGATCTTCTTTCCGTCGCTGGTCGCCGGCCCGATCAAACGCTACGAACAGTTTCTGCCGTCCCTGGCCGAGGGAGCCCGGGCCGTGGGCATCGATGATGTCTCGGCCGGGCTGCAGCGCGTGGCGATGGGATTGCTCAAAAAGGTGGTGGTGGCCGACAATCTCATCCTGGCAATCGACTTCTATGCGCCGCTGCCCCGGTTCGCGGCACTCCCGCTGGGGGGGCGCTGGCTGATCTTCACGCTGATCGCCGTCCGCATCCTGTTCGATTTTAGCGGCTACAGCGACATTGCGATCGGGTTGGCCCGTATGCTCGGGGTTCGGCTGCCGGAGAATTTCAACTGGCCCTATGCGGCCACCGACCTGCAGCAATTCTGGCAGCGGTGGCACATCTCGCTCAGTTCGTGGGTCCGGGACTATGTCTACATCCCGCTGGGGGGAAACCGGCACGGTGTCTGGCGGCGGGCCGCCAATGGACTGATGGCCTTCGCGCTGATCGGACTCTGGCACGGGCCGGCCTGGCATTTCGTCCTCTGGGGCCTCTACCACGGCGTCGGGCTGGCTTTCTGCGCAAACTACGCGGCCTGTCCGGGAGTCGGCCCCCCGCTCGCACGCCTTTTGGGCCGGCAGCCGTTCGCGTGCTGGCTGTCCACCCAGCTTTTTGCCTGGTTTGGCTGGCTGATCTTTTTCTACCCCGCGGCGGATGCCTGGCGCATGGGCGCCATGCTCTTTAATTCCGGATCATGAGCGTCATCCCCGTCCTCCGTCGGCTTTCTTCCGCCATTGCGACCCGCACGATGCTGCTGGGCGTCGCCGTCGGATTCGGGGGGTTGTGCTGGCTGGGGCGCATAACGGCCGGGCAGAGTCACCTGACGCACTTCGTCCGGTTCACCGAGTGGACGTCGCCGGAAACCAATTATTATCCCACCGTCGGCGAAATGATGGCGACGGTGCGGGCGCGGATGCAGCCGGGGCAGATTTTGGTGATCGTCGGCGGCAACTCGATCTTGCGGGGCGCGGGCCAGCCGGCGGGCCAGGTTTGGACCCAGCGTCTGCAGACCGAACTGGGGGTGGGCTATGGCGTGTTCAACTTCGCATTCGATGGGTCGGGGATCACCGACGGCGGCGCCGTGGTCGCGGAGGCCCTGCGCCGGGAATATCCCCGGCAGGTCTACATCGCGAATGCGGCGCCCGGCCAGCCACCCGCGCCCGACGGCACCGGCGTTTACCGTTTCATGTTTTGGGAGGCGTATTACAAGGGCCTGCTCATCGCAGATCCGGCGCGCGCCGCCGCGATCGAGGCCAGCAACGAGAACCTACCGGTCCGGAATCCGCCGGGCGAACCCAGCCTGCAGGAACTGCGCACGCGGGAGTGGCTCGATCAGTTTTGCTATTTCCAGGATTTGTGGAACCGCGTCACCTACAAGGATCTCAATCTCGTCTGGGGATTTTACATGCGCGATGGCCTCCAATTCCTCCGGGCCCGGAAGCGGTACGCCGACCCGGAACCGGATTCGACCACGTTCCCCTTGGACAAGCGGTACAACCCCTCCAACCTCGCCATCGAGCTGGCGAATGTGCGGGGCTGCAGCCAGTTTGCCTATATGAGCTTCAGCGCAGCCGGAAATCCCCAAATGCGCAAGGACGCCAGCGGCCGGTGGCCACTCTACCGGCCCTTTTGGGACCAGTTCGTCGCCGGCATCAGGACGGCCATGCCGGATGAATTGAAGCCGAGGACGCTCGTGCTCCTGAGCCGGAGCAGCCCCTACTACATCCGTCGGCTTAGCGCGGACGAGCGGGAACGGGATGACCTGACCTACCGCCATGGCGTCGAGGTGTGGAAAGCCGAGGGTTACGACGCGATGGACTACGGCAGCGACTTCAACGACGACGATTACGGGGACCGCACCCATTTGACCCGGCTGGGGGGAGCCAAGCTGGCGCGTCAGGTCGCGGACAAGGTTCGGGCGATGGCCGGAGCGCTTCACTATACGCGCCCATGAAAACCGATCCCCCTTCTTTGCGGGTTTCGATCGCCCGCCACGTGCTTTCGCTGGCGGTGGGCCTGGCGGTTGGCGTCTTCCTGCATTACGTCCTCTTTCGCCTGACCTTGCCGGTCCAGCCATTTATTTACGTCTCCTTCTAGCCCGATCCATCGGCGCGGGTTCGAGCTGACCGGTCAACCCCACCATCGACCCATCACTCCAACGACCATGTCCCCAATCTTTGAACTAGACCCAAAAATGGTGGCAAGAGCCGGAATCGAACCGGCGACACAAGGATTTTCAGTCCTCTGCTCTACCAACTGAGCTATCTTGCCCCTAGGGAAAGGTTGTAAGTACGGCCCCGGATGGTCCTTCGGCAAGAGGAAACTGCAGCCCGTTTTTGGAGGCCTCATCCCTACGAGGGAGGCGAGGCGGATTTATTCCTGAACGGCGCTGCCTGGTGACGTTACGACCAGATCGAGGGCAAAGCGGGCGCGATCCAAGGCGGCGGTGGACGTGGGCAGCGCGGCCAGGCTCGAGATGATCGTTTGCTGGGTGGCTGGCGCCAGATTCCCGCCGCAGAAGAGCAGGTTCAGCGTGTTCACGAGCGCGGCGGAATTGGATGCCTCGCTGGTGAGCGGGGTCAGGTCGAGGACGAGCGTCGTGGCGGCCGGCGTCGCCGAGGTATAGATCGAGCTGTAGAGATTGTTGGCGACGGTGAGCGCGGAGGCGGCCGTCGTGATCTGAAACTCCGGCGCGTAGAGGCCGGCGGAGGCCAGGCTGCCCGGCTCGACGAAGCTGGGGAGGAAGAAATTGAAGATGGTCGGCGACCCCAGCGCGGTCTGCCCCAGGGCCGTGTCGGTGTTGAAGATGCCGAAGCGGCCGTTTTGGGCCGCGGCGTTGAAGGCGCGGTAGACGGCGGTCTGCCGCAGCAGGGGCTCCTTCAGCTTGCCGAAGCTGGCATTGGTCAGGAGGGCGGGGGAGCGGGCCTCCTCGTCGAGGAGGATGGCCCGCACGACCGCGGCCAGATTCCCGCGGGTGCCGGTGCCGTCGTTAGCGAAGACCTGCGAGACCCGGTAGAGGTAGCCTCGGCTGGGATTGCTGGTCACCAGCCGCTGGATCAGCTCGCGGCAAATGAAGGGTGCCGTGTTCTGGTGATTGAACAGGGTGTCCAGCAAGGTCTTCAGGTCGGCGGCGCCCCCTTCGCTGGCCGGCAGCACGACCCCATTCACAATGGTTTTCTGGCTGTTGTCGTGGAAGGACGGGTAGAGCTGCATCGGATTGTACCAATCCGCCGCGCTGCCAGTGAAGCTGGGGTTGGCGGCCGCATTGTGGTAGCCCCAGCCGGTGAGCGCATTGGCCGTCTGGACGATCGTCGCCGGCGTGTAGGTCGGAATGGGCTGCCCGGTCGCGTCGAGCTGCAGCGATCCGTCGGGATTGAGCTGGTTGAGCCCGATCGACAGCAGCTGCATCACCTCGCGGGCGTAGTTCTCGTCCGCCGCGGTGCCCTTGGCCGGGTTGGCCGGCTGGTTTCGCAGCATGTTCAGGTAGTTGCCCATCACTGGGCTAAGGGTCACGTCCTGCAGCAGCTGCCGGAAGTTGCCGAAGGCATCGCCGGCCAGCATGTCGTAGTAGTTCGCCATCGCCTCGGGCTGGTTGGCCAGGGAGGACGCGACCTGGGAGGTGACGAAAATCTCGCTCAGCGCAAAGGCGACCCGCTGGCGGAGCTGGTCGGGGGCGGTGACCGAGGTTTTCCACCACGCCGCTTCGCGGTTGTTCTGCACGATCGGGAAGGTGCCGGTGTTCGGAAAGGCGGCCGCGTCGGCGCGGGTGGCGGCGAGGTGCGAGGTCGGCGTCATGGCCATCTGGGCGGAGATCCAGGGCACATAGCCCTGGTTGAGGACGGTGCCGATGTCCGCGAGCGTCGGACCAAAGGTCGCTTGGGTCAGGAAGCGCGCGGCGTCGCTTTGGCTGACCACGTTCAGGTTGACCGCCGGCGGCGCAGCGGGGGGCGTGAAGGTCTGCGAGCCGCTGCCCTTGAGGAACTGGCCGCCGAGTTCGCCGCTGGGGTAGGTGGTTGTGTCGATCTCGACGTAGAGGTTGCCGGAGGTCAGCGCCGCGACCTGGGAGGCGCTGGAGAAGGAGCCGGCGGGCGTGAACGCCCATAACTTGTCGGTGACCTGGCCGCTGCCGAGAGCGAAGACAAAGGTGCCGGTATTGCCCACCCCTCCGACTTTGAGATGGGCGGTGATCTCTTCGGACGAAAGATTGCTGAAGACCACGTCCACATTGGCCGTGGTCCCATCGGCGCTGAGCTGGATCGTGGCGGTGCCCGAAGCGCTCGAGGCGTTGGCGCCCGGGAGAGGCCCGAGATTGGCGATATAGAGGGTGCTCGGGGCCGGCGTTTGCGCGCGCAGAGTCAGGACCGCCGTGAGGCAGCCGAGGCACAAGGAGAGGCGGCGAAGAGAAATAGCCATTACCCAAAAGGAGGCTTCAGGGGGGAGAAGCACACCACCACGAACAACGGCCCGGAGTTTAACACGGCAGTCAAATGTCTGCCTCCTTGGGTAGAAACCCCTAACCCATTGGCCTAAATTAGGTAAAGGCCTGCCCCAGCTGGGATTCTAAAGGTGAGCAAATGGTGTGTGTGAGCCATAGCGGGAAGGCTTTGGGTGCCAAAAAATGAAATTATCGCCTGCAACTCCCTTGCAGGCAATTACTCGCAAATAATCCATCCCATTGTCGCCACGAAGTCCCAAGGGAAAAGTCCCACGGGAGCGTCGGGTCGGCCACGGCTTCTCGGTCGGCCGACTTCAGCTCTGGAGCAGTGGGCGCCGATTTTGCCCGTGAGGCGATATTCCTGTAGCGTTAAAGCGGGGTTTGCGACGGGCGGATGGGGACTATGACCGGAGTCGCGCAGCTACTAAGCGAGTCCGATAAAGGTTCGAGTAGCCAAACTGCCGCGAGAAATAGGGAGTCACATTGGCGGCTGCTGGCGGCGCGGTGGATGGCAAGAGCACATCGACGTTCGGCCGATCACCGAGCTCAGTACGAGGGTCGGTCGCAGCTGATTGGCGTCGCCGGCTTCCGGAACGGATTGCAGCCAGTGCCGATGATATAGCAGCACCCGTAAGCTTGTCGGCGCCGGGCAGCCCGAAGAGTCGGCAGTGAGCGGACTGGCCACGTCCTCCCCTGCGCACAGGCCGCCTGAGTGACGTGAAGCCCCTCATCGCGGCAATCTGGACGAAGGCCAGGGAAGGATCAAAGCACGCCGCCCACCTGAGGTCTTCGTGAATCAGCTCCGCAATTGGGAATCAGGAAATCGGCGGGAGTTCCTTTCCGCCCCCTAAAGATGTGAAATTTTTATGGGGCGAGCTTCATTGACCTGCCTCCCAAACGGCATATCTGAATCCGATGCCGGTTAACCCGCAACTCGACCTCGTCGTGCGCGTCGGATGCCGCCTGCGCTACCAAGCCGCGGCGGAAGTGACGGTCATGATGAACCTCAAGCCCCGGATGGATCCCTTCCAGGTGGTCCAGCAGGAAAAGCTCAGCCTCGGGGAGCGCCTGCCCTGCGAGGAGTTTGAGGATGCGCACGGCAATATCCTGTACCGGCTCACGCTGCAGCCCGGATTCAACGAGATCAGCCACGACGCCCTCGTCCTGGTGCCGTCGGTGGCGGACAATTTTCACCATGGCAATGACCAGCCGGTGGCCTTGGGGGAACTGCCGGTCCATCTCCTCCGGTACACGCTGCCCAGCCGCTATTGTGACTCCGACAAGCTCCTGAACTTCGCGTGGGAAAAGTTCGGGCACGTGCCCCGTGGTCACCTGCAGGTGAAGGCGGTCTGCGACTGGATCCACTCCAACATCGAATACCGCTTCGGCTCGGGCCGCTCCGACACCTCCGCTTCCGACATCATCGCGCAGGGCTTCGGGGTGTGCCGGGATTTCGCCCATTGCGGCGTGGCGCTATGCCGCGCGCTCAACCTGCCGACGCGTTACGTGACGGGCCATCTGCCGGACATCGGGTACGTTGATCCCGGTTCGCCGATGGATTTTCACGGCTACTTCGAGGTCTATCTGGGCGGCCGCTGGTTTGCCTACGATCCCCGCTACAACGTTCCGCGGATCGGTCGCGTCAAGGTGGCCTGCGGCGCGGATGCGGTCGATTGCGCCTTCGCCACGATCTATGGCCCGCTGGCGCTGAGCTACTTTGAAGTCTGGGCCTACCAGGTGGCGCCGGGCACCGTCTCCGTGGGCGATCCGATCGACCTCAGCAAGCGGCTCGACGGCGCCATCGAGCTGCGCCGCGCCTAGCCGCGTGGGGCGGGACGCTTGAAAGTCGGGGCAACTCCAACCCGTTGGCTCTGTCGAAGAAACGCCGATGACCCGCTCTCCCGCTGCCTTGTCCCCGGATGTGATTGTGATCGGCGCCGGCATCGCCGGCCTGGCGGCGGCCCGGGATCTGGCGGCCGCCGGCCGGCGGGTGGTGATTTTGGAGGCGCGCAATCGGATCGGCGGCCGGATCGCCACGATTCGGCCTCCAGAGTGGCCGGGCGCCGTCGAGCTCGGCGCGGAGTTCGTGCACGGCGGCAATGCCCCCTTCTGGAAATTCCTGCGCCGGGCGCGGCTCGCTCCGCAGGCGATCGATGCCCGCCACCTCGTCTTCCGCGACGGCCAGCTGCGTTCCGCGGCCAACTTCTGGCGGCGGCTGGATCGGGTGATGGCCCGGATCAGCCCGGACCTCCCGCCCGGCACCTCGTTCGAGCAGTTCATGCGCCGAAAGAGAAGGGAGATTTCGGCCGAGGATGCCGTGATCGCGCGCAGCTTTGTCGAGGGCTTTGATGCCGCGCCCTGCGCCCGGATGAGCGCCCAGGCGCTGGCGGGCGGCCTGCCCGAGGAGGGCCAGTTCCGGTTTCCGGGCGGCTATGACCGCGTCGTGGAGGCCCTGGGGAAGGAGCTGAAGGCGAAGCGGGTCGAGATCCTCCTGGGCCGGGCCGTGACCCGCGTCCGCTGGGCGGAGGGGACGGTGGAGGTGTCCTCCCGCAGCGCCCTCAGCGGCGCCCGCCATGTCCATGCCGCCAAGGGAGCCATCATCACCCTGCCGCTCGGCGTCCTGCAGGCGAAGCCGCCGGCCGTGGGCGCGGTCGAGTTCAGCCCGGCGCTCAAGGACCGTGCCGCGCTGCTGGCCAAGCTGGAGACGGGCCACGTCGTGCGGCTCGTGCTGCTCTTTCGCCGCGAATTCTGGCGGGAGCGGCTCGAGCGGACCACGCGGAAGCTGGGCTTTGTCCACTCGCTCGCGCTCGGCATCCCGGTCTGGTGGTCGCTGACCTCTTCTCCCACCCTGGTCGCCTGGGCCGGCGGCCCGCGGGCCCAGGCGCTCAACGCGCTCGCGCCCGCCGCCATGATGGAGGAGATGCTGGGCTCCCTGCGGGCGCTGACCGGAGCGGATCCCGAGCAGCTGCGGGCGGGCCTGCTCGACGCGCGCATCCACCACTGGTCGGCGGATCCCTTCGCGCGGGGCGCCTACAGCTTCTCCAACGCGGGCTTCGAGGATGCTCCCGAGCGGTTGCGGCGCTCGCTGGCCGGCACGCTTTTTTTTGCCGGCGAGGCCACGGCCGACACCGCGGAGCTCGGGACGGTCCACGGCGCCTTTGGCAGCGGCCTGCGGGCCGCCGCGGAAATGCTGCAGGTACTCCCTTCGGCCTAAGCCTCGGTCTTGAGCACGTAGACCACGCCCTTTTCGGAACCGATCGCGAGGAGGCGGTCATCGCCCGACCAGGCGAGGCGGGAGGGCGCGTGCGGCATCCGCACCGTCGCCCGAAGCGGCTGCTTGCGCTCGAGACTCCACAATTTGACCGTGCCATCCAGCGCCGCCGTCGCCAGGAGGCTGTGCGCATGCTGGAAGGCGACCCCGCACACGGGGCTGTCGTGCGGCAGCATGACGGGCGTCCGGCCCTCCGGGCCCGCGCCGGCGCAGTCCCAGATGCAGGCATCCTGGCCGCCCGCCGTGGCCAGCCAGCGGCTGGTGTGGTCGAACGCCAGATGCCGGACCTTGCTTTCATAGCCGCTCATCTGCAGCTCATTGTCCTCGTCGGGCACCCAGAGGTGCACGCTCGGATCCTGGTTGCCGGAGATCAGCCACCGGCCGTCCGGCGACCAGAGGAGGGACTGGATGCCGTTGCCGTAGGGAAATTCCTTCCGCAGCGCGCCGTCGGCCGCCTCGATCAGGCGGACGCCGCCGAAAAAAGCGGCGGCGAGGAGCGGCGACGGAGCCTCGCGCCAGGCGAGGGCGGTGACGGTCTTGGCCGCGTCCGGCAGATGCTGGCGGACGGCCCCATCCGGATTGAACAGGGACAATTTCCGGCCCGCGGCGGCGGCCAGGCAGTTCTTGCGCCAGGCCAGGTGCTCCACCCACCCCGGGCCGACCCGGGCCGTCGCGGTATGCTGGCCCGCCGCTCCGTCCCAGAACTTGACCGCCCCGTCCTGGCCGCCGGTGGCGAGGAGCTGGCTCCCCGGATTCCAGGCGATCGCATTGGTGCCGCCCTCGTGGCCGGTGAGTTCGTGGCGCAGCGCGCCATCGGCGGAGGCCAGGAGCCGGACCGGCCCGGCGCCGGACGCCGCGGCCAGGAGCGCGCCATCGGGCGACCACGCCAGGTCGATCACATAGTCGTCGAGCGCGGAGGCCCAATACTTGGTCAGCTCCATGCGCGGTCTTAGGCGAGGCAGCGGTGGAACGCAGCCGTCAGGGCGGCCCGGTCCAGGTTCTTGCCGATCACGACCAGCGTGTTGGTCCGTGGCTCCGCCCCCCAGGGCCGGTCGAAGCGGCCGTCGAAGAGCATGTGCACCCCCTGGAAGACCATCCGCTTGTCGCTGCCCTTGATGCTGAGAATCCCCTTCATCCGGTAGATGTCGCCGCCCTTGGTCCGAAGGAGTTCCCCCATCCATTCGTTGACCCGCTTGCCGTCCAGGTCCCCCGCCTGCCGGATGCCGACGGAAGTCACGTCGTCGTTGTGCTCGTGGGCGGCATGGAAGTCCTGCTGCCACTGCGGCTTGACGAGGGCCCCGTCCGCCTCGAGGTGGAGCGCGACTTCCCCGCATTCCTCGAAGACCACGTAGGGACCGGGGACGGAGACCGGCAGCGTGAATCGCCCATGGCCCTTCTCCAGCAGGAGGCGGTGCCGGATGGGGCCCGGGGGCACCTCCGTCCCGGGCTGGGCGCGCGCCTCGTCGTCGGCGAAGATGACCGCGGCCCGTTCCCGGGCGCGGGCCAGCTCGGCCTCCGCGAGCGACTTCACCGGCAGGATGACCAGATCGAGCTCATTCTCATTGCCGTGGTGATGATGGTGGTGGTGCGCCGGGTCCCCGTGGTCATGGTCATGGCCGGGCTCGTCCTCGTCATGGCCGATGGTGAGCGCGTGGGCGCCGGCGGGCAAGAGGTAGGCTCCGGCCCACTCGAAGGGATACTCCGGCTGCAGGAACTTGGCGTCGAGTTCCGTGGCGCGCTCCAGGTTGAAGCCGCCGACGTCGAGCACCTGGTCCAGGGGCAGGGCGCAGTTCTGGGTGCGGTGGATGCGGGCGACCGCATTGATCGCGTGGATCCGGGCCTCGAGCTGGTCCAGCTCGGCGGCGGAGACCAGGTCAGTCTTGTTGAGGACGATCACATCCGCGAACGCGATCTGCTTGACGGACTCGTCGCCGGCATCGAGGTGCTGCAGGATGTGCTTCGCGTCCACCACGGTGACGATGGCATCGAGCTTAAAGGCGGCCTTGATCTCGTCGTCGGTGAAGAAAGTCTGCGCGACCGGGGCCGGGTTGGCCAGGCCGGTGGTCTCGATCAGGATGCCGTCGAGCTTGTCCTTGCGCTTGAGGAGGCGGCCGAGGATCCGGATCAGGTCGCCCCGCACCGAGCAGCAGATGCAGCCGTTGTTCATTTCGAACAGCTCCTCTTCGCCCGAGACCACCAGCTGATGGTCGACCCCCACCTCGCCGAACTCGTTCTCGATGACCGCCAGCTTCTTGCCGTGCTGTTCCGTCAGAATGCGATTCAGCAGGGTGGTTTTGCCGGCGCCCAGGAAGCCGGTGAGGACGGTGACGGGAATCATAGGAAGGAAGACCGTAGGCAGGAACGGACCGCTGGCAACCCAACGGAGCGACCCGCCGCCCCGCGCCCGGGCACGGGTCCGCCAGCTACGATCACTTCAGGGCGGCGACGATCGTCAGCACATTATGACGAAAGAGCGCCTCATAGGTTCCGCCGTCGGGTTCCGCGACCAGGCCGTCGGGATAGAGGGTGCCGCCAATGCGGGCGCCGGTTTCCCGGGCGAGCGCGTCGGCCAGTTTCGAACTCTCAGAGTTCTCGATGAACACCGCCGGAATGTGCTCCCGGCGGATCAAGTCGACCAGGCGGGCGAGATTCCGCGCGTTGGGCTCGGCCCCCGGGCTCACGCCCGCCACGGGATGGACGATGAAGCCGTAGTCGCGCGCGAGCCACGCAAAGGCGTCGTGGCTGGTGACCAGCTGCCGCCGCGCGCGGGGCAGGGTGGCAAACTCCGCCTGCGTCCAGGATTCGAGGGCGGCGAGCCGCCCGAGCCAGGCCGTGGTCCGGAGGGCGATCCCGGCGGCCGCTTCCGGCCGCTGGGCCGTCAGCTCGCGGCTGATCTCGCGGGAAACCTCCTCCGTGGCGGCCACGCTGTTCCACCAATGGGGATCCGCCTCTTCCCGGCCCGCCCGAGCGGGAATCCGCACCGGGTCGCGAAGGGCGTCGCCGACCGCGAGGATCCGGGCCCGCGTGCCGGAATTGGCCGCCAGCTTGTCGAGGTAGTTCTCGAGGCCGAGGCCGGAGGCCAGCACCAGTTCGGCCTGTTCCAGGCCCCGCATATCGGCGGGAGCCGGCTCGAAGGTGTGGGGGTCCACCCCCGGCGGCAGGAGGCTCGTGACCACGACTTCCGGTCCGCCAATGGCCTGGGCGATTTCGGTGAGGAGGGGCGAAAGGGTGACGACGCGCAGCGGAGCGGCCCGGGCACCGCTGGTGCAGAGCAGGGCGGCGGCGACTCCAGCGCAAAACCAGCGAAAGCGAGCGGTCATGGCCCTGGGGTCAGCGCGGGCCGCCCAGGGCCTGCCAGCGCTGCAATTCGAGCTCGAGGGCGGCTTGGAGGCCCGCGCACGCCCCCGTGGGCGGGGTCCGGCGCAGGCCGAGGAGAAAGGCCACGCATTCCCGGGCCAGGGCGCGGTCGGGCAGCGTGGCAGGGTCGCCCCGGAGATAATGCCGGCACCAGGCGGGCACACCCAGCTGGATCAAGGTGTCGCGCCACCGGAGGGCCAGCCGCTGGGTGTTCGCCTCATCCCGCTTTTTGCGCCCCGGCGAGGAGCTGATGTGGTGACCGACCACGCTGCGCAGCGCCACCGCGCTGATCCGGCCGGCCAGGCGCGCGCGCAGGCACAGGTCTACATCCTCGCATCCGTTCATGTAACCCTCGTCAAAGCCGCCTAATTCGCGCCACAGGGCTGTGCTGAGGAGCAGGCAGGCGCCGGTCGTCGCCGCGACCCGTCGCGTCGGTCGGAGCCAGCGGGCCAGCCGGGAGGGGGCGGCGCGGTCATGCTCCGGCTTGCCCTGGTGATTGAACACGATGCCGGCGTGGTCCACCTCGCCGGTGTGGGCATTCGTCTGGATATTGCCGACGATCCCGGCCCGCTCCCCCAAGGCGGCGTGCACGGCCAGCATCGGCTCGAGCCACCCGGGCGAAAGGACCAGGTCATTATTGATCAGGGCCAGGTATTCCCCCCGTGCCCGGGCCGCGCCCCGGTTGTTGGCCGCGCCATAGCCCAAGTTCTCCGGATTGAGGATAACCACACAGGGAGCCGCCAAGGTCGTCAGCCATTCCCGGGTGCCGTCCGTGCTGCCATCATCGACCAGGATGATCTCGTAGCTGAGGCCCGCCGGCAGGGTGGCCGGGAGGGCCGCCAGGATCGCCTGCGTCAGCGGCAGGCAATTGAAGAGGGAGATCACCACGCTCAACCGCGGATCCGGCGCGGGCGAGGTGACCGGAAGGGGAGGGCGCGCGGGCATCCGGCCAACCGGTTCAGCCGCGGGACGTTTCCGCGAGGAGGCGCCGCAGGTACTGCCCGTAGGCCGACTTGCCCATCCGGGCCACGCCGGCTTCGAGGCGGGGACGGTCGATCCAGCCCTTGCTCCAGGCGATCTCCTCGGGACAGGCGATCTTCAGGCCCTGCCGGTGCTCGATCACGTGGACGAATTGCGCGGCCTCGAGGAGTGAATCGTGGGTGCCGGTGTCGAGCCAGGCGGTGCCGCGGCCCAGCAGCTCCACGTGCAGCCGGCCGGCCTCGAGATAGAGCCGGTTGAGGTCGGTGATCTCGAGTTCCCCGCGTTTGGACGGTTTCAGCGCCCGCGCCAGGCGCACGACGTCGCGATCGTAGAAATAAATGCCGGGGATGGCGAAATTGGACTTCGGCTGGACGGGCTTTTCCTCGAGCGAGACGACCTTGCCGTCCGGGGCGAACTCGACCACGCCGTACGAGGTCGGATCGGCGACATGGTAGCCGAAGATCGTGGCCCCCGTCTCGCGCGCGGCGGCGCGTTCCAGGGACTTGGCCAGGTCCTGGCCATAGAAGAGATTGTCGCCGAGGATCAGCGCCGAGGGCGCGTCGCCCACAAAGTCCGCCCCGATGACGAAGGCCTGCGCCAGGCCCTCGGGATTGGGCTGTTCGGCGTAGCTCAGCCGCAGGCCCATGGCGGCGCCGTCGCCCAGCAGCCGCCGGAAGAGGGGCAGGTCCTGGGGGGTCGAAATCACCAGGATGTCCCGGATGCCGGACTGCATCAGCACCGACAGGGGATAGTACACCATCGGTTTGTCGTAGATCGGCATGAGCTGCTTGCTCACGGCGATTGTCAGCGGATAGAGCCGGGTGCCGGAGCCGCCGGCGAGGATGATGCCTTTGCGCTGCATGGGGGGTCGCCTGCCTGCTTAGGCGGTTTTGCCGCCGCTGCCGAGCCTTTGTCGCTGGTAGCGGCTGGTGGTGATGTCGTGGCACCAGCTGCGGTTCGCCAAATACCAATCCACCGTCTTCGCCAGGCCCGTCTCGAAGGATTCGCGGGGCTGCCAGCCGAGCTCGCCCTGGATCTTGGCGCAGTCGATCGCGTAGCGGCGGTCATGGCCGGGACGGTCGGTGACGTAGGTGATCTGGGTCGCGTAGGATTTTCCGTCGGCCCGGGGGGACTTGGCGTCGAGCAGGCTGCAAATGCGCTGGACCACCTCGAGATTGGGCCGCTCGTTCAAGCCGCCCACGTTGTAAGTCTCGCCGACCCGGCCGCGCCGCAGGACCTCCCAGATCGCCCGGGCGTGGTCCTCGACATAGAGCCAGTCGCGGATCTGCTGGCCGTCCCCGTAAATCGGAAGGGGCTTGCCGTCGATGGCATTGAGGATGACGAGCGGGATCAGCTTTTCCGGAAAATGGTAGGGGCCGTAGTTGTTCGAGCAGTTGGTCGTCAGGGTCGGCAGCTTGTAGGTATGCTGGAAGGACCGGACGGTGTGGTCGCTGGCGGCCTTCGAGGCGGCATAGGGGCTGTTCGGGGCGAAGGGGGTCTTTTCCGTGAAGGCGGGGTCGGCCGGCTCCAGCGTGCCGTAGACTTCATCGGTCGAGACGTGGAGGAAGCGGAAAGCCGCCTTCTTTTCGGGCGCCAGCGACGCCCAGTGGCGGCGGGCCGCGTTGAGCAGCCGGAGCGTGCCGACGACATTGGTCTCGAAGAAGGGCTCGGGCGAATCGATCGAACGGTCCACATGCGACTCGGCGGCGAAATTCACGACGGCGTCAATGGCATGTTCGGACAACAGGCGGGCGGTCAGCGCCTCATCCCCGATGTCGCCATGGGAGAACACATACCGCGGATCGCCGGCGAGGTCGGCCAGGTTGGCCGGGTTCCCCGCATAGGTCAGCTTGTCCAGGTTCACCAGCCGGGTCAGGGCCGAGCCCTGCTCCGTCAGGCGCTGCCGGATGAAATTGCTGCCGATGAAGCCGCAGCCGCCGGTGACCAGGAAGTTCATGACTTGGCGGGCACCCAGTTCTTGAGGGCGCGGGCGACTGAATCGTGGACCTCGGTCATGGGAATGCCGGCGCGGGCCAGCTTCGAGGCGTCCAGGACACAGTTCGAGCGCGGCGTCTTGGCTGCCGTCAGCATGAACTCGTCTTCGTCCTTGAAGAAGCTGAACTCCTTCTCGCACACCTTGCTCTGGCGGATCATGTCGACCACCTAATGCGTCGTGATGGCGCCGGGATTGGTCACGTTGTAGGTGCCGAAGGGGACGTGCTGCTCCCAGCAGGCGAACGTCGCGGCCACGAACTCCTGCAGTTCCGAGAGGGAATTGGCGGCGGCGAGGAGGCGGGCGTAGCGCATCAGCTTGGTCAGGTAGTTGCGCGGGTTCTCGTGCTGGTCAAAGGGGATGCGCAGGCGCCACACGTAGACCTGGGGCTGGCCGGACAGCACCTCCTCGCCCAGGGCCTTGCAGCCGCTGTAGAACGAGCAGTGGTTGGCGCGAAAGGAGAAATTGGGGGTGTCGTCCTCGGTAAAACCCTTTCCGTCGGCCCGGCTGCCATTGTAGATGCAACCGGACGACACGTGCCCCCAGGGGACGCCGGCCGCGCCGCAGGCCTCGGCGATGATGCCCGGCAGGACGGCGTTGCCGAAGAGGCAGTCGGTCTTGTGGAGCTCGCAGGCATCCACGTTGGGCTTGCCGGTGTAACCCGCGGCGTTGATCAGGAAGCTCGGCCGGTCCCGTTCCAGGGCGGCGCGCAGCACGGCGGGGTTGGTGTAGTCCACCTCCGCCCGGCGCAGGTTGCGAAAGGGAATGCCCTTGCGCGTGAGCAGCGTTTGATAGGCCTGGCCCACATAACCGGAGCCTCCGAGAAGATAGATCATAGAGAGTTCTTTTTCCGATAGTCACCCCGACTGAAGTATTTTTCCAGCCACACATACATGCAGATGAAAAAATACCGGCTTCCCATTTCCTTGATTTTGAGTTTGGCGATTCCGTGCTTCCGGTTCTGCCAGGAGATGGGCGTCACGGTCCAGGTATAGCCGCGCGCAATCGCCTTGAGGGGGATCTCGACGGTGAGGTTGAAGTGCGGCGCCAAATACGGCCGGCAGCCCTCGATCACGCCCCGCCGGTAGGCCTTGAAGGCGTTGGTCGTGTCATTGAGCGGCACAGCGAAGAGGACGCGGATGAAGAGGTTGGCGAGTCGGTTGACGAAGAGCTTCACCCGCGGATAGTCCACCACCTGGCCCCCCCGCACAAAGCGGCTGCCGAAGACACATTCGTAGCCCGCGTTGAGCAGACGCCAGTACCGCACCGCGTCGGCCGGCGAATCGGAGGCGTCCGCCATCACGATGACGACTGCATCTCCCCTGATGCGGTCGAAGCCGCGGACGATGGCCCGCCCGAAGCCATGCGGCCCGGGGTTGCGCACGGGCGCCAGGGTCGGGATATCGCCCTGCAGTCCCTCCAGAATCGCCCAAGTTCCGTCCGTGCTGCCGTCGTCCACCACGATGAGTTCGTGCGGGATTCCCTCGCGCGTGAATTCCGCGTGCAGCGCCCGCAGGGTGGCGGGCAGGGACGCCTCTTCGTCGCGGGCCGGGATAACGACCGAAAAGAGGGTCAGCGCCGGCAGGGTCTGGTCCGGGGCGGGCGTCACAGGGGGGCCGAAACATCGAGCCAGTCGGGATGGCCCTGCGCGTGCACTGCGATCTCGTCCAAGATCGCCGCCACGGGGGTCTGCGGGCGCCATTGCCATAGCCGCTGGGCTTGGCCCGCGTCGAGCACCATCCAGGGCAGGTCGAAGGCCCGAGGGGCCGTCGCGGCAGTCACACTCCGCGGGCCGAACCGGCCGGCGCACCAGTCGCTCAGCTGCCGCAGCGAATAGGCGGAAGCCACGCCGCCCCCGACATTGCAGATCCGGTCGCCGCTAGGAAGACCGGGGGCCGCGAACTGCCGATCCAGCAGGGGGACGAGGTCGCGAGGATGCAGGCAGTCGCGCACCTGATGGCCCTGTCCGTCGAAACCGATGTACTCGAGCGGACGGTCCCGGAGCCAGCGATTGATCCAAAACGCGAAAATGCCCTGGTCTGGCCGGCCGAACTGGCCGGCGCCGGCGAGGACTCCGCAGCGGTTGATGAAGACCGGCAGGTTGAAGGCTTCGCCGTACTCCAGCGCGAGCGCCTCGCTGGCGAGCTTGGTGGCGCCGTAGAGCGAGACGGGAGCGGCGGTCGGAAACGCCTCGCTCACGCCGGCCGCGGAGAGCCCGGGCATCGATCCGATCACCGGTAGATTCGGCCGGAACGCCCGGTCGGCGATAGTCACCGGCAGGCGGGCCAGAGGTGCGATGCTGTAGACGCGGCTGGTGCTGAGGAGCACCAGTCCGGCCCGGTGCAGCTTGCAGTATTCCAGGAGATTGACGGTACCAACGAGGTTGTGCTCCACCACCTGCCGGGAGCTGGTGCGCCCGTCGACCCCGGCCAGGACGCTGGGATTGGCGGCGGCATCAATCACCCAGTCGCAGGGCGGCAGGGTCTCGAGGTCGCTGGCCAGCCGCAGGTCGCCGTGAAAAAGCTTTACGCCGAGTTTCCGCAATTCCGCCCGGTTCATCTCGCTGCCGGGCCGGACGAAATTGTCGAAGCCGACGAGTTCGGGTGGTCTCGGCCGCTGGGCCAGTTCCCGGGCGAGGGTGCTGCCGACAAAGCCGCAGGCTCCGGAGATGAGGATGCGCATGACGGCTTCCTAGTTGCCCGCGGATTTTTGCGCCGCAGCGGCCTTGCGCTGCTGCAGCCCGATATCCAGCAGGTCGCCGCTCAGCAGCCGCGCTTCCCGCGCCTTCGCTTCCGGGCTGGCCGCGGCCAGGGAGGCCGTCTGCCATTCCTGCAAGGTCACGGTATGCTGGACGCCGCCCAGGGAAATCACCGCCGCCTGGCGGTTCTCGTCATAGCTGACGACCTGAATGCCATCGGCGGCGGCGCCGACCCCGAGCCAGCGGCTGTGCCGGGTCGCCAGGTCATAGAGGCAAAGCCGGACGCCTGCCGCGCTCGCGCTGACTCCGGTCAATTGCACCGGCTCGGTCGGGCGCGCGGCGGTGGCCGCCGGACTGGCCGGCCCTGAAAAGGGAGAATCCTTGGCCAGCGCGGTCGGGCTTTGGGCCCGCGCGGCGGCGGCGACGACAGCCATGAAAGCCAGGGCGGCCAGAGCCGGCTTCATGACGACGCCTTTCCCATCTTGGTCCGCCACGCCTCCACGATCTGGCGGATCGTTTCCTCGAGGGACTGGGTAAGGTCCCAGCGGGGGTAGTGGGCGCGCATTTTCCTTAGGTCGGAATAGTAGCAGATGTGGTCGCCGGCGCGATTTTGATCGAGGTAGGTGAACACCTGGGCCTTCCCGGAGAACTTCTCAGTGATCTTGAAGGCTTCCAGGATCGAGGTACTGTTGGCCTTGCCGCCGCCCAGGTTGTAGACCTCGCCCGCTCGGGGCGCGGCCACGAAGGCGGCCATGAAGCGGGCCACGTCGAGGGAGTGGATGTTGTCGCGCACCTGCTTGCCCTTGTACCCGAAGATCTTGTATTGTCGGCCTTCCAGGTTGCATTTGACCAGGTAGCTGAGGAAGCCGTGGAGCTCGACCCCGGAATGGTTGGGCCCGGTAAGGCAGCCGCCGCGGAGGCAGCAGCACGGCAGGTTGAAGTAACGTCCGTACTCCTGCACCATCACATCGGCAGCGACCTTGGACGCGCCGAAAAGGGAGTGCTTGGACTGGTCGATCGTGAAGGTCTCGGGAATGCCGTGGGCGTAGGCCGGATCGGCGTAGTCCCAGCGGGTGGCGAGTTCTTGGAGGGCGATCGTGTTGGGGGCATCCCCGTAGACCTTGTTTGTGCTCATGTGCACAAACGGCGAATCCGGGCAGGCCTGGCGCACGGCCTCCAGCAGGTTGAGCGTTCCCACCGCATTGGTGTCGAAATCGTCGAAGGGGATCGCGGCCGCCCGGTCATGGCTGGGTTGGGCCGCCGTGTGGACGATGACGGACGGCTTTAGCTCCTTGACCAGGGCGAGGACGCCAGCGCGGTCGCGTATATCCAGCTCGTGGTGCTGAAAGCCGGGCAGGTCCTCCTGCAGCCGCTGCTGGTTCCAGCGGGTGTCGCCCTGCGGCCCGAAAAAGACGGCGCGCTGGTTATTGTCGACCCCGTGGACCGTGTAGCGAAGCTCGCGCGCAAAGTATGCGCAGACCTCCGAGCCGATCAGGCCGGACGAGCCGGTGACGAGGAGGGTTTTAGCCATGAAAAGGAAGTTTCTGGCCGGAAATGGGTTACTTGCCAACGGTATTTCGACCGCCTATGGGTGTTCCCCTCCCCCGATGATCAACCACTACAAAGTCTGCGCCGTGCTGCCGGCCTACAACGCGGCCTCCACGCTGGAAAAGACCGTCGCCGAGATCGACCGGTCGGTGGTGGATGACATCATCGTGGTGGACGACAACAGCACGGATGCAACGAGGGAAATCACCGTGCGCCTGGGCCTGCGCTACGCCTTCCACCGCCGGAACCACGGATATGGAGGCAACCAGAAGACGTGCTACGCCCTGGCTCTGGCGACGGGGGCGGATATCGTGGTGATGCTCCACCCTGACTATCAGTACGATCCCCGCCTGCTTCCTGCTATGGCCCAAATGGTTGCGTCAGGCGTATACGATGTGGCGATTGGTTCCCGGATCCTGGGCCGGGGTGCCCTGGGGGGCGGCATGCCGCTCTACAAGTACATCTCCAACCGATTCCTTACCCTGGCACAGAACCTTCTCATCGGCCAGAAGCTGTCCGAGTACCATACGGGTTACCGGGCCTTTTCGCGGAAGGTGTTGTCGTCCCTGCCGCTCCTGGCCAACTCGGATGACTTCGTGTTCGATAACCAGATGCTGGTCCAGTGCCACCATTGGGGCTACCGGATCGCCGAGATATCCTGTCCGACCAAGTATTTCCCCGAGGCCTCCTCCATCAATTTCCGTCGCAGCCTGAAATACGGCCTTGGCGTCCTGGGGGTCAGCCTGGCCCGGGCCCGCGGCCGGATGGGCCTTTCCGTTCCGGTCTATCTCGATCGCGACAAAGCGGCCCCCTATCTCCTCCAGACCGAGCCGGTGATGGGGCGGGTTGCAGAGAGCAATATCAGCCTGCATGCCTAGTGGGAGCCACGTCCTATGCCTCCCCTCCGCTAAAGGTTAGAGATAATAGCGTGTAACCACCGCCCACAGGCACACGGCCGCACTGATCACCCCGAGTAGCCCGCCCAGCGCGGCGGGAGCCCAGGCCGGAGCGCGCCAGGCGCCCCAGCGCGGACCGGCGATCAGGACCAGCGGAGCCAGCGGCAGAAAGTAACGCCCCTGGATCCCGTCGATCGGCGTGCGCGAGCCGGGGGCGTTCCAGTTGGCGTACATCGCGAGAAAGACGAGGAGCGCGCAGGCAAGGGCGGCCGCAGGCAGGAGCAGTCGCTGCCACCAAGCCATTCGCGGCGCGCCGCCGGATTCCACCGCGATGCAGGCCAGCAGGCCGATCCCGTACGTGGGGTAGAACCAGCCGGGGAGGGCGGTGTCGACCCAGCCGAGATCGCCGACTGCCATGCGGTAGATGTCGCCACCGCGCGCGGCCAGCGTCCGCCCCACCAGCGCGACGAAGGCCCACGGCGCACGGGCGACCCCGTGCAGCTGGGCCACCGGGTCGAGTGGAATGTCCGTACGTCCCGGGATATAGAGGGAGGAAATTACGTGGCCCCAGCCCCAGACGGGCAGCAAGCAAACCAGGGCGAACGCGGCGGCGAAGCCGATTCGGGCCGCCCACCCCGACAGGCGGGGGCAGCACGGCCACGAGCGCCAGGCAAGCCATCGGCAAATAGACAAACTTGGCAATCGGCATCAGCGCCGCCAGCACCAGCAGCTGGGCGCATTCCCCCCGCGTGGGCGCCCGGCCAGGGTTCGCCGCCAGGCCGGCGAGCACGGCGACGAAGAGGGCGCCCTCGCCGATCAGGACGCCATCCTGGGCGATCGAGCCCATGAGATAGAACCCCATGGGCGCCAAGAGGAGGAGCATCAGGCTCCAACGGTAGAAGGGCATCCGGCGCAGCGCGGTGTAGCCGAGGCCCACGCAGGCGGCGAAGCCGGCGAGGCGGGCCAGGTACATGACACCCAGGTCGCCGAGCGTGAGCAGCTTCCCGAGGTCGATGCCCAGCGCCTGCGGCGCGTAACCGACCGGCGCGTAGATGACGGTGTGGCGGAAATCCATGAACCCCCTCGGTGCCCCGTGCCAGTCGGTGAAGATTGGGTACAGCATCTGCCGGAAGATCGCGCCGCTCATCTTCCGCTCAGGATGGAAGGCGATGCCCATGGGGGCGGCGGCGAAGCCCAGCGAGCCCGGCAGCATGCCGCCGGCCCCCGTTTCCGATTTCTCGCCCACGATTGTGCCCTCGCTGACCTGGAAGGCCCGGTAGAAATTCTCCCACTCGTCCGGTGCCTGGAACGGCGGATTGGCCGCCAGCACACCCAGACCGAATGTCAGCGCCAGGCAGAGGAAAACGGCGTGCGGCTGTCGCGGCAGCCGCGCGTACCAAGGGCGAGCGGGCGGGGTTGGCCGAACCGCAGGGGACGGGGACATGGGCGGAAAGGGCGGGGCGCCGGGCCTAGAGCTTCACGAAGCGGTACTTGACGAGCGCCCGCACCCACGTGATTGGATCGCGGAACATGGAGATCTTCTTTCCCTCCTTGAACGACCGCGACTCGTAGCTGATCGGGATCTCGATCGGCCGGTGGCCTTTCCGCACCAGCTTGATCAGGAGCTCCCAGTCGAAATCGAACCGGTTGCATTCGAAGGTCAGGCCCTCGAGGCAGCGGCGGTGGAAGACCTTGTACATCGTGAAAGGGTCCTTGAGCCAGATGCCCAGGGACGCGTTGATCATGAGAGTGAAGGTCCAGTGGGCGAGATTGAGCACCAGCGCATGCAGCGGCTGGTCGCTAAACTTGCGGATTGCCCAGCCGCCTTGGCCGTGGCGCGAGCCGAGGACGAAGGTCTGCCGGCCGGTCACGATCGGCGACAAGAGCTCCTCATAGTCGTCCAGGTTGTACTCCAGGTCGGCGTCCTGGATCAGGATGATGTCGCCGGACGCACGTGCCAGCCCCTGCCGCACCGCGTGCCCCTTGCCGCGGGGCTGCTCCTCGAGGATGATCTGCACGCGCGGATGACCCTGGTAGTATTGCACGATCTCCCGCGAGCCATCGGTCGAGTTGCTCTCGATGACGATGATTTCGAGCTCAAAATTCGCGATATCCTTGGCCACGATCGCATCGAGCGCCTCGCGCACGGTTGCCCGCTCGTTGAAGACGGGAACGATGACGGAAAGCTTGAGGACGCGGGGAGGCATCGGGGGGGGGGAGCGTAGGGAAGATCCGGGCGTGGCCAAGCTTTGGCTACAGGTCCGGCGCCGGCTGGGGCCAGCGGCCGGCGTCGCGGCTGGAGGCCATCACTGCCAGCGCGGCAAGGCCCAGGACGGCGGCCAGCGTTGCGCCCAGCCGAGGTCCTGATCGCACGGCGATTTCTGCCCCGTGGGAGAGGAAGGTTTCAGTAAAGGGCTGGGACAGGGCGGCCCAGCCATCCGCCTGCGCGACGGCCTCAAGGCGATAGAGGCCGGGGGTGACATAGAAATTCACCCGGGTCCAGCGGGCCGGCTGCATATCCAGGTGGTCGGAACTCCAGTGGCGGTCGCCGGCCGCGCCGAGGAGGGCGAGTTTCAACCCGGACGCCGGATCGCCGGCGACATAGAGGCTGACCAGCCGCTGGTCGGTGGCAAAGGGCTCGGTGATCAACTGGACCCGGCTGGCGATGCCCTCGCCCTCCTTGAAATAACGCGCTTCCAATCCCAGGGGGACCGCACCAGCCGGACCTTCCGCCGGATAGTCGATTGAAGCGTTGGCTCCTGCGGGCACGGGTTCGATCTCCCACGGGATCGGGGGCCGCACCGAGGTGGGCAGCGTGACGCGGAGCGACGGCAGGTCCAGGAGCATGGCGAGCCGCTGCACGTTAGGATAGGGCAGCTGGGTCCAAGGCTCGCGCTCGAAAAAGGCCGCGTCGTGATGGGTGACGTATTGCCGGACCGACTCGATCCGTGCCTCGTTGATCACGGGAAAGCGGGAGAGGAAGTCGACCTTGCCCTTCTGGGACTGCTGCAGCAGGCCGGCCAAGGCGACGACGGCCACCAGGCCGGCGCCGGCGAGCCAGGCTCGGCGGACCCGGGCCGATCCGGCCTCCGCCGCCAGAACGCCCAGCGCGAGCGCATCGGTCAGGAAGCCGATGGCACGCAGGTCGGTGTACCGGTAAGAAAAGGAGGCGTGCTCGACCACGCCGCGCGCATAGGCGAGCGCGATCGACTGAAACAGGTACCAGAGCCAGCCGGCGAGCAGGAGAGGTGCGGCCGGCGAGCGGACGCGCCCGCGCCACCAGGCCGCGCCGAGCAGGAGGGCTGGGCCCAGGTTCAGGAGGACCATCCAGGGCTGGTTGACCGGCCACTTGAATTCGTGCCATACTGCGGCAGCCCAGGCGGGAAAGCTCGCCGCCCGGGCCCAGTTGTTGGCGGTCGAATCACTGCGGATGAGCACCGCGACAACGCACAGGGCGAGGTTGAGGGCGATCATGGCGATTTGCAGGCGGCTGAGCCGCCGCTTACGCAGCCACTCGAGGGCCAGCACGACGATGATCGCGAGGGCCGACATCAGGCCCGAGCCCATGCAGACGAGCGCCGCGGCGCCGGCCAGCGTCGCCAGGAGGCGGTTGCGCCAGGTGGGGCGGGCGAGGAGCGTGCCGGCCAAGTGCGCCGAGGTAAGCAGCAGTAAAAAATAGAATTGGGACTGAAAGCCGCCCAGAATATTTTCCCAGGCCGCCGGGGCGGTGCACAGGTAGGCCAGGACCCCGGCATAGGCGGCGGCCGCCGGCAGCGGCAGGAGCCGGACGGCGAGTGCGGCCAGCAGCAGCGCGAACACCGTGTGCAGGCCGGCATTCACCACCATCTCCAGGCGGGCGTCCCATTGGTGGGAATTGGCCAGAAAGAGGGAGAGGACCTCGACGCGGGTGAAGAAGATGCGGTGCTCGGCATGAGCCGCGAACAGGTGGGCGAGATGCAGGCGCCCCTCGTTATAGGGACGGAGCAGGTTGTCCCCTTCCGCGTCCCATTGGTCCCAATAGGGCAGGTCGCTCCCGTATCGGTCGATCAGCTGAAACTTTCCCGCGAGGATGGCGCACAATAGCGCGGCCAGGACCAGCCAGCGGGCCAAGCGGCGGCGGTCCGCCGTGGCCGGTGGGTACGAGGGTTCGCGCACAGCGATCCTAGGCCGGAACCGGCTCGGTGAGCAGGGGCGACCAGGGCTGGGGGGGCGAGGCCAGCGAGAAGTCGTTCAGCTCGAGGGTCAGGTTGGGATTGTACGCGGGGTCACGCTGGAGCGCCTCGCCCCAGCGGCGGAGCATGGTCTCCACCTCGTGGCGGAAGCGGCTTTCCTTTTCTGGAGTATCGTCGGCCCCGCGGCTCGCGGACTCGTGGTGGTAAAACTCCGCGAAGGGGGTCCAGAGATTGCGATAGCCGGCGGCGCGGACCTTGAGGCAGAAATCGACGTCGTTGAACGCCACGGCAAGCGTCCCTTCGTCCAGGCCTCCGACCTGCTCGTAAACGGCTTTCCGCACGATGAGGCAGGCCGCCGTCACCGCCGTGTAGTTCTGCACCAGGCGCGCCCGGTTGAATTTCCCCTCGCTGCCACGCGCAAAGTCGCGGAACGCGTGGCCGGCCACCCCTCCGAGGCCCAGGACCGTGCCGGCGTGTTGGATCGTGTCGTTGGGATAATAGAGCATCGCCCCGACGCAGCCGATGGCCGGCCGCAGGGCCTGAGCCGCCATCTCCTCGAGCCAGTCCGGGGTGATGACCTCGAGGTCGTTGTTGAGGAGCCCGATCAGGGTGCCACCGGCCTGCTTGACCGCGAAATTGTTGAGCGCCGAGTAGTTGAAGGGCGCATCGTACCGCAGCACGCGGGCGGTGTGCTGCGGCGTGAGGCGCGGATGACTGCCATCGGCCAACGTCGCAAAATAGGCCAGCGACGCCGGATCGTCCGAGCCATTGTCGACCAGGAGGATCTCGAAGTTCGGATAGGTGGTCTTCTCCAGCAGGCTATCGATGCAACGGCGGACCAGCTCGAATCCGTTGCGGGTCGGAATGATCAGCGAGACGAGCGGCGGAGCCTCGGGGAGGAGATAGCGCACCCGCCAGTGATCGCCCGGCACCGGCAGCAATTCCGCCTTTTCACCCGTGCGTGCCAGGTGATCGACCAGCGCGCGGCGGGCGGCTTCGACCGGGTAGTTCTTCTCTGAGAGCTGCAGCGCGGTTGAGCCGGGAATCGCCCGCCAGTGGTAAAGGATCTTTGGAATGTGGAGGATCCGGTCCGAAGCGAGCCCCTCGGTGAAGCGGAGCGTCAGGTCCCAATCCTGGCTGCCCTCGTAGCCGACGCGGAAACCGCCGATCATGCGCATGCGCGCGGCCTGGAAGACCGAGAAATGGGAGGTGTAGTTCTGGCCGAGAAACAGGTCCGGGAGCCAGTCTGGCTTGAAGTAAGGTTCATGCCGCCGTCCGTTCTCGTCGATCTTGTCCTCGTCGGAATAGAAGTAGTCGACCTCGGGCCGCAGATTGATGGCAGCGACCACCTCGAAGAGGGCATTAGGGGCCAGCTCGTCGTCGTGATCGAGCAGGGCGACAAACTCGCCCGTGGCGAGGGCCAGTGCGGAATTGGAGGCGGCGGAGATGTGGCCGTTCTTTTCTCGGAAATCGACCTTGATCCGGACGTCGGCCCGCCGCGCCTCCTCCAGGATCGGACGCACGTGCGCGGCGGTCGACCCGTCGTCGGCGATGCAGAGCTCCCAGCGCGGATAGGACTGCTCCTGCAGTGAGGCGATCGCCCGCCGGAGCCACCGTTCCGGGGTGTTGTAGGTCGGCATGATGACCGAGATGACCGGCTGCCGGACCAGGATGCCGGCGCGGTCGGCCTGCTCGCGCAGCGCCTCGGGCGTGGCACGGTCGTAGACCTCGAGCCACTTCTCATAGGACGTGAAGTCCAGGGGGCCGAGCCCTTCGCCGACCTGGAGGGCGGTGTGGAAGAAATGGTGCCAGGTGCCACCTTCATCGGCCGCCTCGATGTTGAGGAAGGTGTCAGTCTCGACCAGATCGACCTCGATCTTCCAGCCGGAGTATTCGGCCTGGGCCTTACCCCGGGTTGAGGCGAGGACGTCGAGCCGCTTGAAGCCGTAGGAGCCGTTCACGATGCGGTTGGCCAGGACCGCACGGATCCCGGTCAGCTTGCTCCCGTCGGTGGCAAACGCCCAGCCGCGCAGGAGGGTGCGCCGGGGTGGCAGGCTCCAGCTCTGCGGATTGTCCACGCTGTGCCAGATCTCGACCGGCGGCGGAGCGGCTGCGGCGGTCTTTCCGACCGGGAGAGGGGCCGACGGGGGCGGCACGGGGCTGGGCGCCGGGGCGGCCGGCCGGCGCCAGGGGTCGATCAGCTTGCGGCGCAGAAGGCGGAGGGGCGCGGTTGCCCGCCAGGAAAAGGCTTCCTGCATGGTCCGGACCTTGGCGTCGCGTTGGCGCAGTCGCTCCCCCGTTTCAGCCAGGGCACGTTTGGCGGCGTCGAGCTGATCGCTCAGCTGGATGGCCTGGAGCCGGGTGGCGGCGAGCAGTTTCTCGTTGAGAGCCATTTGTCCCTCAAGGCGGCGCAGGCCGGTCCGGCTCTCGGTGAGCTCACGGACGAGGGTCTTGCCGTGCCGCTCGGTCAGCTTCAGCCGTTCCTCGAGATTGGAGCCATGCTGCCGGGTCAGATCGTGCTTCAGCCGCCATTCGTCCCGCTCCTTTTCCAGGCGCCGGGTCTCTCCGGCGGTCGCGGTCCCGGTTTCCAGGCCGGCAACCAGCGCAATCAAATCAGCGGCCAGGGCCTTGTCGGCCGGCTCGCGGATCTTCTCCACCAGAGCCTCGACCGACAGGGAAATCTCCGTCCTCGAGTCGGCCAGCGAAGCCGTCGAGCCACGGGCTGTCGGGAGGGCGCAGATATCGTCGTAAAAGGCGGCCAAGCCCCGGGTGTTGGCCGCGAGGTCGAAGCGCCGCCGGGCAAATTGGGCGGCATTCCGGCCCAATTCCCGGGCCAGGGTGGGATCACCTAATATCCTCGCGCAGGCGTCGGCGATGTCCTCGGGATCGCCGCGGTGGAGGATGACCGCATCGACGCCGTCCCGGAGCTCACGACCGAGGTTGGCAGGAGGAAGGACCACCGGCCGGCCCGCGGCGAGGAACTCCGGCAGCTTGGAAGGCAGCCGGTAATCGTTGAATGGCCCGGTGTGACCCGGCTGGACGAGGACATCGGCCAGGGCCAGCAGGCGGCGGAGCCGGGGTTTCTCGATAAAGCCGAGGTCAAGGACACAGGCTTTGACGGCAGCGGGCAGGGAGGCCTCGAACGCGGGCGAGTTGAATCCGGTCCGCACAAGGCGGGTGGGGATCCCCCGGCGGTTCAGCAGTTCCACCGCGAGATAAAGCTCCCGCATCTCGGGCTCGTTGACGAAAGTGTTGCTCCCCGTGAACGCGATCACCCGTTCGTCATCGCGCAGCCCGAGCTCCCGGCGCCATCCCGGGTCGGGTGTCGGCGGGGCTTGGCTGAAATCAATGCCCGGCTCGAGGAGGGCCGAGGGCACGCCGGCGGGCACAAACGCCCGGAGCGTGTCGACAATCACCGTTACGCCGTCGGCGGCCCGGAGGAGCTGCCGATAGCGGCGGGGATGCGAAAGCGCGTCCACGGTCCGCTCAGCGAGCTCGGCCTCGGTCAGTTGGCGGACATCCTCCAGCGGGCGCCCCAGCCAGGACGCGAGAAGGAAGTCCTCGTTGTCCTCGAGGTGAAATATCAGCCGGGCACGAGCCTGCCGCTGGTAGGCCAGAACGAACTTTCGCACGCCCTCCCGCGGCGTCCAGGCGTGAATCAGGTCGGCGGGACGGCCGTCGGGAAACAGGGTTGGCCGCGCCAGCGCCTCGGCATAGGTCACCGGGATGAAGGCCGGGTCCGCCACGACCCGAATCGTCTCGCGGTTGGCTGGAACCGCCACGGCGCAGGCGTGGCCCGCGGCGCCAAGCTCGCGGGCAAAGCCCCCAATATGGTTCAGGCTATTGGTGGTGAAATCGCCATAGTTGACGAAGAGGATGTTCACCGAAACAAGGGGACGGCCCCGGGTCCCTCAATAGGGATTGGTGGCACTGGCGGCGGCGCCGACCGCCTTGGACTTGGGCGCCGCGAGGTGATCGAAGCCGGGGTCAAACTTGAATACGACTGCGTCCCAAGGCGTGGCGCCGCGGATGGACTGGTTCGGCTCAAGGGCCTCTTCGGTGATGGCCTGGGCCAGGATGCAGGGATCCTTGATCGGGAGTTCGGCGAACGTCTTCTCATGCACCGTCAGCACATGGACATTCGATTCGATCTGCCCGCTAAACTGGGCGAAAACGGCCGCGTCACTGCGCGCCTGGTCGCCGTTGGCATAGAGGCCGCGGCGCCGCTCGGCCTCTGGCACGCGGTCCCCGGCCGCCAGCAACTCGATCGCCTTGAGATTGACCGCCGGACTCAGGCGTTCATCGAGCACTGTCGCATAGTTTTCGACCTCGTCGAAGTGCTCGAACGCGGCAAGATATTCGAGGTAAGCGAGATGGACTTCCAGCGGGGCATCCGCGGTTGGCGGGGTGCCGAGGGCGGCACGGTAGGAGAGAATTAGGTCATGGGCCCGAGCGTCCCCGTCGGGAAAGAACTGGCGCGAGACGGCCTCGACGTCGTCACGGACCTTGAGGTTGCGAAGGTCATAGTGCGTGGTGGCGATCGTGTTCTGAATCGCCACCTTGAGCGCAGCCGAGCGGCGGATGCGCACCTCGCGCTCTATCATGCCGTGGAGGACCGCCAGTTTCACCTCGTCCTCGGGATGGGCGCGCAGGAACCGCACGATCTCGCTGCGGGGCTTGCCCAGCAGGGCCATGGCCTCGCCCTGGACGGGCGCGAAGCCAGCTGCTGCCTGTTCGGTTTTTTTGGTTTGGTTCAGCAGCAGGGTGATTTCCTTTTGTTCATCGTAGCGGGCGGCCACCTGAAAAATGCTGTGGAGCAGGACATCACGATGCGCGCCGACGGGAAACGCCAGCGCCTCACCCCAGCGTTGCTGGCGCGCCAGCACTTCCAGGATGCCCTCAAGGGCGGCCCGGCGCCCGTCGTCCCAGCGTTGCGGGTCGCGGTTGTACAGGAAGATCGCGCAGCTGACTGCGTCGACCGTGTAGGTGCGCTTTTCTTCCAGTTTCGGCAGCACCCGGCCCTTGAAATAATCGAGGCTATAGGGCCCGACCTTGAGCTGGCCGGACCGCAGCGCCCGGCCGGTGGGGGAATCTGGATAGACCCGCTGCGCGCGCTCCACGAACGATTCGGCCCGCTTCCAGAAGAACTGCATGTAGAGGTAGGAGTATGTTCCCTCCGTCACCTTGGTCACATAAGCATCAGCGTCCTGGTAGAGGCGGGCGGCCTCGGCATTGCCCACTTCTGGCGGGGATCCGTCGACGTTTTCGGCCCGGAGCGGGGCAAGAATTAGCAGCGCAGCGAGTGCGCAGGACGAAGGGCGGATCCACGAAGACATAATAAAAAGGCAGACGCTCGACGCTGCGAGAGTCTGCCTGGAAGGTAAATGCGGAATTTCGGCGGGTCCGCCCGGAGGTTAGAGTTTAAAACCCGCTGCCGCAGCGTCCTTTGCGAATAGTTTGACGGTATCCAGCGAAAGCTCCGTCAGATCCATTCCGATCATCTTGGCGGCCTTGCCCAGAATATCGTGGGGAACGGTGATGATGGCGCAGCCGGCGGCCTGGGCCTGGAAGATATTGAGCACCTCGCGGGTGCTGGCCCAGAGGAGTTCGGCCTTCGGATGGGCCGCCAGCAGGGCGCCCGCAGCCTGCATGATCGGCATCGGATCGACACCCGTGTCGGCAATGCGCCCGGCAAAGATGGAAACGACGGAGGGCACGGCGGGATTGAGCACCTCGGCGACGCCCGCGACCTGGGCCAGGGTCAGGATGGCGGTGATGTTCAGCTTCACGCCCTGCTGGGCCAATTCCTTGATCAGGGGCAGCGACGACTCGCCGCGGGAGTTGGTGATCGGGATCTTGGTGTAGACGTTCTTGCCCAGCGCCGAAATCTTGAGGGCCTGGCGCTTCATGTCCGGAAAATCGTCGGTGAAGACCTCGAGCGAGATCGGCTTGGCCGTCACCGTCTGGAGGATGTCCTTCGCGAAGGCCTCGTAGTCCTTGATCCCGACCTTGTTCATCAGGGTGGGGTTGGTCGTCAATCCCTTGATGTACGGCTTGGCGTAGAGGTCGAGAATGCCGGCCTTGTCGGCCCCGTCGGCGTACAGCTGGATGGTGAGGTCGGTAAGTTTCATTGGGAAAACTGATGCCCGGCTAAGAGCGGTTTGCAAGGATTACCTCGGCGGCGGCGGCGAGCGTTTTGACGGTGAAATCGGGTGGGCTGCGCAGGTCCTCCGCGTAGCTAAAATCGATGAAGACGGTGCGGACGCCCGCCCGCTGTCCGCAGTCGATATCCCGCCACCGGTCGCCCACCATCCACGAGCGGGCGAGGTCCAGGTCCAGGGCGGCCGCGGCATCCAGCAGCATCCCTGGCTCCGGCTTGCGCCGGCGCGACGTTTCACCCCGTCCGGGGTCGTAGCAGACCTCGACCCGTTCGATCTCGGGGAGCAACTGGCAAAGGCGGTCGTTCATCGCCTCCACCTCGGCCTGCGGCTGATCACCCCGGCCGACGTCGGGCTGGTTGGTGGCCACGACGAGGACATAGCCCGCCGCTTTGAGCGCCCGGCAAGCCGCCGGAGCATCCGGAAAAAGCTCAAATTCGGCGAGCGAGGCGGGAGGGTAGGGTTTGCCCTCCCGTACGACCTGCACGTTGAGGGTCCCGTCCCGGTCGAGAAAAACGGCCGGCCGGCCGGCGTGCCGTCCGTCCGGCATCAGGGCTTCGCGGCCACTGATTCCCACTTGGTCTGGTTGATCTTCAAATCCGGATGGGAGACAAACAGATGCCAGATGACTGCCTGGAAGGCCTCGCTGTGGGGCGTGACGTTGTTCGGGTTGACGGTCGGGACGATGACGCAGGCATCAGCCTCTTTGGCCGTGTAGCCGCCGTCCTTGCCGACGATGCCGATTACGCGGGCGCCGACTTCCTTCGCGAGCTGGATGGCCGAGACGAGATTGGGGGAGACGTTCTTCTCGAGATTGCCTCCACCGACCGAGAGGATGAAGAGGCAGTCCTTGGCGTTCAGCCGGCTGCCGCGCAGGTAGCCGACAAAGATGCTGGCCCAGCCGTCGTCGTTGGTCCGGGCGGTCAGTTCGGAGACATTGTCCGTCGGCGCGTAGACCTCGATGCCGGCGATCTTGCGGAAATCGTTCACCGCGTGCGAGGCGTTGGCCGCGCTGCCGCCCACGCCGAGGATGAATAGCCGGCCGCCGCGGTCGCGCACGCCCTTGAGCTCAGCCACGCATTTTTCGCAATCGGCGGGGTTGATCTTGGACGTGATTTCGGCGGTCTCTTTCAGGTGTTGTTCGGAGTAGGACATGCGGGAGAGCGGGTGGGGTTGGAGTCGGGAATCCAGAGAAAGCCAAAACTCCGTGCTTTGGCTACCAAATTTGCGCAGGGTCTCGGGAATTGGCTTTCGACGAAGGGGGAAAAGAGCCACGGTGGACACCTGTCTCTTTCTTCCGCAATCCGTGGCGATCCCATTCGCTCGGTCCGCCGGCGCCTGGCTGCGCTTTGGGCCTCTGCGCTCCAGCCTTCCCGGGTCTACCTAGGGCTGGGCCTCTCGTTCGGGCTGCTCATCTTGGCGGCTAATCCGCCGGCGCAGGCGCCCGACGAAGGATCCCATTTCTTTCGAGCCTTCCAGTTGAGCGAGGGGACCCTGCTCGGAGAAAGGGATGGGGCCCGGGCCGGCGGCCAGTTGCCGGCCGTAATCGTCACGACGTCCGACACGGGGAACATCGCCTTCCACGCGGAGAACAAGATGACTTGGGCGTTCTACCGCGCGAAAACGGATCACCTCCTCGTGAACTGGTGGGCGGGGCCCCGTCGCGGCTTCTTTCCCTTTGCCAATACGGTGGTGGCGCCGCCCACGAGCTATCTGCCCCAGACGCTCGCGCTCGCGCTCGGCCGCGCCCTCGGGCTGGGCCCCCTCCCGTTGCTCTATCTGGCCCGCCTGTTCGCCTTCGGCGCCTCCCTGGCTCTCGGTTATGCGGCGCTGCGCTGCTGCCCCGTCTACCGCTGGTCCATGCTCATGATCCTTTTGTCCCCGATGAGCCTGTATCTCACGGGTTCGGTCGCCCCAGATGGGGTCCTGGTCGGCGCGGCCTTCCTGCTCTTGGCGCTGTTGCTGCGTTTGATGGCCGAACCGGACCGGGCCCTCCGGACTGGCGAAAAATGGGCGCTCGTGCTCCTCGCTGGCCTTTTTTCCATCTCCAAGTTCGTCTATTGCCCCTTGGCCCTGCTGGTCCTGATTTTCGTCTGGCCCCGCTTAGATTCCGTCTCCGCGAAACTGCGGTTCCTCCTGGGCGGGTTGGTGCTGTGCGTGATCCCCGGCTTGCTCTGGAGCCGGGCCATCGTGGCGATCTATGTCCCATTCCGGACCGATGTCCCGCTCGATCCGGTGGCCCAGTTTGCCTATATCCAACATGCTCCCGGAGCCTTCCTCGGGCTGATGTTCAGGACGATCGGCGCCCAGTGGGATTTTTATTATCGCTGGATGGTCGGGGTGCTGGGCTGGGGCGACACGGCGCTCCCAGCCTGGTTTTACTCTTTCTTTGGCTGCGCCCTCCTGGGCTGCGTGGCGGTGGAATCCGGTGAGGCGAAGGTAATTTCTGGCAAGCAGCGTCTCCTCTTTCTCGGCAGTGCGTTGGCCGGTATCCTCCTGATCTTTGTCGCGCAATATGCCGCCTGGAATCCCCCGCGTTCCCATGCGCTCATCGAGGGCATTGAAGGCCGTTATTTTCTGCCATTGATGCCCCTCCTGGTGCTGGCGTTTCCCCAATTGCCTCAGCTCAAGGGCCGTCGGGGCCTCGGCATCGCGGCGACGCTGGCCGCGGGGGTGGGAGCCGGCGTCTGCCTCTGGGCGGTAGTGAATCGCTACTATCTGGCCTGAACCTGGGTTTGCTGGTGGCGAGCTGTCGGTGGAAAAATGAAAAAACGGCACGACTGCCTCTGCCCTCAAGCCGGGCCGCCCGGTGGCTGCAGCAAGGCATCGAGCTCCTTTAGCCCGGCATGGGAACCGATTTCGTAAAAACGCTCGAAGATCTCGTATCCCGCCAGTTCTCCCCGGGCGAGCAGCGCCTTTTGGACCTCTTGGAGGTCGACCACCGCATCGCGGGGAAAAGAGGCAAAGGCGGTCGAGCGAAACAGACCTAGCCCGTAATCGATGTGCCGCATCTCCGGGACCTTGTACTTCTTGTCGTAGCGACGGATTGTCCCGCCTTCGAACCAGACATTGCTGGCGTCGTATCGCTCGGAGTTCTCGAAGACGGTCATGAGACCCTGCCGGCCGGAATCCAGGAAGTACTGCCCGACGGCATGATAGTCGATCGGCAGGTAGCTGTCGCCGTAAAGAGTGTAGAAGGCGTCTCCGAGGAGCGGCAGCGCCTGAATCAGGGCTCCCCCGGTTCCGAGCAACTTCGGTCCATCGAAGGAATAGTCGATTCGGACCCCGAACCGGGACCCGTCGCCATACTGCTCGACGACCTTCTCCCCCAGATACCCGACACAGAGGACCAGACGGGTGAGGCCCGCGGCCTTGAGCAGTCGGATCTGGTGGGTGAAGAAGGGCTCGCCGGCCACCTCGATCAGCAGCTTGGGCACCTTTTCGGTGATGGGGCGAAGCCGGGTGGCCAGCCCGCCGGCAAGAATGGCCACGGGGAGATCGGAGGTGTTCATCGGGCGGAAATTTGGCGGAGCGGGCGCAGGATGAATTCCGTCGTCCGGTGCAGCCAGACGCTGAGGAAAACGACCAGGACGAGGGCGGCGGCGATGCTGACCGCGAGTTCAGCCCGTGAAGGTTGCAGCACTTGCCACCAGTCGGCGAGGGCTCGTCGATTGTAGTCCCGGATCAGGGGCTGGTGCAGCAGGTAGATTTCGTAGGAGTACAGCCCGAGGAAGCCGAAACCCCTGACGAACGGCGCGGCCAGCGCCGATTTCAGCAGCAGCCGATCCGCGCAGAGGAATAAGGCGATCCAAGCCAGGCCGCCGACGCAGTCGCCATAGTTGACCCCGATGTACACCGTCAGGTAGCCGAGGGCCAGCAGGCCCGCGGCGAGCAGGGGGCCCAATTTGAGCTCCGTCTTTCGCCCGCTCGCCAATTGGCCGGCGATGAGCCCGATGAACAGGTCGGGCAGGCGCACGCCGAGGTGGAGCAAGGCACCGAGGTTGCCGGTCCACAGGTAGAACCCGCAGATGGCCGCGGTCAGGAAGGCGCCGGTGCCGGCGACGAGGGCCAGGTCGTGCATCTGGCGGCGGAGGAAGAAAACGACGACATAGAGGAGGACGATGATGGAGATGAACCAGAACGAATCGTTGATCGACGAGAAGAACTGGGTACGGGCGAAGCCATGCAACCCGATGACATGCAGCCAGATGTCCGCCGCGGGACGGTGATCTGCAAAGGTGCGGGCGTTGCAGTAGAGGAAGACGGCCAACGCGATCCAGTACGCAGGGTAGATCCGGAGAAAGCGGCGCAAGAAGAATTGCCGCGCCGACAGCGCGCCGCTGTTCAGCGCGAGCGTGAATCCGCTGAGGATCAGGAAAATGTCGACCCCGACCTCCCCATGAACCCAATCGGTCATGCCCAGGGCGCCGCTGGCGTGGTTGATCACCACGAGAATCAGGGCGAAGCCCTTCAGGCGGTCGATCTCGGGCAGGCGCGATCCGGGGGGCAGGCCCGGTGCGAGCTGGACGATCTTCGCCGCCATGCCGCGCGCCTTACTGCGCCAGGATCTTGGTGCCCTCGAAGTCAAAGCGGAACCGCACCTCCTGCAGCCCCCGCTCACGCATCGCATGCCGCAGCCGCTGCTTATCGCCCGCGTAGAACATCAGGAAGCCGCCGCCGCCGGCGCCGATCACCTTGCCGCCGAGGGCGCCGCTGGCCATCGCATGCTCGTACCACTCATTGATCTTGTCATTGCTCATTCCGGCGCTGCGCGCCTTTTTCCGCTGCCAATGCACGTCCATCAGCCGGCCGAATTCCTCGAGCTGGCCGCCTTCCAGGGCCGCCAGCGACTTGTAGCCGAGCTCCTTGGTGAAGTGCAGGTTGTCGAGCATCGTCTGGTCCTGCTTCTGCGAGCGGTCGTTCTGGTCCTTCAGGATTTTCGAGGCGCTGCGGCTGTAGCCGGTGAAGAAGAGCAGCAGGTTGTCCTCGAGGTTGAAGAGCGTCTCCTCCGAAATCTTGCACGGGCGATATTCGACCCGCCCATCAGGGTGGAAGGTGAAGGCGGTGATGCCGCCGACCGCCGCAATGTACTGATCCTGCTTGCCGATCGGCTCACCCAGCTTGTTCAGCTCGATTTCGCAGGCCTGCTCCGCCAAGTCGGCGGCCGAGATCGGATGCTTGCGGTAGGCATGCAGCGCCTTGAGCAGCCCCGTGGTGAAGCTGCCCGACGAGCCCAGGCCGGTTCCGCCCGGTATGTCTGCCATCGAAGTGAGCTCGAGATGCGGGTCGGTCACCCCGGTCATCTTGAGGGCTTCGCGGACGATGGGGTGCTCGATTTCGTCGACGCTCGCGACCCGCTCGAGCTTGGAGTACTTGATGATGATCTCCTGCTGGAAGGTGCGATGCTGCGTGATGTAGACGTACTTGTCGATGGCCGCCGCCACCAGGAAGCCGCCATGCTCCCGGTAGTAGGACGGCAGGTCGGTGCCGCCGCCGCCAAGGGAAACGCGCAGGGGTGAACGGGTGATGATCATGGATTTGGAAGGTAGCCGCTCTTTTTATAGATGGCCTCAACGATTTCCAGCGTGCGAATGCCCTCTTTCAGGCCGGGGGAGGGCTCCCGCCCGAGCTGGATGTCGTCGATGAAGGCCTCGGTCTCCAGGCGCCAGGAGGCATCGCTGCCGGGATACTCAAAGGGAAAAATATCAGGCGGACCCATCTGCGGCAGCATCTTGTAGTAGACAAGGCGCTCGACGCCATAACTTCCGCCGAGGCCGTCGAGCGCCAGCTTGGCGTCGCGACCGTAGATCTCGAGGCTGAACAGGTTCTTCCACTCCGTGCAGCTGACGTGCAGCCATGCGGTTTGGCCAGCGGCGGTCCGCAGGCTCAGAAAGGCGTTGTCGTCCACCTTCATGTCCCAGAAGGAGGTGGTGGCATGGCCTTCGACGACCGGCAGGTCGCCCAGGAACCAGCCGGCCAGATCGATCAGATGGACGCCCTGGTCGATCAGCTCGCCGCCTCCGGAGAGCTCCGGATCGGCCCGCCATTCGCGGTCGTAACCCTTGCGGCCCCCATGGCCATACCGGCCGCGGAGGAACATCAGCGGGCCGAGCACGCCGGAATCAATCAGTTCGCGCGCCTTCTGCAGGGCCGGATGAAAGCGATGGTTGTACCCAAGGCGCACCCGCACGCCGCTCGACACGGCAGCCTGCTGGACTTTCCGAAGTTCCGCCGCATTGAGGGCTCCGGGCTTTTCGACCAGTACGTGCTTGCCCGCCTCCGCGGCCGCGAGGGCAATGGGAGCCAGCGAACCGTTCAACGTGGAAACGATGACGGCGGAGATTGCGGGATCGGCGAGGACCGTCCTGTAGTCCGTGGCCGGCGTGCACCCCGGGGTCAATTTCGCCAGATCAGCGGCACGCATCGGGTCGAGATCGCAGACCTGCCGCAAGGCTGCGCCGGGAATGCCGGCGAGCGCCGTGGCCCGCTTGCGGCCGATGAGGCCACAACCGACGATGGCGAAGCCTAGGGAAGTTTGGGAGTTGTCACCCATGGAAACGGAGCCTTTTGTCGCTGTGAGCCTGTGGCAAGCAACACCTTAATCGCAGCCCTTCTCGTCCGATGACCTTTATGCAGCGATCGAGCGAGCCTCGGCCAAGGTGGCGGCTGACTGGGCAGAATCGCCGTCCTGGTGATCGAAGGTGACCGCGCCGCCCCGTCGGATGGACCCCAAGCCGAGTGCCATGGCTGCGTCTCGCCCTTCGCTTGCCAGCGATTTCTGGGCCGTCCTGCCAGTGGTGCTGGCCGTGATTGCATTCTATGCATGGACGGTGGATTCAAACGGGTCCGAACCATGGGTCGCGCGGCACCAAGGTGACTATTATAACCTCTTGGCCGAAGGGATGGCGCGCGGCCATCTCTACCTCAATGCCGCGGTGGGGCCGCCCGAGGCGCACCCGATGGCGGGAGCTCAGGCAAGTCATGACTTCCTCCTCGATGCCAGCCGCTTTCGAAACCACTACTACCTTTATTTTGGGGTTACGCCGGCGCTGACGTTCTTTCTTCCTTTCCAGCTGCTCACCGGCTGGGAGCTGAATCAGCTGGTGGTGGTGGCGGTGCAGGGTGTCATGGGATTCGGGGCCGGCTTGGTGCTGTTGCTCGCGTGGCGCCGGCATTTGTCTCAGGGCGCCAGTCGCGTGGCCCTGCTGGCAGCGGCCGTGGCGTGGGGTTTTGGTTCGGCGCTGCCGGTGACGCTCCGCAAACCTCAGATGTACGAGGTGGCGGTGACCGCCGGCATGGCCTGGAGCACGGCCTTCCTCCTTTTCGCCGCCCTTGCGATCCTGCGGCCGAACCGCACGCGAGGATGGCTGGCCCTGGCCAGCTTGTGCGCGGGCCTCGCGGTCGGTTCGCGGCCAGATCTGCTGGTTGGAGCGACCGTGCTGCTCTTCGTGCTTGGCTGGGCCCTGGCCAGGACCAGGTCACGGGCCGGCGGTTCTGCCGCGCCGGCTTGGTCTTGGATCTTGGCTGCGCTCGCGCCCGCCGCAGTCTGTGGCGCCGGTTTGCTCCTTTATAATTATCGGCGCTTCGGCAACGCCCTCGAGTTCGGGCACAGCTACCAAATGGGCAGCAGCGCCGCCGCCTTTTTTGGTTTCCGGTACTTCTGGCACAACCTCCAGCTTTACTACCTTACCTTCCCGGCGACCGGTTGGCTATTTCCTTTCTTCGCCGAGGGCTCCGAGACGGGCCGCCCGCCCGGCTACATCGGCATCGAACCGGTGCATGGCCAGTGCTTCTGCCTGCTTTGGTTCGGCGCCCTTGTTTTGTTGGCGCTGGCCGGGCGTGAAAGCCGCGCCGAAGGCGACTCCCGGCGGTTGGGCATCGCCATTCTCCTGGGCTGGTGGTTTACCGCCAATTTTTTGGCGCTGGCCTGCATTTCCGTCAGGGCTAACCGATACCTGTTGGATTTTCACCCGGCGCTGGTACTTGCAACGGGCGGCCTCCTGATCGAGGGCTCGGCCCTTTCGCGGCCGTTTTGGCGCCGAGCGTTCCTGGTTGTCGGCGTGGCGGGCGCCGCAGTCGTCGCGGTCTTCAACCTCGGCATCAGCATTGAGACGATGGGATTCATGCGCCGCGTCAATCCAATCGGCTATGCGCGCTTGGAACGCACCGTGAATCGGTTGGTCTGGCCGGTCTTTAGGCTCACCGCGCCGCGGTTCGGCCCCCGCATCTTCGCCGTCACCTTTCCCGCCGCGCGGCCCGGCGCCTCGGAGCCGTTGATCAGCGCCGGGCCGCCGCTGGATGGCATCGCGCTCATGGTGCACTACCTTGAGCCCGGCCGGGCCCAGCTCGTGCTCACCAACAACCAGATCAGCGACGACCAGGTGAGCGGGCCCCAAGGGCCCGCCTTTGCCGTCGTTCCGGGTGAAACCCGCCGGTTGACGGTGCAGCTGGGGGCTTTCTATCCGCCCATCGGGCATCCTTGGTACGGCGACGCGAGCACGGCGGATATGCAGCGCCTCTCGACGTCCAACCGCGTCTTGCTGGACGGCATCGATGTTTTCCGCCTGAGCTCGCTCGCGCATCCAGCTTCCCCCGGACAGACTCTGGTCGGTCGGCGCCATCCTTGGGCGGGGGCTGGGTTCGAGCGATTCACCGGTCGGCTTCGGCCGCTCGCTGAAACCGTGCCTGACTTGACCGGACTCCGCCCCCGGCCGGGCGCCGGCTGGGGGTATCGGCTCGTCCTGCGGCTGCCCGCCGACCGTTTTGGCCTGGCCGAGCCCCTGGTGACCACTGGAACCTGGCCGGTCGGTGACGCCTTTCTTCTGCAATACCGCGATCCCCATACCGTTGTCCTTTTACACGATGAGATCGGCGGTGGCCTGATCGGTTCGACCGAAATCCCGGTGGATTATGCGCAGCCGCAGACCCTTGATCTCTGGTTCGATCCCGTGACGGAGCGAGGGGGACTGCCGCGCTATCGCCTCTCCCTCTTCCTTGAAGGGAAGCCCATATTGCTGGATCCGGCTCCGCTGCAGCCGTTCTCATATGGGCAGGAAGCGCTGGGGGCGAGCGTCATTCAGTCGTCGCTGGCTCGTGATACGTTTGGGGGCGCCGTGCTGGCGCTGGCGCGGACTGATGGCGCGAACGTGAGCCGGAGCTACTCGCCCGCGCATGGCGAAAGTGCCGTCGCAGTCCGGTTCCGGCTCCCGCCGGATGCTTCGCGCTGGCAGCCGCTGCTGAACTTCAGCCGGGCCGATGGAGAGCGGGGCCTGCTGGCGATCCGCCGGAGGGGAACGGGAATCCTGATCGGCTGGCTTGACGCGGCCGGCTGGTGGAGCCGCGAGGTCGGCGGTGCGAACGCAATGGTTCACACGATTGGGCTGCAGTGGCGGCTGGCCGCAGGCCAGGGCGCTGGCCCGCGCGCGCAGAACCGGGCCATTACGACCGTGATCCTGGTGGACGGGACCATCTGCCCGCTGACCAGGGCGGATTTTTTCGCGGCTCCCGTCACCGACGTCACGGCTTGGAGCAGTCCCTGGCCTGATTCCGAAATTGCCGCGCATTTTGCCGGCGCCATTGAACCTGCGCCGGAAATTCGCACCCTGCTGGCGATGGATGCGGCCGACCTTCCTTTGCGCCATTTCCGGCTCGCCGTGCGGTTTCCTTCAGACCGCGTCGGCCGGAATGAACCGCTGGTCACGGCCGGCCAGCGCGGAAGAGCCGACGGACTGTACGTGCGCTACGAGCAGAACGGCCGGGTGAGGATCGGATTCGACCATTGGGGCGTGGGTGGTCCGGTATCCCGAGCCGTACCGGTGGCAGCGGATGGATTTAATCAAATGGAGGTGGAGTTTGGCCGGGGTGCTTGGACGACCGGTGGCCAGGATCGAATTGTGGTCAGTCTCAATGGTGAACGGCTGCTGGATGCCCCGGCGGTCTTCTACGCGACCCTGAGCAACGCGGTAAAGGTGGGAGCCAACCCGGTCGGGCTGTCGACCAGCGGATTGGGATTTGGCGGGGAAATCGTGCCCATGGAGGATTTTGAGCCGCAAGCGGTTTCCAATCCGGCCGCCCCATGAGCGACGGCTCCTACTCTGATGAATCAGGCACTCCGGTCGGCTCCCGGCGGGTTCGGCTCAACCTGGCGATCCTGCTGTCGGCGGCCTTCGCCCTTCGCCTTTGGCTCGCTTGGCTGGGCGGGCAGATGTTCTGGGACGATGAGGGCCGATATGCGATTGCCGAAGTCGCCGCTGACGAACTCGTGCACGCCCGATGGAAGGCAGCGGCGGTGGCGCTCTTCGGCCAGCCCATTCATACCCTTTTCCCGTTCTGCTGCCTGCCGCCGGCCCTGCTCGAGCACGTGATCGGCCTTAACCTGCCGCTGACTGCCGCGTACTTCGGGCTATTTTCCGTCCTGGCGATCTACCTGGTCTGGCGGGTCGCACGGCGGGCGGGCGCGGACGAGACGGAAGCGTGGTGGGCGGCTTATATGGCCGCATGCGCCAACAGCCTTTTTTACTATTCGCGGCATTTCTTCCCCTACGACATCTCGCTCTGTGCGATGCTGGGGTCCCTCTGTTTTGCGCTTGGCCCCCCCTCCGCGCGAAATTCGTGGATCGCCGGCATCCTCGCCGCTTTGGGCTTCCTCATCTACAATGGCTATTGGCTGCTGGGAGGATGCGTGCTGGCCTTGCACGTCATCCTGGGGGCGGGCGGTTGGCGTCGATTTGCCGCGCGCGGTCTGTTCGCGCTCCTGGGGCTCCTCACCGCGCTCCTGCCGGTCGTCAGCCTGAGCCGGGCGCTGGGGTTTCATCTGGTCGCCCAGGATGCCAATATCGCTTCCATCGCCCAGGGAGATTTTCCCTATGGCCGCGAGGTGGTCACGGGTTACCTTTGGTATGCCGAGGGCGGATTGCTGATCGTGTGGCTGGTGGCCTTTGGCTATGCCGCCTGGGTCGCCCGGGGTGCGGAGCGCGCAGGACGGCTGGCCTGGTATGCGGGCGGCGTGGCTCTGGGGTGGGTTGGGCTGATTGTCCTCTCCGATGTGTTCCCCGTGTTTACCGTCCAGGGCCGCCGGGTGCGCCAATTGGTGCCGTTCCTATGCTTGGGCGCCGCCTTGGGCATTGCGCGTTTCATTCGCGCCCGCAGGGCCAGGGGCCGGGTTTGGGCCGCGGCGATAGCGCTTCTGGCGGCCGGCTGCGCGGCCTGGAATTTCTCGATTCCGTTGCGCCAGGTTTTCCCGGGACAATTTCAGCGGCTGGCGGCGGCCGCCGCGGCGCGGCAACCGGGCTACCATGCGTATCGGCTGGCCTTTGTCGGGAGTTTGCTGGGGCGCAGTCTGGACGACGGCCTGCCGCTTGCCCCCGCCATACTGCGTCGGCCGCATCCTCTGCAGTTTCGCCCATACCAGTATGAGGGCTACGGGGCTCCGCAGCGGAATGCCATCAACGCCCATGACGTAGCGATGCGGCTGGTCGCGTGGCCGGGAGGATTTGACCGTCAGGCATCGCGCTGGGACGGCTATCCCGGCCCGGTCCGGTTTGTGCTGCGATTGCCGAGCTCGGTAGCGGGCCATTCCGAGCCGCTCGTGGTGACGGGTCGCACGGGTCGCGGGGACATTTTTTATATTCACTACATTGACAGCGGCCACGTGAGCTTTGGGTTGGATCACTGGGGAGTGAGAGCGACGATTTCCTCCCCCGTTGCCATCGACTACGGTCAGCCCCACGAGATCATCTTTTTTGCCGGCTTTCTTTTGCCGCCGGAGAAGAAGGGGACCGCAGGGGCGAATCCGCCCGGCTCCGATCGGCGCGACCAGCTTTGGGTCAGGCTTGACGGACACCTCGTTTTTTCGATGGCGGAGTCATTTTATCCCGTCGGTCGCAGCGACATCTCCTTTGGGGTTAACTTTATTGGCGGTTCGACGGCCGAAGCCCAATTTTCTGGGGCGATCATGGCTTTTGGTCCTGCCGCGAGGGCGACTGGCCGGGAGTAGAATCAATGGCGCGGGTGCCTCCGCCGCCGCCCTGAAGGGGCGCGGCCTCGGTTCTTTTGCGGCTTGTCGCGACGGTTCCAATAGCGTTTTTGGAACGATGCTCTCCCGATCCTTGGTCCGCCGCCTGGTGCGCTTCGCCGTGGTGGGTGTCATCGTGGCCGGGATCTTCATGGGCCTCAACTGGGCTTGGGGGCATCTGGTGGGGCGGCAGGTGGCGTTTCTCTTGTCTTACCCGCCCGCCTTGGGGGTGCATTTTTGCCTGAACAAATGGTGGACGTTCGGTAACCAGCAGTCCGTCACGGGACGCCAGGTCGGGGAATACCTGGTCATGGTCGGAATCACCTTTTCCCTTCAGTGGATTGTATTTACGGCGCTGGCCCGCTGGACCACCTTTCCCGCTTGGTTGGAAGCGGGCTTGGCCAACGTCGCGCAGACTGCCATCAGTTACCTGTTCATGCAGGCGCGGATCTTCCGCGGGCCGTCGCCCGCATGAGACCGTCAACGAGGGGTTTTTGCATGGCGGTCATCATCGTCGCCTCGGGCGTGATGGCGTTCGCCGCGGGGAACGGGATGTTGCGTCCCGGCCAAGCCATCGAGCCCGGGTTGCTGGCCGGTCCCCTGCGGCTCACGGTGCGCCTGTCGTATGACCGCGGTCGGGGCCAGCCGTTGCTGGCCATCGGTGGACCCGGACAGGGCTCGCTTATTTTCTGGCTGTGGGACGCCGACGGCCAAGCCCGGATAGGCGTGGACGACATCGGGCAGGGACTTTCCTATTCACCACCCTTTTCGGCAGCGGTCGATGAGCCCCACCAGCTTGAGATCGTTTGGGGGGCGCTGGCCCCGCTGGGGGCTTTGACGGTTCCGGGTCTTCCCGCCCAGCTTCGCGACCTCCTGTGGGTTTCGGTTGATGGCCGAAGGCTGCTCTATCGCAAGCAGGCCTTTCCGCTCCGGACGCAACAGGTGGTATTCGGCGCCAACGTGATCGGAAGCGGCACCTCCGCGCCGTTCTTCAACGGAACCGTGGCAATGGCCGAGCGTGGCGACGCCAACCAGGCGCGCCAAGCGGTGATGCATCTGACCGACTTCCTGCCGGAACTTCCCCAGGGCCTCGGGGCGCACCCTGGTCCGATCGAACTCACCGTGAGTCTGCCCCAGGGCGTGGCCGGACACAGCGAACCTTTGATTTCGGGCGGCCGGCCGGGAGCGGCCGCACTTTTCTATGTTCATTATGATGGTGAGCGCCATATGCGGATTGGATATGCCGCCTGGGGCTGGGAAGGAATATTGTCGGAAGCCATCGAATACCAACCCGGAGCCGCGTACTCCCTGCGACTGAGCGCCGGCTTTCTCTATCCGCCTGTGGGGGCGGCGCCCCAAGCCGGGGAGCCTGCTCCCCGCCTGCTGCCGTTCATACTCTGGGTTGAATGGGCGGGACGGGCCGTGCTGGCCACGACGGCGCCCTCGCCCTCGGTCGCGCCCGGGGATCTGGTCTTGGGGCAGAATGTTCTCGGCTGGAATTGGATCGAACCCGCGTTTGGCGGACTCTTCAGCCGAGTGGCGCGGCTGGATCCGGGACGGACCGGGGCGGCGGCGGTTGCCGCTGCGTTTCCGCACCTGCCGTCGCCGGATGGCTCGTGGGCCGGTTATCCCGGGGCGGTCCGACTCGAGGTGACCTTTCCCACGCACTGGCTGCCGGGCACCGGCGATCCCCTCGTCGTGGCCGGTACGACGGGTGTGGCCGACATGGTCTACGTCAGTTACGAGGAAGACGGGCGGCTCCGCATCAGCATGGATCGCTGGGGATGGAGTGCGCTGGTCTCGCCTTCCCTGGCGATCGCTCCGGGCAGCCGGCACGTGTTGACCATCAGCATGGGCGCCCTCTTTCCCCCGGAGGGTTCTTCGTTTTATAGCGGCCGTCCGGCCCTCGCCACCCAGCCGGAAGCGGTGCGAGTGGATTTGGATGGCAGGACGGTACTGGCCGGCCGACAGCCTCCGAGTCACGTCAGTCCAGGTCAGATTGCCTACGGGATTAATTTAGCCGGGGGCTCGACGAGCGGGCCGCGGTTTACGGGCCGGATTATTCGGATCGAATCGCTCGGCGACCGGGTGGCACCCGAAGCTAGGCGGTAGCGGTCGGGCGACTGATTTGGCGAACGGTGCCTCCCAGCAGAAGGATCCAGCCGAGCACGGCGAGCCAGAACCATCCCGCCAGCCACAGGGGCGGACGATAGCGCAACTCCACCTCACTGGTGCCCGGCGCGAGCGGCACCATGACGAGATGCTGCGCGGACTCTCGGGTGACTACCCGCCGGCCGTTGACCTTCGCTTCCCAGCCGCGTTGCCAAATGCGCGGAGTTTCCAGAAAAGCGGGCAACGCGGTTTCGGTTTCCGCCCGATAGGGAATCCAGGACGAAACGCGCACCGGCAGGTCTGCCAAGTCGTAGGTGAAGAGCCAAAACCGTGCGAATTCAAACTCTTCGCCATACGAAATCGGGGCCACGAACCGCGCCTCGGGCGTGGCGGCCTTGCCCGCTCCCTGCTGAAGCGAGACCACCGGGCTGCTGGTCGGCAGCGCACCAAAGGCGAGGGACGAAGGGGCTAGACCGATGCCCGAGTCCGGCAGCAGGTATTCCCGGAACATTTCGGGGGTGACGATCTGCAGCACGCCTTCCTTTTCCGGATGGATGAATTCCAGGCGAAGGGCATAGGCCTGTCCCGACTCGAGGCGAAGCGACGGGGCCAATTTGTAAATCGGACGGTGGTTGTCGCTGGTGGCCAGCCAACGGCCGGCCTGGATGAGCCGCGGCACGTTTGCGATGTCACTGTCGGCGCGCAACTGGGGTGCAGCCGCGTCGGCGTTGGCGGCCAGCACCGTGCGGCCCGAGGCATCCAGCAGCCGGTTTTCCAGCAGGGGATCGACGTGCCCGTGGCTGGCATATCCCGGCGCGTGGGCGAAGGTGGCATAGGCGTAGCGTGCCAGTTGGAGGTTTTCCGGCCGCAGGCCGATGGCGGCGTCGGCGGCCCCGACAAAGGTTGGCGCGAGCCCGCCCACCATCTTCGCGGCCTCGCGGGCCGACCAGAGGCCGCCCAGCGCGAGGGAGAGCAGAATTCCGGCTTCGAGGCCCCGGCGACGCACCAGGCGGGAGTCGCTCATCGCCAGAACAAAGGCGAACACGATGAAAATGGCCCAAAATTCGAATAGCCGCTGCGGCGGTGAATTGGTGATGGTGATGACGATGCCCGGGACGTGGGCCCAAATCCAATTCGTGAGCCCCGGCACCGGCGTGGTCAGGGGTATGACCACCAGGATGGTCCCGATGAAGACCAGGCCACCGCGGGGCCGCAGCCATGCGAGCAGGATGAGCGCGAGCAGAGCGACCGCGATCAGCGCGTAGCCGAGCTGGTAGCTTTTGAGCCCCATGTCGTTGAGGTTGATCGGGCGGAAATTATCCGGGAAAATAGCCTCCAGGCCGACCGAGGCGGGATGGCCCGAGCCGGCCATGCTGGCCCGATTGTCGATGGCGAATACCGACCCGATCGGAAAACCCCCGAGAATCGCGAAAACGGCGGCCATGCCGGCGATCTGTACCGCCTGCGCGCGCCAGTTCTTCCGGACGACGGCGTGGGCGAGGTAGATTCCGGCCGCAAACAAGCCGCCCCAGAGCGCCGTGGGGGTATGGGCGAGCATCATTCCAGCGAGCCCGGCGACGATCGCCAGCCGGGCCGGGCGGTCATCGTGGACCCATAGCCGCCAGCAGCCATACGCCATGATCGGAAGGAACGGCATCGCGATCCATTCCATATATTGAAACCCGGCATAGAGCGGAGCCAGCACACCCGGGCAGGCCAGCCAGAGCAGTGCGAGAAGGCAGGCCAAGTTTGGTCGCTTCGGCAGCGCCAGCCGGATGGCCGCGTACGCGCTGGCAGCGGTCAAAAGACCGAAGGCGCTGACCACGGCATTGGCCAGCGTCAGGGGATCGAGGACATGGCACGTAAGCAGGTCGAGCAGGCCTCCCGCATATTGGAATAAAGGGGCGAGCCGCAGCGGCGACATGGCACCATTGAAGGCGTACTCGCTTTGGCCGACCCATACCGGGAAGACGCCATGGCGAATCTGCACGATTACGTCGGCCAGCATGGCGACGTACCAATTGACATCCCCGGAGCCGAAGCCGTGGCGGCCATAGAAGGGGAGCAAGAGCGCGATGGCAGCGGCGGCCATCGCCAGCCATCGAAAGATCTCGAGGGGCGCATCCGGCCAGCGCGCCCGCGCCGCCCCAAAGCACAGATGGAAAGCCAGGAACAGCAGGGCGATGGCCGAGCCAATCCAGAAGGCGGTGGCGGGGCTGACCTCGAAGCCAACCAGGGCCAGGCCGGCAAAGATAACCAGGGCGAGCAAGGGAGCCACCGCGAGCGAACGGAGGATGAAGGCGGCCCCGGCCCGGCTTCGCTGGTGCAGGCCGAGTCGCCATGAGATGGCGGAGCCCACCAGCGCCAGCCAGAATGCCTCCGGCCACCAGGGTAGGTTCATCCCTCCAAAGATGATGCAGACCTGGGTGACCCAAAATACGATGGCGACTTCGCCGAGCAGCAGCGGCGCGTCAAATTTTTCCTGTTCGGTCGCCAAGGCCAGGCGGCGGATGAGCGGGATAGGCATCAGCGGGCTCCGAATTGATCGTTTCGACGCCGGCATGTCGAGTACTGTGAGCGGCGCGGTATGGGGTCAGGTTTGGTACTTGTCAGGACAATCGCTGATGCCTCTGCTGGCAGATCTTGAAACCGGAAATCGCCGCGACCCGGCGGGATCAGGTGCTCGCGCTCTGCCTGGTGACGGCCATCCTGCTCTTTTACCGCTGGACGGTCACGAGCAACACCACGGACGCGCAGCCGCTGTTCCCGTCGGAGGCGCAAGGAGACTACTACCAGCTGCTGACGGACGGATTCCTCCATGGCCACCTCTACCTGCCGATTGCGCCCGATCCCCGGTTGCTCGCGGCCAAGGATCCCTTCGATCCGCGCCAGCGTAACGGCGCGGAACTGCCGCACGACACCTCTCTCTATCATGGCCACATCTACATCAATTACGGCGTAACCCCGGTCGTCGTGTTGCGGCTGCCATGGCGGTGGCTGACCCGGCACGACTTGCCCCAGAATTACGCGGTCCTGATTTTTACCGGCGGCGGCTTTGTGGCCTCGGCCGTGCTGTGGCTGGCATTGCGGCGGCGCTATTTTCCCGACTCGGGCGCGGTCGTGCTGGTGGCGGGAATTTCGGTCCTCGGACTGGCGGCGATGACCCATGCGGTGCTGCGACGTCCGAGTTTGTGGGAGGAGCCGATCGCCGCGGGCTATTGCCTGGCGATGCTCATGCTGGGTTGCATCTATCGGGCCTGGCATTCCCGGCGGATGGCCGCGTGGCTGTTCGCCGCGGGACTCTGCCTCGGACTCGCGGTGGGGGCGCGGGCCAACTATGTGGCGGGGGTGGCAGCATTCGCGGTTCCCGGGTGCGCCCTTTGGTGGCGCGGGCGACGGGAAGGTCACTGGCGGTGGATCCCGAACCGGCAATGGTGGGGGCGGGCCGCCGCCCTGGGGGGAGGCTTCGCCTTGGTCATGGCCGGGCTCGCCTGGTATAATTTCGCGCGATTCGGCGACCCTTTTGAGTTCGGGACCACCTACCAGTTCACCAACCCCTACGGCGCGGTCGGCAAGCTATTCAGCCTGCGCTTGGTGAAGTTCAACGCCATCGTCTACTTTTTTGCCCCTGCGCAATGGAGCCGCTATTTCCCCTTTGCCAAGATGATTCACCCGCCGCCGGTGCCCGCGGCCTATTCGGGAATCGAATACGTCTATGGCCTGTTCGCCAATTTCCCCTTTGCGTGGCTGGCGTTCCTGGCGCCGCTGGCCTGGCAGCGGCGATCGGAGGCGCAGGCGCGGGACCTGCGGGCCTTTGTCGGCACGACCGCGCTTTTCTTTGCCTCCGTCTGCGGCCTGCTGCTGACGTTCGTATCGGCGACCGGCCGGTACATGGTCGACTTCACGCCGACCCTCATGCTCCTGGCCTGCATCGGTCTGCTGGGAGCGGAGAGGCTGGTCGCATCCCCGTGGCGAACCGGCCTGCGCTGGGTCGGCGGCCTGGCCGCCGCCTTCAGCGTGTTCGTGGGCGTGATGCTCAACTTCCAGGTGCATGATCTGCTCCGGCAGTCGAATTCCGCTTTGTATCGGCGTCTGTCCCATGGATTCGATCTGCCGGTTTACGCGGCTGAACGGCTAGGAGGCACCCAATTCGGGCCGTTGGAGATTGCGCTGCGCTTTCCCCGTGGCCTCGACGGCAAGCTTCAGCTCCTGCTGACCACCGGCTGGGACTATGAGTCTGACTACGTGCTGGTGAACTATATCGACCGACAGCATGTGAAGCTGGGTTTTCACCACACGAACTATGCCGTGGACTGGAGCCCCCTCCTTCCGGTCGATTTTGGGACGGTTCATCGGCTGCAGGTGCAGATGGGGTCCTTGTTCCCGCCGCTGGGCCACCCGTACTTCGATGGCAAGAGCCATGCGGCGGTGGCGGACATCTCACGGGGTTTGCGGATCTCGCTCGACGGGCAAACTGCCTTCGATGCGCGCCGCTATTTCTACGATGGATCGCCGGGCAGCCTGCACGTTGCCGACCACCGGGCCGGCGCCCCCTTTCCCCCATTTTCCGGCACAATCCTGTCAGTCCGCCGCATGCCATATACCCCGCCGCCCGAAGGGACGACCGGCGATGGAGTGGTGCAACTGAAGCTGTCTTTTCCGAGCGGCGTGATCAACCGCGGTTTGCCTTTGCTCGTCACCGGGGAAACCGGGCGGGGTGATGTCCTGTTCTTGCGATTCGTGCGGCCGGGAGTGGTGCATTTCTGTTATGACCACTGGGGGATTGGCCTATGGGAGAGCGGGGACGTTCCGGTCGCCGAGGGCGCCGGTCATCGCCTGCGAATCCTGATGCCGTCGCTGGCCCCCTTTGGGCCCGAACCGGGCGCGAAGGCCGAGCTGGATGTCGACCTCGACGGCAAAAGGGTATGGACCGCCCGGGTCCCCGCCTATCCGGCCGATCCTCGGGATATTTACATCGGGCAGAACGGCATCGGGGCATCATCCTGTGAGCAGGAATTCCCCGAAGCGATCAGCCGAGTTTCAAGCGACGCCAAGCCGGCCGGCGGTGCATGATCCCGATTGCCAACGGGAGCGAAGCGATCCTTCTTCATGGCCTTGACTAGCCGGCACCCTGAGTCCTCTTCCCCTGGAGTAAGCAGTTCGCGATCCTATCGACGCTTCCTGGCCGCGTTGTTACTTGTCTCGTTCGCATTGCGGGTCTGGCTGGCCAGTCTGGGCGGGCAGGGCTTTTGGCCGGACGAGGATCGCTATACGGACGGTCGGCTCGCCGCCCGGTACCTTCTGCATGGCCAATGGCACGAAGCCGGAGAAGAACTCCTCGGCCATCCTGACCACATTCTCTTTCGGTGGTTCAGCGTGCCGCCAGGCCTGTATGAGGAATGGGCGGGCCCGCGCCCGGCGGTGGTCGCCGCCTACTTTGGCCTCTTTTCCGTGCTGGCGATCTATCTCCTCTGGCGCGTGGCCCGAAAGGCCGGGGCTGGGGAGGCGGAGGCGCTGTGGTGCGCCTTCCTGGCAGCGGGAGCCAACAGCCTCTTCTATTACTCCCGACACTTTTTTCCGTATGATATCGCCCTTTGCGCGATGCTGGCCGCGCTGCTGCTGGCCCTGGGAAAGGCCACCGTCCGCAATTCACTCCTGGTCGGGGCGGCCGCGGGCGTGGGCTTCCTCGTCTATAACGGTTACTGGCTGCTCGGCGGCTGCATGCTGATCCTCTACACCCTGCTGGGTGCGGGGAATGGATCCCGCTTCTGGAGCCGCGCCTTCTGGTCGGGCACCGGTCTGGTGGGTTCGATTCTCCCCATTGTGGCGGCGGGGCACCTGCTTGGGATCGATCTGGTGGCGGAGGATTACAAGTGGGGCGTGATCGCCAAGGGAGATTTCCCGTTCGGGCATCGGGTGATGGGGGGATATCTTTGGTACGGGGAGGGCGGGCTCCTCCTGGTTTGGCTGGCCGCTTTGGCGTATGCGCTCTGGACTGCCTGCCGCGAACGGCGTTTTGGGCGTCTGGCCTGGTATGCCGGCGGCCTTGGGCTAGTCACGGCCGGGCTCCTCGTGCTGTCGGATGTGATACCCCTTTTTGCCGTCCAGGGCCGGCGGGTCCGCTGTGTCGTCCCGTTCCTATGCCTTTGCGCCGGTTACGGGATCGAGCGCTTCATTGCCCGGCGCTCTCATGCGCGCCGTGGCTGGACGGCGGCCTTCATCGGGATGGTCTTGCTGCTGGCCGCCGTAAATTTCTCCGGGCCCCTGCGGCAGGTCTTCCCGGACCAGTTCCAGCGGCGGGCCGACCGCGTGGTTCGCGCGGGAAACTCCTATGATGCCTACCGCCTGGCATTTGCCGAATCGCTATGGGGTTTGCCGCTGGATCCGATGCTCCCCTCCAGTCGACCGCTGCTCCATGATCGGCACCCGCTCCAGTTTCGACCTTATCAATACGAGGGCTATGACACGGCGCAACGGGCCGAGATCAATCGGCATGATGTGACGATGCGGCTGTATCGGATCCCCGTGGATTTGGACCGCGATTCGGCGCCGGGCACGCAGTTCCCCGGCCCCGTGCGTTGGTCGCTGGTGTTTCCGTCCGACCGGGCGGGTACCGCCGAACCGCTCGTGACGACCGGCCGCACCGGCCGGGCTGATTTCCTTTTCGTCCGCTACATCGATCAACGCCACATCGCCTTCGGGCTCGATCACTGGGGCAGCGGAGCCGCAATCTCCGCGCCCATCGAGATTGATTATGCCAAGACGCACGAGGTGGTGATATCGTTGGGATCGCTTCTGCCGAGCCCGGATAGCGCTTGGTCCAGGGAGGATCCGGCCCGCGATCGATGGCGAAACCAGGTCCTGGTGGTGCTCGACGGCGGCGTGGTCTTTCACTGGCAGCAGGAAGCGTGGCCCGCCACGTCCCGCGACATTTTCTTCGGGATAAACCTCATTGGTGGAACGGCCGCGCAGCTGAGTTTTTCCGGGCGGGTGCTGGGCCTCGCTCCCGCGGCGCTCAACGAGGTCAGCGGAGCAATGCGATCGCCAGTGCTGGGAGCCCTCGTCGAGAATTCCTGGGCGCGCGCGGCCCTCGGCCCTCCCGCGTCGCACTTGAACTCGGCCGACGCCTCGCCACCCGGACAGCGTGATTTGCCGGGTCGCAGTGAACATGTGGTGGGCCTGCGTTTCAGGCTTCCGGGATCCGAAGCCGCGGCCCGGGCGCAACCCCTGCTTTCGCTGGTCCGTTCTGATGGCCAGCACGGGTTGCTGGCGATACGAGGGTCAGACCAGGGTCTGGCATTGGGTTGGCGGGATGCGGCGGGCTGGTCATGGACTGATCCTTTGCCCGTGTCGGCCTCGGGTCGCCATACGCTCGTGATGCAATGGGCGCGCCCGGATGCAGGGTCGACTACCCCCGGACAGGGCCAGCGTCGGCGTGAGGCTTGTCTGGTCATGCTTGATCGCGTGATCGTTCCGCATCTGCACCCGGAGTACTTTGACGCGGCGGTCGAGCGCATCGTTGCCTGGCGCGATTACGGGCCGCCGGACAAGATCGTCGCCCCGGTTTTCGGAGGCCAAAGCTATCCGCTCGACCCGGTCCCGGCCCTCTTGCTGCCGGCGCCCGGAGGGACGCCTCCCAGTCGCCGCGTCCATCTTGCGGCGCTGTTTCCCACCGCGCGGCCAAATCGAAGCGAGCCCTTGCTCACGGCGGGCCACGCGGGGGCGGCTGACAGCGTTTTCGTGCATTACGAGGGACCGGGGCAGATTCGCCTTGGATTTGACCATTGGGGGGAGGGCGGGCCGGTGAGCGATCCATTGCCGGTCAGCGCCGGATACCAGACGATTGACGTCGAATTTGGAAAGGGGACCTGGACCCACCCCGACGGCGGCAAAATCCAGGTCTGGCTCAATGGAAAGTCGATCTTAAGCGAGACGAGTGACTTCTATCCTTCCGACCCGAAGGAGCTAACGATTGGTCGAAACCAGATTGGCCTTTCGACGAGCGATCCCGAATTTACCGGGCGACTGTTTCCAATTGAAGATGGGGCCGGTAATTGACGGAAACGCCGAGGGTGAAGCGCCGGGATCGCGGCCCCGGTGGCGCTCTCGGCTTGGGCGTCCGGCCTCCGACGTTGGAATATGCCGCTCGCAAGCAGCCGGGACGGCGTCCTATGGAGGGATTAGTCGGGAGCCTTTCGCAGTCACGCAGATGGCCGCATGCGTTGCTATGCTGAGACTCTGCCTGGAGCGTTGCATAGGGCGGGGGCAACCGAGCTCGGTTCGCCCTCTGTGCCGCTGGGCTGGATCCTTCCGGTGGATCGGGATCTTCCCGCTCAGCCTGATGTTGCTTTCCGCGAGCCGCGCCGCGGGCGCACCCCACGTCGTGCCGGCTACGGGTCCGATTCGGATGGAGCTGGTCTTGCCGGCGCGTCCGCTCGGATGGGCTGAACCGCTGGTCGCGACCGGGTCGCCCGGCCATGGCGACAGCGTGTTCATCTTCTATGCCGCCTTAGACCGCATCCGGATCGGCTGGCAGAGCACGGCGGATGGGGTGGTGTATTCAGCGCCGGTGGCGGTTGACCGGGAGAAGCCGCATCATCTTCTCATCGGCGCTGGCTCGCTGGTGTCCTCCGCCCCTAAAAGGGCCACATCCGACGTTGAACTGATGCGCCGCCTGTTGTTCGTGGAACTGGATGGGCAAACGGTGTTTTTTGTCCGCGGTGTGTTCCAAGATGCCGGTGCGGGCGGGGTCGCGTTTATTGGCGCCAACCAAATCGGCTCGGCCCTGCTGCACCCCTTCTTTACCGGGAAGATTGTCGCGGCCCGGCCGGTGGAGCCCGGTCTGGCCCTGGCTGAAGCCCTGCAGGTCGGCCGGTGGAGCTCCGCCTTGCCGGAGGCCGCCGCCCGCTTTCCCGGGGCGGTGGGCCTGCAGGTGCATTTTCCGGTGGTGCCCGATGCGGCGGCCGATCCGCTGATTGTCACTGGCCACACGGGCAAGGGCGATTTTCTCTATGCGCAGATTGTCGACGCCCATCATGTTCGTTTCGGTTTCGACCATTGGGCCGTAGGCGGATTGGTTTCCCCACCGATTGAAATCGACCTGAAAGTCGCGCATGACCTGGTCCTGACCATGGGATCGCTTTACCGGCCCGGCCAGGCTGCGGCGACGGAATCGCGCTGGCGGGATTCCGTCGCGATCTGGCTGGATGGCCGCCTGGCGCTGGCCGGCCGCAGCCCATGCCATCCCACCAACGCCTCCGAGATAATCCTGGGGTACAACCTCATCGGGGGGTCGACCACCGGACCTGAGTTTCGCGGCCAAATCACGGCCGTGGCCGCGGTGACTCCCGCGATGCTCGCCACGCTGCCGGCGGCGGGTCTGCTTAAAGATTGATCCGTCGCTCCACGATATACCGCGGGCGTCCGCGGATCTCGTCGAAAGCGCGCCACAGATATTCGCCCAGGACTCCGAGCATCACCAATTGCACGCCCGAGACGATCAACAGCACGCACATCAGCGAAGCCCATCCCTGCACGGGAATGCCGTGGATCATTGAGCGTGCGATGATGACGGTCGCGTAGAGAAAGCCGCTCAAGGCAAAGACCAATCCCACGGCGGACATCAGCCTCACCGGCGCGTAGGAGAAACTGACGAAGGAATCGACCGCGAGTTTGAACTTCTTTCGCAGCGTCCACTTTGATCGTCCGCTGTGGCGGGCCACCTTGGTGTATTCAATGTAATCCTGGTCGAATCCCATCCATTGGATCAGGGAAAGCAGCGACGTATGCTTTTCCGGCGCGGCCTTGAGGGCATTGATCACCTGGCGGTCCACCAGCAGGAAGTCCGCGCCCTTCGGCGGCGGGCGCACCTCGGCGAAACGGCGCATCAGGTGGTAATATAACCGGGAAAAGAGCCGGGTCGTCAGCGACTCGCCTTCGCGGTCGCTGCGTTGGGCCCAGACTACACGCGCGCCATGCTGCCATTTTTCCACCAGGAGGGGGATGGTCTCAGGCGGATCCTGCAGGTCGGCGGCGAGGATGACCGCGGCGTCGCCCGTGCAATGCTCAAGGCCGGCGGTGAAGGCCTTGTGGCTGCCGAAATTTCGAGAGAAGCGCAGGACCTTAACCCGCGGATCCTGCGCGCCGAATCGGGCCAAGACATCGGAGGTTCCATCACTGGAGTGGTCGTCGACGTAGACGAACTCGGGTTCAAGGCCGAGGCCGGACCAGTTCACTGCCAGCACGCGCTGATGCAGCAGAGGAAGGTTCGTTTCCTCGTTGTAGGCCGCGACCACGATGGAGAGGCGGGTCATGGCTGCTTGGTCTCCCGGGCCGCGCGGCTCCAGTCCCCGACCTCGAGGCGCAAATCACGCACCACCCGGGCGGGGACGCCAACGGCCAAAGAGTAGGCCGGAATGATCGTGTCCTCCAGCACCACCGAGCCGGCGCCGATAACCGAGTGGTCGCCGATCAGCGCCCCCATCTGGATCACGGCGTTGGCGCCCACGAAGACGAAATCACCCAAGGTGGTAGCCTTGAAGTCCGGGGTTGGATGCCGCCCTTCCGTGACACAGCGGCGGACGGTCGAATGCGAGAGAATTTGGGCGCCGCAGCTGATATTGCAGCCGCGGCCGATCCGCAGGCCGCCGAGGCCGTCAATGAGGGTGAACGCGCCGATCCATGTATCCGCCCCAATCTGGGGGTTCCCCGTGATCCAGGCGCAGGGGTTGTAGGGGTTGGCCGGAAGCGGTTGGGCGGCGGGTGTTTCCATACGGTCAAAGCCGATCAGCTTGCCGGCGGACGGCAGCGATCACCGCTTCGATATCAACATCCGTCATCTGGGTGTAAAGCGGCAAACAAACGCACTGGTCGCTCGCCGCTTCGCTCCGCGGAAAGCTTTGCGGTCCAAACCGCTCCTCGTAGCAGGCCTCGCGATGGATCGACATGATCCCGCGGCGGGAGGCAATGCCTTCATCCAGCAATCCCTGCATGAAGCCGTCCCGTTGCGTTGAGTCCACGCCAGCAAGGCGAATCAGATAGGTTTGGTGATTCCACCGGCTATCGGCCGGTTCAACGAAAAGGACAATTCTGGGGTGGCCGGCCAATGCCGCGTCATAGCGTGCGGCAATCTCCCGGCGGCGCGCGACCATGCCATCCAGACGCCGCAGCTGGGCCAAGCCGATGGCCGCCTGGACGTCCGTCAGCCGGTAATTATAGCCCAGGATCGGGTAGGCTTCTGCGACGACGGTCCGGGACTGGTGGCGCTGGCGGTCGTTCACCGACATGCCGTGCTGCCGGAGCAGGCGCAGGCGCTGGGCCCAGGATTCGTTTCCCGTCGTGATCATGCCGCCGTCGCCCGTGCTCACGATCTTGCGGGGATGAAAGCTGAAACAGACCAGGGGTGAATAGCCGTTGCTTCCGATCGGCTCTTGCCGATACCGGCTGCCGATGGCGCAGGCGGCATCCTCAATGAGGGCGATGCGGCGCGCGCCGGCCAGCGCGGCCAGTTCCGCCAGCTCGGCCGGACGGCCCACCTGGTGGACGGCCATGATGGCCTTGGTCCGCGGGGTGATGGCCGCTGCGGCCAAACGCGGGTCCATATTCAGCGTCTCCGGAATGATGTCGGCAAAAACCGGACACGCGCCGCAATGCACTATCGCATTGGCCGAGGCGATGAAGCTGTGCGGAGTCACGATGACCTCGTCGCCCGGTCCGACCCCGGCGACGAGCAGCGAGAGGTGCAGGGCAGTCGTGCAGTTGGAGGTCGCCACCGCATGCCGGGCGCCGACCCTGGCGGCGAAAGCCGCTTCGAATTCAGCCACCCGGGGTCCCTGGGTGATCCAGCCGCTGCGAACGGTCTCGGCCACCAACGCAATCTCCTCGTCGCCCATTTCCGGCTTCGCCAAGGGGATCATTTCGCCTCCCAGTTTCGGGTCTGCATGCGCGCGAGACAGCCGGGATCGTCCGCATAGATTGCGCGATAGTAGTCCATCGTCGCCGCCAGCCCAACAGCGGGTGAAGTGCGCGGCCGGAAACCAGTGGCGCTCCTCAGTTTGGCGGCGTCAACCCACAGCCGGGGCACATCCCCGGGGCGTTCGGCCTCATGGACGACCTTAAGCTGGCCCCGGCCCGTGGCGGCTAGGACCAGGCGGGCGATCTCGTCGACGCGGATCTCCTCGCCATAGCCGAGATTCACGAGGTCGCCCACCAGGGAGTCGCATTCGGCGATCGCGACCAGCGCCTCGGCACAATCTTTCACGTAGAGGAAATCACGCGTGTGGGAACCGTCGCCAAAGATCACGGGAGGCTGGCCCGCCAGGGCGCGGAGGATGAACCGGGGAATTACCTCGCCGGAATCGCCGGCGAAGTGGGCGCGGGGCCCGTAGTTGTTGAAGGGGCGCACCCGCACGACGGGAAGGCCGTGGCAGATGTGAAAGGCGGCGGCGTAGTGCTCTCCCGCCAGCTTCGAGGCGCCGTACACGGTGGTCGGCCAGGTTGTCGCTTGCTCAGTCAAGGGGAAGGCGAGCGCCGCGCCATACACCTCGCTGGTCGACATGTAGAGAAAGCGGGCGACCTGGGCCTGGCGGGCCGCCTGGAGCAGGTAAAGCGAGCCCAGGGCGTTGACCTGGTGGTTTTCGACCGGATCGTGGAGCGAGTGGCGCACGCCCAGGCAGGCCAGGTGGAAAACCACCTCGATGCCACGCATCACCTGGTCGCAGGTGGCCCGCTCGGTGATGTCGCCCCGGATCACTTCGACCCGGCCGGTCTTCTCGGCGGCCACCAGGTTCTCCGGCCGGCCGTTGCGAAAATTATCCAGCACGGTCACCCAGCAGCCCGCCGCGGCCAGCGTATCCACCAAATGCGATCCAATGAAACCAGCGCCGCCTGTTACCAGCACGCGACACTCGCTTTGGAAGATTTTCATGCTCGGCTTGAGGGGATCTTACCAGCCCGTGAATTCGTTGATCATCGCGGCCGCGTATTCGACCTGCGCTTCGGTGAGTTCGGGATAGATCGGAAGGCTGAGGCACTCGCGGGCGGCTCGCTCGGCGACTGGGAAGTCGCCCGCCCGGTGGCCTAGATCGGCAAAGCACTTTTGCAAGTGGAGCGGCACAGGGTAATGCAGCGCCGTGCCCACCCCTTTCTTCTCGAGATGCTCGCGCAGGCGATCGCGCTGGACGTGCCGGACGACATAACAATGATAGACGCTTTCCGCGCCGGTGGCCTCGAGGGGCAGGCGCAGGGGGGTGCCGCGCAGCAAGGTGTGGTAACGATGGGCGTTTCGGCGGCGGGCGGCGGTCCAGGCGGCCAGGTGCTTGAGCTTCACGTTAAGCACCGCGCCTTGAATGCCCTCCATGCGGTAATTGTACCCCACTTCGTCATGATAGTAGCGGACCTTGGCGCCGTGCTCGCGCAGCGAGCGCGCCCGCTCGGCGAAGTCAGCCCGATCGGTCACCAGTGCTCCCGCTTCGCCGCAGGCTCCGAGGTTCTTACCGGGGTAGAAACTGTAGATCGCCGCTTCGCCGAAAGTGCCGACGGGCCGTCCCTTGTATCTGGCGCCATGGGCTTGCGCCGCATCCTCGATCAGCGGCAGCTGGTGCCGGCGGCAGATGGCCAGAATCGCATCCAGATCGCAGGGCTGCCCGTAGAGGTGCACCGGCAGAATGGCCTTGGTTCGGGGCGTGATCGCTCGCTCGATCAATGCGGGATCCAGGTTGAAGGTGGCCTCGTCGATGTCCACGTACACCGGCTTTGCCCCCACATAGGCGAGCGCCCAACTGGTGGCGATGAAGGTGAAGGGCGTCGTGATGACCTCGTCACCCGGCTGGAGATTGAGCAGGCGGGCAGCGACGTGCAGGGCAGAGGTGCCGCTGTTAAAGCCAACGCAATGGGTCGAGCCCGCATAGGCGGCGAAATCACGCTCGAATTGCGTGACGTCCGGCCCAAGGCAGAACGAGCAATTATCCAGTGTGCGCGCAATGGCCGCATCAAGTTCGGGACGGAGCGCCCGGATCTGCGCGGGCAGGTCGAAATAGGGGACATTCATGGCAAAGGGGTTGAGCAAGTCTAACGGCGGGGCGGCAGCGGGCGCGCCGGATTGCCGGCCACCGTCGCCCCGTCTGGGACGTCACGGGTGACGACGCTGCCCGCGCCGATCACGGCTCGCTCGCCAATGGTCACACCGCACAGGATGGTCGCCGCGGTTCCGATCGAAGCGCCTTTCTTTACCCGGGTTGGGATCACCGCCCAGTCCTTCTCCGTCTGCGGTGATCCGTCCGGGTTGGCGGCCCGGGGCACTTTGTCGTTGATGAAAGAGACGTTGTGTCCGATGAACACCTCGTCCTCGATCTCGACTCCCTCGCAGATGAAGGTGTGGCTGGATATCTTGCAGTTGCGGCCGATGCGCGCGTTCTTCTGGATTTCGACGAAAGTGCCCACCTTGGTGTTGTCACCGATCTCACAGCCATAGGCGTTGACGAAATTGAAAATGCGCACGCCGCTGCCCACCCGGACATTGACCAGGGATCGACGGGCGCTGTCTTCATTGATCACTTCCATGTGAGTGATACCTCCTGGCCGCCACGAGTGACCGAATGCTGCGCAGCCTCTAGAATCTTGACGGCATCCGCGCCGAACCGGCCGTCGGAAAGCGGCACCGCTCGGCCCTCCATCGCGGCGACGAAGTCCTGCACGAGATTGGCCAGGGCCTCGCGCTGCTGAATGCGCGGAGAATAGACATTCCCGGCCCGATATTCGAAGAGCAGACGGTTCCGGTCCTCGTCGGTCCTCGCCACCACGCCCGAGTCATAGACTTTGACCGGCTCGTTCGCATTGAGGTCGTCGTAGACGACCATTTTCCGGTCACCACCGATCAGCATGTGCCGAATCTTGACCGGCGACACCCAGGAGCAGTTGAGATGGACGAACAGGCCTGAGGCGTAGCGCAGCACAAGCACGCCGATGTTCTCCAGCGGGCTGGAGGTATGGCTGGCGCCGATGGCCTGCACGCGTTCGGGCCGCTCCGTCGTAAAAAGGTTCACGATCGACAAGTCATGCACCGCGAGGTCCCAGAGCACGTTCACGTCATGCTGAAACAGGCCCAGGTTGATCCGGGTGGAATCGATGTAGTTGAGCTTTCCCAGTTCGCCGGCCTGGATGAGAGTGCGGATGTGCTGGACGGCGGGGTGATAGACGAACGTGTGGTCGACCATCAACACGCGTCGCCTCTCAGCCGCGAGCCGTACCAGCTGTTCCGCCTCCTCGGTGCGTGTGGCCAGGGGCTTCTCAACCAGGACGTGCTTGCCGGCCTCCAAGGCGGCCCGGGCTAGCGCGTAGTGGGTGCCGACGGGGGTGGCAAGGGCGACGGCGGTGAGCGAAGGGTCGGAGAGGACCTCGGCGAAGGTCGCGACCGCCTCCGCGCCGGGATTCTCCCGCAGGCCCCTTTGCCGCCGGGCGGCCTGTTCCTCGCAAATCACGACACGCCCGAAGGCGCCGCTCTGCAGGAAATTGCGGGTGAGTTTCGGGCCCCAATAGCCGTAACCGATGATGGCGATGCCGGACATGCTTAAAATTTCATCTCGCGCTCCTCGGGCACGATCCGCCGCAGCAGATAGACATCGCTCTCGGCCAGGGCCGGAACGTGCTGTCCGAGCGTGGGCCAGGGATCCCAAAGGGCGGCGAGCAGGCGCCCGCTGACGCCGTCGCTCTCCGGTCCAAGGAGCCAGTCGACAAATTTGAAAAGCGTTTCGATGGAGGCGCCCCCGCTGGCCTTTTGCTTCAACGCCGACCGATACTCCTGCTCGCCGACGACTTGCGGGCCCAAGGCGAGCACCTCTTCGGTCATCCGCGTATTGATGGCGCCCGGAGCGACGGCATTGAGGTCGATCGGCTGCCCACGAAGTTCCTCGGCGAGGGTTTCGACCAGGCGGACCACGGCGGTTTTCGCGGCGGCATAGGCGGAAAAGTTGGGTCGAGCCTTGCTGGCACCGCCGCCGGAAAAGCAAATTACCTTCGCCCGGCGGGGCGCTTGGGCCAGCAACGAATGAAAGGCCCGGATCGAATGGAAGGTGCCGTCGAGGTTGATCCGCACGGTTTCTCCCCAGCGCTTGGGATCGGCCGCCATCGCGGGGCCCACTTCTCCCTGGACACCGGCGCAGGTCACCAGCGCATCGACGTGGGTCCAACTCCCGCCGATCTCAGCGGCCACCTTCGCCACCTGGTCCCAGATCGCCACGTCACAGCGAAAGCCCCGAAAGCGCCCCCCATGGCGCCGTACGAGTTCTGCCTGATTGGATCTAGCCAGGCCTGACACTTGATGACCCTCCGCGAGCAGGTGCTCGGCCAAGGCGAGGCCGATGCCGGTGCTGGTGCCGGTGATCACGATGTTCATGGGGAGAAGGGAGTTAATGAACTGAGCGCCCCGACGGCAAGGCGAAGGGCGCTGCCAGCCGCAATGGCCACGAGCAAGCCGGCGGCGACGCCCAGCAGGAGAGCACCCCCGCCGGGCGTTCCCAGGCTGAACCAGCGGCCCAAAAGGTAGGTGTTATATTCCCGGATCAATGGCTGGAAGATGAGAAGAATCTCCAGCCAACGCTCGCCGATAAAACTCAGAAAGGAAATAACCCATTTTCGTTGGCCGGGGGGGGCCAGACGTTTCCAGGCCAGAACATAGGCCCCGGCCAAGCTTATCGCCGCGGCCGTGCTCAAAAATTGAACACCTTCGACGTAGGACACGTAGATCAAAAGAAAAAGTGCGAGCGCAAGCGTTGGGCCCAGCCTCAGCTCGATCCGGCCAGTCTTTAGCACCCATCCGGCCAGGACGCCGATGAAGAAGCCGGCGGAAGGTCGGCCGAGGTATCTGTAGCTGGCGGCTTGGCCATAGGCCGAAAAGACGAGGATCAAGGGCACGCAGAACAGCGCCGCGGTCAACAGGAGGGCGGCTGGCGAAGCGCGCAGGGCCCACGCGACCGCATAAAGCACCGTGAAAGCCAGCAGCATGGTGACGAGGCAAAACGGTTCTGCGAAACTCAGCGCCGACGCATCGCCGAAGGCGCCCTGCAATCCCAGGTAGTGAACGACAAGATTGGACGCGGCATAGTGCAGTTGCAGGAAATGGACATTGCACAGCCAATAGGCCGATAAAACGACCCAGTAGGACGGCAGAATGCGCAGGAGATGCCTGGCCAAGAGGCCACCCGCGGTCGCTGGGGAGCTGTCGCTGGCCAGGCTCGCGCCATAGACGAAAAAGAGCAGGTCGATGCCGATCTGGAGGTTGAGGTTGGCGCTCCACCCCAGCACGCCCCCGACGTAGTAGAGCACGATGAGGACGATCGCCAGTCCCGTCAGCTCGACCAGGGTCGAGGCATGGTGGTCGGCCTGGAGGTCAAGTTGGCAACTCAGGGTTCCCGTCCGAGGCGTCATGGGGTGGGATGCGCCGCGGCGTCGGAGCGTCCCGCCGGCGGCAGTGGGATCTTCTGAACGAGCCGGTGGAGGCACACGCTGACCACCAGCGTCACCACGAGCCCAGCCGCGGCCCCGGCGAGCAGGATGCCTGCGCTGGGCGACGAATCATTGAAGCCCTGGGCAAGGACATAGACGTTGTAGGTGCGAATCAGGGGTTGATGGAGCAGGAATATTTCCAGCGAATGCCGCCCGAGGAAGCCCAAGCCCCGGGTGAGCCACTGTCCGGGCGCCCCGGCGGGGCGCTTGATCACGAACAGGTAAATCGCTGCCAGGGTGAGGGCGACCCAGGGGGTATAGAAGGCGACCCCTTGGGTATAGGGAATATAGAACAAGAGAACGCCGGCCAGGGCCAAGGGGAGGCTGAGAGGTATGTCTAACTGGCCTTCCTTGAGCAACTTGCCGATCAGCAAGCCCACGAAAAAACCTGGAATCCGAATGACCAAATGCCCAAACAATCCCGTGGGCCCATAGCTGAGCAGAAACATGAACGCTATGATCGCAGTGATGGCCGCGCCTGCCAGCACGAGGCGGTCGGGGAAGCGAACCAGGGTATGGCAAAGGCAGTAAATGGCATAGAGGCCCAGCGCGAGCGTGATGTACCAGAACGAGTCGTTGATGGCAAAAGCGTAGGCGTCCCCGAAAAAGCCCTGCAGGCCCAGGTAGTGAACCGCCAGGTTGAGGGGAGTATAGTGGTCCTTCAGGAGGAGCGTGTTGGCGACCCAGCAGGTCGTGAGCGTCAGCCAATACGCCGGCAGGATGCGCACGAAGCGCCGCGCCAGAAAGGGCAGTGCGCCGCAATAGCGGACCCCGAAGCCGAGGACGACCCCGCTGAGGAGGACGAAGAGGTCCACGCCCAGGTCGAAATGAAGGGTGTTTTGCCAGGCGAGCATCCCGCCCGCGTGATAGAGGATCACGAGGATGATCGCGATGCCCTTGAGCTCGTCGACGGCCGGAAGGCGGCCGGTCACCGGCGCCGCGAGCTTGAAGCGGACCGGAATCATGGTCGGGCCGGAAGGGGAAGGTCCCGCCGCTGGAAAAGGACCATGCTTTGCCCGAAAAGCGTAAACCGGTCGACCGGATACAAGTGGGCCTCGCACCAGGCGGCCGTCGTGGGCTCCAGCGCGCGCATTTCGCGATCATAGGGCCAGCCGCCAACCGGTCCGCCTTCGGTGATGAAGACAAAATCACTCTGGGCGAGACGGTCCAGCAGCACCGATTTCGACTCCTCGCCGATGCCGGTGGGGAGGGTCATGACGAAAGGGACCCACACGCGATGCCGCTCGTAGCAAATCACCCGCAGGACCTGGCCGTCGAGGCAGTCCGTCACTTCGTCCACGGCCACGCGCGGAGCGGTGATTCCTGCGGCGCGGGAGCGAAGGAAGATGCCATCGGCCAGGGAATTCACCTTGTGGGCATCAGCGACAAACTGGGGCGAATGAGGCGGTGTGAGCTGTCGAACGACAAAATAGGCTGCGCCACCGCTGAGGACGAGAACGCCCAGCGCGGCCCCCAGTCTTTTGGCGGCCGTGGCCGACAGTCGGGGCTGGATGATCCCCAGGAGCGCTTCCCAGCACCCCAGCAGCAGCAGCACGATCCCGGGAGTCATGATGCCCTCCACGACCGGAGACTTTAGGTTGTGCAGGGAGAGAATGAGCGCCGGCGCCAGCAGGAAGATCCCGCCGATCATGGCGGCTTCACCCGCCCAGGCGGCGCGTGGACCTGACGGGGCTGCTCGCGACCTTCGTGTGCTGGCGAGCGCGCCAGCGACCAGCCCGAGCGATATCAGCAATGCCAGCACCTCGAATGCGCTGCCTAGGTGGTCGGCGCCAAAATGGCCCCAAACAAACGCGATTGACTGGGTGAGGTTGAGATGGGGGTTGCGGATGGCGCTTTCCGGTCCGAAAAAGTGCCCGATCCAGTAGTAGTTGTAGACCGAGAGCCGGTTCAGCCAGACCAAGGGGCCGGCCAGCACGAGGGCCACGATCGCGGCGAACCCCAGGTGGGTGGCCCGCCTGCGGCGCTCAGGCCCCGATCCCGCCCAGGCCAGCAGCGCCGCAAAAATGAGGACAAAATAGGGCCCGGTCAAAAACCGGGTGCACAGGGCCAGGGCGACCGTCGCTCCGAAAGCCAGGGACCAGCCCAGGCGCCTGAATCCCTCCGTCATCAAAGCGGCGGCGGTCACGACCCCCATGGTGCACATCGCCAGATGATCGAGTCGGAAGTCGGTGGCCGAGCCCGTGCTGCCCGACCAAGGGCCGGCTAGGCAGAGCAACAGGCCGGCGGACGCCCAGGCCATGCTCCCCGAGCCGGACCTCCGTCGGATCGCGAAGAAAAATCCCCCTTGCCAGGCGAGGAAGGCCAACATGTTGACGGCGAGGGCCGCGCTGCGTGAGGGCCCGGCGAGGCAGAAGAGCAGGACGGCATAGCAATCGTCGAGTGTTCCCTGGGCCGCGGGATGCAGGAGCGTTTGCCACATCCCCGCCCAGAATCCGTGGCCGAGGAGGTACTCGTAACCGGTATAGGCCTCGGTCAGGTACTGTATCTGGTCGTTCCAGCGCGGATAGATGCCGGTATGCCAATGCGCCCCGATGCGGTCGAAAAGGAGAAACTCCCCGATCATGAGCGCCATCAGCAGCGCGTTCGACCGGCGCGCCTCTTTGCGGTCACCGCGAATGCGGATCATTGACGCGGACTGTCGACGGCATATTCCGGCCGGAGCGCGGGAGCCAGCCCCTGGGCCTCAGGCGCATGATCCATGATCAGGTCCGCATCCATCCGAGAGTAAGGGTGGGAGGCCTCTTCATCAAAGAGGATCTCGAAGGACAGGTGCTGCTGGGCCCCCTGCGTTTCCTGCCGGACTGAAACGAGCCTGAACCGCTCGCCCACGTGCGCCAGTCCCAGGATGCGCACACCTGGCAGGTCCGCTCCGATGTTCGCGCTCGTCACTTCCGCCGGGAGTTCGGGCACGACGAGGTGGTCGCCCACCAAGGGCCAGTCGGTGGCCCGATTCTTAAGTTTGAAGATATAGCATTCGCGCTCGAAAATGAATTCCCGGCCGGGCAGGTCGCGATAGGCCGGCAGTCCGTTGACATAGGCGGTTTTGACCGAGTGAGAGTGCCAGAAGAGCAGTCCCGCCACGAGGATCGCGAGACCGGTGAGAAGCATCCATTTCATCCGTTCACTACAACATAGAGTTGAAGGCAGTCCAGCTAACGCTCAGATTTGGCTCCCCTTGGAAATTGCCCCAACCCGCGAATTTCGGCCGGATGGGCGTGGCTCACGATGGTGGGATGTCGCGGTGCTGGTCGTGCTTTCGGCGGTGGGGGCGTGGCTTTATGGCTTGAGCGCCCGCCAGGCCGGGGGTGCTCTTTTTTCCCGCCAGCCCTCGGGTTACTACCCATTGCTTACGGCTGGTTTTCAGGCCGGGCAACTTGCGGTCAAGCTGGATCCGGATCCCCGCCTGTTGGCGCTTCCGAATCCTTACGACCCCGTCGCCAATGCGCCCTTCCGGGCCCACGACATGTCGCTTTTCCGGGGCAGATATTACCTCTATTTCGGCGTCACCCCGGTGCTTGTTTTCTTCTGGCCGATTGTTGCCGCCACCGGCTGGTTCCCGACGGAACCCTGTGCGGTCGCCTGCTTCGCCTGGGTGGGAGCGATGGCCGGTTTGGGCCTCCTCGCCGCGGTCCGCCGGCGCTATTTCCCGGCGGTTTCCGTGATTTGGCTGGTTCTCTCCGGAACGTGCTTTGTCTTTGGCAGCTCCGTAGTGGTGCTTACGGCGCACTCGAGCTTCTACGAGGTGCCCATTGCCTGCGCCTTCTGCCTCAGTGTGCTGATGTGGGGCGCCGTCTATCATGCGCTCCATTCCCCGCGCGCGGCGGCATGGCTGGCGCTCGCCAGCAGCCTATTCGGTCTGGCCGTGGGCGCGAGACCCACCTATCTGCTTGGCGGATTGGCGCTCCTCATCCCCTTGAGGGTGCTGATGCGGCGGCCGGCCGCGCGGCCGACGCTTGTTTGGGCCGCTGTTATCCCCGCCTTTCTGTGCGGGATCGGATTGGCCTGCTACAACTGGCTGCGGTTCGGCTCGATCTTTGAATTCGGCTTGCATTACCAACTGATGGGTTGGGATCTGCGCAATCTTCATGCGCTGTTTGATTGGCGGCGCGTGCCGGCCAATTCCGTCGCCTATCTGTTTCGAGCTGGAATTTGGCAGCCATATTTCCCCTATTTTTCCGCGGTGGTGGGTATGCCCTACGGGTTGCTCCGCTACGCGCCATGGTGCTGGCTGGGGGCGCTGGCCTTTCTGCCCGCAGCAGTTCGCGCCCGCCAGGACCAGAGAATTTTGGCTGCAACCATCGCCGGTGGGCTCGCCGGTAATTTCCTGCTGCTTTTGCTCTTTGTCGGCGTCAACGACCGGTACGCTGCAGACTATGTTCCGGCCTGGATGATGCTGGCCGGGCTGGGCGCATTCAACCTGGCGGCTCGGGCTTCACTCGGACGCCGTCGGCGCCTCCTGTCGCTGGGGGCCATGGGCGCGGCTGGGGCTATTTCCGTGATGATTGGACTGGGGGCATTTGCCAGCTCGCTGCCCGACGGTGTCGTTCCCCTGGGTGTGGCCCGCCTGGGCGACGGACCGACGGCAGCAGTCCAGCGGATCCTGGAATTTCCCCAAGGGGCGCTTCATCTCGATCTGGAGCTGGGACCAGCCCTGCCGGGAGTCACTGAGGTTCTGGTCGAAGCGGGCTCGCAACCCGATCGCCGCGATTGGATTCAGCTGCGCTACGAGCCATTGAATAGGGCCCGGGTGGGAATCTATCACTCGGGGCTGGGCCTTATTGAAGGCGACCCTTTCCTCATCCCGACCGATCGGCGGATCTCGGTCGAGGTGAGAGCCGGGTTCCTGGTGGCTCCCTACGCGCATCCGATTTTTTCCCGCTGGAGCCCGGATCAATATCGGAATTATCGCCGGGATGTTCTGATCACGGTCAATCAACAACAGGCATTGCGCGCCGCGCTCGATTGCTACCCTTCCCCCCCGCAGTATCTTCACCTTGAAGCAGCCGATTGGCGCTCCGATGGAGCGACGCGCCCATATGCCGGAAGGGTGCTCTCCCGCCTGCGGCTACCGATGGATCCACCGCCCGTGAGCCCAAACACCCGGATCGTAGCGGCCAACCGCCCGGTCGAATTGGAGGTGTTCTTTCCGGCCGACAGGTCCATGGGCACGGAACCGCTCCTGGTGACCGGCCAGGGCCAGAAAAGTGACCTTTTGGCCTGCACTTACCTCGGGCCCGGCCGGCTCCGCTTTGTCTTCGATCATTTCGGTGCGGCCACCCTGGTGGGCGGGATGGTGCTTTTCAACCCGGCGCGGTCGCATCACCTGGTGATCTGGCTTGGCGCGTTGGCCGGTCCGGAACCGGGGGATGGGCCAAAGGCCGAAATGCCATGGTCGAGGCGCGTGGTGGTCTTGATGGACGGGATTGCCGTCTTAAACGAGGCCGGAATATTCTATCCGGCGGGCCCCGGGCCAATCAGGATTGGGACGAATCCCTTTGGGGCAACGACCGCATTGGACCGGTTTAGCGGTCTGACGCTTTCGGTGAGCGCGGCGCCGGGCTTCGAGGGCCTGCCGCCTGGACCGATCGGAGCCGGCCCCGGAGCAAGGGGGTTGCGGGTGTTGTTTCCGGAAAGCGCCGTAGGCCGGTCGGATCCGCTTTTGGTGTCCGGATCGCCCGGTGCCGGGGATATCCTCTATGTGAGGTACCTGGACGCCTCGCATGTGAGCTTTGGCTTCGACCACTGGGGCCATCGCGGGCTGGTGGGCCCGCCGGTCAAAGTCGACTACTCCCGACCGCACCGGCTTGAACTCACCATGGACTCCCTCTATCCGCCACAGTGGCCCGGTCGTCCCGCGCCAGGCGAGGTGAGGATCGAGATGGACGGCCAAGTGGTCCTGAGCGGAACAAGCGCCGCCTATTCATTCCAGCCGGGGGCGATCTGGATCGGTCGAAATCCGATTGGAGGTTCCACGGCTGGGCCGATTTTTACCGGCCAAATGCTTCCTGCGTCGCCCTGATAATTGCGCTTCGCTGCGGATGAGCCTTTCGCGGTGAGCCGCACCGGCTGGCGAAGCGGCCACAGGGGCGCAAGCTTCCATCGCAGGGTTGCGCGGCGACTGACGGCTGCTTTACTCCGGCCTCTTGGAGATTCCCCTCGCATCCGATTCTCGGCGCGCCCGTCCTCGTCTTTGGCAGGGGGATGTTGTGATCGGGGTGATCGTTGCGATGTTGGCCGCATGCGTTTACCTCTGGAGCGCCCGCCAACCGGTTAACTTTCTTTTCTCCCGGCAGCCGCAGAGCTATTACGAGCTCCTGACGGCCGGTTTTCGCGAGGGACATTTAGCGGTCAAGCTTGCGCCCCATCCGGCCTTGCTGGCGCTGCCCGATCCATACGATCCGGTGGCCAATGCTCCCTATCGGGTGCATGACATGACCTATTTCCGTGGAAAGTATTATCTCTATTTTGGCGTTACCCCGGTGCTGATCTTCTTTTGGCCGATCGCGGCGGCGAGCGGCTGGTATCCGACGGAGGCTTGTGCGGTGGCGGTGTTTGCCTGGGTTGGGCTCGTTGCGGGATTGGTGCTGCTCGGCCTGGTCCGCCGACGCTACTTTCCCACGGCCGCGTGCTGGACCCTGGCGCTGGCCGGTGTCTGTCTGGCCTTTGCCAACCCAGTCTTCACCCTGACTGCCGGAGCGAACTTCTACCAGGTGCCGATTGCCTGCGCGTTCGCCCTGTTTTTCCTGATGGCGCTGGCGCTTTATGGCGTGCTGCACGGGCGGCGCGCCCTGTGCTGGCTTGCGCTTGCGAGCCTCTGCTTTGGCTTGGCGGTGGGTGCCCGGCCGGACTACCTGCTCGCGGGCCTGGCGTTGCTGATCCCGTCCGCATGGCTGATGCGCCAGTTGGGCGAGTCGCCGGAAGGAGGCGCGCAGTCACCTGCGAGCCGAAGGCTTCGGCGTCGCGTCCTGGTGGCGGCGTTGGGGCCCGCCGCCCTCTGCGGAGCGGGCTTGGCGTTCTACAATCTGCAGCGCTTCGGATCCCCCTTCGAGTTTGGCATGCGCTATCAACTGGCGGGCGAGAGTTTCCGGAATTTTCAACCCTTGGGGCTCGAGCATCTGATTCCCAACGGCTTTGAATACCTCTTCGGCTCCGGGACTTGGCAGCGGTACTTTCCCTTTTTCAGCCCGCCCACCGCGAAGCCCTATGGCATGTTCCTCTATCTGCCCTGGACTTGGTTCCTGGTCTTTGCGTTCAGGGCCCAGCCGATGGAAGCGGAGCCGGGCGCCAGCCGCTTTCTCGCCCTGCTTCGGACGCTGGGCACGGCCGCCGCGGCGAATTTCGTGCTGCTTTCGTGCTTTTTCGGCACCACCGACCGCTATTTGAGCGACTACGTGCCAGCCTGCCTTTGGCTCGGCAGCGTGGGGGTGCTGGCGTTAGGGGTTCGCGCCCGGGCGCGCTGGTGGTCGCGGGCCGCGGCCGGGCTGGGGATAGCCGCGGCGGGATGCATCTCGGTTGCGATCGGTCTGGCGGTCTTCGCCGCTCGCACCCCGCGCGAAGATGTCGTTCGAGCGGTGGGACGCGTGGCGAACTGGCCAACGAGCCGATGGGAAGTGGCCCACGCCATTCGGCTGGGTGCGCTGCGCCTGGAGCTTGAGTTGCCGACCGGAGCGGAAGGGCGGGTCGAACCGCTCATTGAAACCGGCTTGGCGGTCGATCGCCGAGATTGGGCGGAGATCCGTTATTTGGCGGGCGACCGGGCTCAGCTGGCTTTTTTCCACGCGGGGCTAGGTTTTCTGGAGGGGCAGAGCTTCCCCATTCCGTCCACTCGCCGCATTGTGGTCGAGCTGCATGCAGGTTCACTGCTCCCGCCCTTTGCGCATCCCGCTTTTGCCGCGTGGAGCCAGGATCAATATGAGTCGGCCAGCCGGGACCTGCTGCTGCTCGCCGACGGGGCGGAAGTGCTTCATGCCTCGTTGGGCTGTTACCCTTCCTCGCCGGAAGACCTGAGGATCGGCAGTGTGCGCTGGCCGGCCGTGACACTCAGCGGGCCCTTTTCCGGCCGCATACTCGCGGCGAAGCGACTGCCGCTCGCCGCCCGACCGCCGGTCCTGGCGGCGCCGCAGGCGCGCCGGCCGGTTGAGTTGCAGGTGCTGTTTCCCGCGGACCGCAGTTCCGGCGCCGAGCCGTTGCTGCTCACGGGAGCCGGATCCCGCAGCGACGTGCTATCGTGTGTCTACGAGGGGGCAGGGCGCCTTCGCTTTCGGGCCAACCATTTCGGCTTCGGCGGCCCCCAGAGCGAACTTGTATCGTACGATCCGCTGCGTCCGCATCGCCTGCTGATTTGGATGGGATCGCTGGCACCGACCGATCGCGTGGCGGAGGCAGCCACGGTTTTGCCGTTGGCGCGGCGCATCGTGGTTCTGATGGACGGGGTGGTGGTTTTCGACGAGGAGGCCCTCTTCTATTCCGCGGCCTCGGACACGATTAAGATTGGTCGGAACCCATGGGGAGCCTCTTCCGAATTGACCCGGTTCACGGGCCAGATCCTGGCCGCGGGTTCGGCGCGGGACTTCGCGGCGCTTCCGCCGGCCGAGCGGGGCGGTGAAACGGGAGCCGTTGAACTTGAGGTGCGCTTTCCGGATGGAATGTCGGGCAGCACCGAACCCCTGGTGGTCACGGGAATGAGCGGCGCGGGAGATCTCCTTTATGTGCACTATGTCGATCCAACCCATGTGGCTTTCGGATTTCATCATTGGGGCATCAGCACCCTCACCGGCGTCCCGATTGAGATCGACTATTCGCAACCGCACCGAATTGAAGCCACGATGGACTCGCTTTATCCCGCGGCCTCGGGCGGACGCCCCTTTTCCGGCCGGTTGCGGGTGGCGCTGGACGGCGTCATCGCCCTCGAGGGAGCCGCCGAGTGCTTTCCGTCCGCCCCTTATGAGATCCGTCTCGGCTCGAATCCGCTAGGGGGCTCGGTCTCGGATGCGGCGTTCACCGGCAAGATCCTCTCGGTCGAGCGAAAGCCGCCGACTGACCTGGCGCCCGCGGCCTGGTCGGGCCGCGGTGCGATCAAGCTGGAAACCCTTTTCCCTAGCGGGCTAACGCATGCGTCCGAGCCGCTGGTCGAGTCGGGCCGGGCCGGAGCGGCGGACCTGATCTTTGTCCGCTACGACGACGAACATCATGTGCGCTTTGGCCTGGACCACTGGGGCACCGCCGCGGCGATGAGCGAACCCGTGGAGGTCGACTACGGCGTATCGCACACGCTGGAACTGACCATGGATGCGCTGCTTCCGTCCGGACGCCCCCCGGCCCACCAGGTGCAGGTGCGCCTCGACGGGGTTGCGGTCTGGACCGAGCCGGCGACGAATTATCCGACCTCAGCCGAACAAATTCACATTGCCATCAATCGGGTGGGGGCGTCGAGCTGCGGAGCCAATTACACGGGTCAAATCCTTTCGCTCACCCGGCCGTCGCCGGGGCCATGAGGCCTCGATTCAGGGATCTGCCCGTGCGACCGCCAGGATCTCTCCGGTAAAACGCGGACCACAACTGGAGGCCCCGATGCGGTTTTCCCCGACCCGGATGTCATCATGGGTCGAGGGATAGGCGGGACTCTGGGCCTGCCAGACGGCGTTGCCGTCAATCCTGACGGCCACCTGGTCGTGCAGGCGCTTGCGGACATCGGGTGGCAGGCTCATCCAGCCGGCGTCCTTGCTTTCGGCGTAGAGGGAACCCAGGCCCACCTCGATCTCGTGAGGTTGGCTGTAGTCGATCGCAATGGGCCCGCTGATGCCGCCGCCGACTCCCCAATGGTCGTAGCCGAACTGCACGTGCGTCGCGTCCACATATTTCACGTACACCAGGTCGCCTTTCGCGGTTTTACCGGTTACAACCAGCGGCTCGGCTTGCCCGGTCCTTCCCTGGGGCAAAAGCACGGCGAGGCGAAAAGGTCCATTCGGGACCGATGGCAGCGGGCCGAGTGGGCCCGATGCACCCGTGGGCGCAAGCTGGCTTCCGGTGAAGCGGTCGCGGACTGACGCCAGGGTAGTCTGGTTGAGGCCCAAGCGGGCCAGCTCGATCCGGCCGGCCGGCAGGCCGCGGCCGGGCACGACGAGTGCGAGCTGACCGTCAATCGAAAGCGTCAAATCGCTCCCGTGGGTCAGCCATTCGATGGTGTGGGAGCGTCCCGGCCGGAGCGTGATCGGTTGCCCAACAATATCGGGCCGGTCGTTGCGCGCATAGCCCAGGGAAACCTGCGCAGCGCCCCGGTAAGTGATGAAAAAAAGGTCGGGCGGCCCGCCACCGGGCCAAGCGGTCAAGAGCGGCTCGGTCCAGCCCTCATGGTTTATCGGTGGGATAAAATGGAGGGTCAGAGGTCGGCTGGTGCGGACGACCCTGATCGGTACTGGAAGCCGGGTGACCTGGAGGATCTGGCCTTGAAAGCGGGGCTGGATGGTCGAACCGCCTATGTGAGAAACTCCGATCGATATGTCCTCCGGCGCGGAGTCGTAGGTGGGGCGGCCTTCCAGCAGCACGGCGTGCCCGTTGAGCTCGACCCGCAGTTCCCTCCGCAGCCGGGCATTCTCAAACGGACTCAGCCTGCGCAGGAGGGGATCGGCCGCCGGATAGAGCATTCCGCCAGAAACGACCAGCTCCTGCTCCTGGTTGTAGTCCACCGCTATGGGCGCCGAAAGGCGCACAAAGCCCCAAATATCGACCCCGACCTGCAGGTGCACGTCATCCAGATATTTCAGAAAGACGATATTGCCCGCCCCGCGGTGGCCGCTGACCAGGAGGGGCTGCTGTCGGTTGGTCAGCCCCTTGGGCAGCAGCAGGCGCAATTTGATGGGGCCGGCCGTGCCCGGCGCACGATCGCGTGGCATGAGGCCTGCCCCGGCGATCCAAAGCCCCGCCATCACCAAGGCGCCGGCGCCGAACCACCGCCATCCGCGCACCCATCGACGGCGGCGAACAGCTGGCCGGGCCGCAACGCTTCGGCGGCGACCCCCGCGCAGTGAGCTCAGGCCAGCAAGGCCGACCGCTCCGGCTATTCCCGCCCAGCTGCCGAAACTGACCCAGAAGGCCCATCGCAGCAATGGCGTCCCCACGAAGCGCACTTCAATGTGGCTCAGCCCTTCCGGAACCGGGAGCATCAAGTCCCCGCTAGGTGAGGCCACGGGGATCACCCGGCGACCGTTGACCACTCCGCGGTATCCGGGGATAAAACGCCGGGGCGTTTCGACATAGCATTCGGCTGACGGCGCAGTCACGTCCGCGCGAAGCGGCAGCCACGAATCCACGCGCACCGGTAGCTTGCCATCATCGATCGCGAGCAGTTGAAAATCCGCGAGATGAGCGGGAGGAAGGTCCTGGGGTTTGCCGGTCGGATTGAGCATCCGCAGCTGGACCGCCTCGGGTGTCTCTTGCGAGGTCGAGAGCGCCAAGGCGGATCGGTGGCCCGGGCCGATGCCGAAGCCTTGGGCGGCCCCCGCTTCGGGCAGAATGTATAGTCGCTCGAGCGAAGGCCCCTTCAGGTTGATCACGCCGGCGAAGGGACCGGTCCGCCACCTGAGGTTGAGCAGATAGCGCCGGTGCGGCTCAAGCTTGAGCGTGGGAAGGTAGAGGGCCGGCCCGGTGCCGGGACGACCTTGGAGGTCGAACGAGCCCTGCTGGGCCACCCGCCCCGTGGCCAGGCCAGCCTCGTAGTTTCCGCCCGCCGGAAGGGATCCTTGGCGGCTTAGTAGCCTAAACTCGGCCCAAGGCTCCATCACGCCGTGGATGAAAGTCGGGGATACCCCGATAAAGGTGTAGGAGGTGACCGTGAGATTGATGTTTGCGGGAAGGTAGTTGTGGGCCGTGACCTCCTTGGACCAGCGGTCCCGCAGGCCACGCGCGATGAACGGCGCGGTTTCCCAGGCCATCCAGCCCAGCGCGACGAGCAACAGGGCGCCCAAGGTGATGGGTCGGCGCCGCCAGGTTGTCGCGGCGAGGGGAGCCACCACGAGGCCGCTGGCCAGGATCACGGCACTGACTGCGATCAGATAGAGCCGTTGCATGGGCCAGTCGTTGGTGAGCACGTAGAAGACCCCCGGGAGCCGATTCCAGGCCCAGCCGGTGAAATAGGGGACGGGGATGCAAAGGGCGATCAGCAGTCCGGCCATCGCGGCGAGAGCGGTGGCGGCGAGGCGGCGGCCCGCCAACGGTCCCGGCCGGCGGAGGATCACCACGATGGCGCCAAGGAGGGCCCATGCGACATAGCCCATCTGAAAGTCGCCCAAACTGCCGGCGGAGCGGCTAACCGGTGAGACACTGCCGACAAAGGCATGGCGAACCTCCGCCAGGACCAGAGTCACGAAGCTTGTGCCCGCCCTGGACCCGCTGTCGAAGAACGTGCGGAAGTGGGTGATTTCGTAGGTCGAGACGAACGGGAAGCCTGCCAGCATAAGGCCGAAGAGGGCCGCCACCGCCAGTCCCGCGGCGCCACGGCCGGAGGGTCGGCCCGCCCAGGTGGCGACGCGGACGGCGCCGGCGCTCATCGTCAACCAAAGGGCCACGGGCGGATGAGCCCACCAGCACGCAGCCAGCGCGGCGGCCAAGGCAAAGTCATGTCTGATGCGCGGATCGGTCGCAGGTCGCGCGGCTGCCGCCAGAGCCAGCGGTACAAACGGCGCCGCGTGAACGGTCATGAACAGATCAAACGCATAGGCCGCGGCCAGCAAGGCCGCGCTTGAGCCGTAGACGCAGGCTAGAAAGATGGCGGGCCACGGCGGGCAGCGGGTGCCCCAGCGCAAGGCTCCGTAGGCGCCGAACAGGGAGCCCACCAGGCTGAAGGCGAGCGACAGGTTCTGGAGGGCCGGGAAGCCGAGTGAGCGGCCCGTGAGGACGTCGATCGCACCGGCGAGGTAGACGAGATACGGTGCGCTGCGCAGGGGATGGACCCGGCCATTGAAGGCATACGGCGTCTGTCCGACCAGCACCGGGAAGATGCCGGCGCGAAACTGGGTGACTCCATCGGCCACCGCCAAGCTGTAATTGTAAGCCTCGCCGGTGCCCACGCCGCGAAAAGTAAGGAAGGGCGCGGCGATCAGGAGCCCGGCGGCGACGAGCAGCACAGCTCGAAAGCCCGATGCAAGCCGATGTTGCAAAATTATATGCACATTTGCTTGAGTAGAGGCGTTCGGCCCGGTGTGGTCAACGCCCGGTATTAATTGGCCGCCTGCCGGTGTCTTCTGACCCTCCGGATTCGCCCTTAAATGATCTTCGACACCTATTGGTTCCTGGCCTTCGCGGTCCTGGCCATCGGCTTGTTTCACGTGCTTGCACCCTGGCCATGGGCCCGGCGCTGCTGGCTGGGGGCGGCCTGCGTGGTGTTTCACTTTCATTTCGCCGGACCGGCCGGGGTGCTCCCGATCATAGTCTTGATGGTGCTCACGTATCTGGCGGCGCTGACCCGGCGTCCGGCAGCGTGCGTGGCGGCCATGTTGGTCTGCGTGGCGGCCCTCTGTTTCTACAAGTACCTGCTCTTTATCATCGGTGCGATGGCGGGACCCATCAGCCCCGCGTTCGCCAGCTTCCTGACCCACTCCGCGGTGCCCCTGCTGCCCCGGGACGCGAAGGGGCTGGTCGCGCCGCCGCTCGGGGTGAGCTTTTTCGTCTTTGAGTTCGTGCATTACCTCTTTGAGGTCCGCCGAGGGGGCAAGCCGATCCGCAATCCCCTGGAATTCCTCCTCTTCGCGATTTTCTTCCCATCGCTTGTGGCGGGACCGATCAAGCGCTACACCCAGTTTATTCCGTCCCTGGATCACGCGGTGGCGACCCGCAATCCGGCGGCGAACTGGGCGGAGGGATTTGCCCGGGTCGGGCTGGGTTTCGCGAAAAAGATCCTCATCGCCGATCAACTGACGCTCTATATCGACCAGCAGCAGCCGCTTTACGATGCGTTGACGCATCCGCAACGCTGGGGACTGTTGGCCGCGATTGCCTTCCGAATCCTGATGGATTTCTCCGGTTACAGCGATATTGCCATCGGCTGCGCCCAACTGCTGGGCATCCGGCTGCCGGAGAATTTCAATTGGCCCTATGCGGCGCGCAATATCCAGGATTTTTGGCAGCGCTGGCACATTTCGCTCAGCAGTTGGATCCGGGACTACGTCTACATCCCCCTAGGCGGGAGTCGCAGGGGGTGGCCCCGCCGCATTCTCAATGGGCTGATCGCCTTCGCGCTCGTCGGCCTGTGGCATGGCCCGGCCTGGCATTTTGTCCTTTGGGGAGTCTATCACGGAGCCGGCCTCGGGCTCTGTGCGATTTACGCCCGGCTGCCGGGGGTGGGACCGATCGTGGCCAAGGTCTTGCAGAAGGAACGATTTGTGGCCTGGCTCCTGACGCAGCTTTTTGTCTGGCTAGGCTGGCTGCTGTTCTTCTATCCCACCGCCGTGGCCTGGCATATGGGCGTGAACCTCTTTCAATGATCTGCCCGCTGGCTGCGGATGGGCCCTTCTGCCTCTTTACCTTCGATGTCTGAATCTGATCGTCCACTTGCGGCCAAGCCCCGGTTTGAAGGCCCGGGTTGGGCTGTGCTTCGCGCCGTGCTTTCGCTGCTGGGCGGCATGGCGGTGGCCGTGATGCTCAGTTACCTCCTCTATCGCGTCGGCTTGCCCAGCAAGCCGTTCATCTATGTCGCTTTCTAGCGCTCAGGAGCGCAGTTCGTAGATCCAGGGGTTGGCCTGGAGCCAGCGCAGCGTCCGGATAATGCCCTGTTCGATCGTGAGCTTAGGCTTCCAGCCGGTGGCTTGGATCTTCTTGGTCTCGAGGAAGATGAATGGATTGTCCCCAATCCAGCCCCGGTTGCCCCCGGTGTAGCGCAATTCCGGCTTGAGCCCGAGCGCGCCGCAAATAAAGCCGACGCTGTCATTGACTTGGACATATTCGGGCGCGCCGAGATTGTAGATCTGCGTGCCGTGCCTGGCCCCCTTGGCCGTGCCTAGCCGGGTGACATGCAGGATCGCGTCGATGCAGTCCTGCACATACAGGTAACTCTTCCGCTGTGAGCCGTCGCCCAAGATCTTAAGCCAATCCGGATGGGCGGTGAGCTGCTGGTAAAAGTCGAAGATGTGGCCGTGCGTGTAGCGTTCGCCCAAGATCGAGACGAAACGGAAAATGTAACATTCGAAGCCGAAGCCCTCGCCGTACGCTGCGATCATCCCTTCACCTGCGACCTTTGAGGCCCCGTAAAGGGAGGTTTGCACCGGGAACGGCGCATCCTCGGGGGTGGGGATGACGGCGCTCTCGCCGTAAGTCGAACCGGTGGACGAAAATGCAATACGCTTGATGCCATTGGCCCGCATGGCCTCCAGCACATTGAACGTCGCGATCGTGTTCTGTTCGAGGTCCTTGCGCGGATGATCGGTGCCAAAGCGGACGTCAGCGTTGGCGGCGAGATGAAAGACGAAGTCGCAGCCCTGCATGGCCCGGGTCAAGCCGGGCAGGTCAAGGTTGTCGCCTCGCACTAGCGTGAACTGCGCCTGCTGGGAGGCGCCCGCGATGAAGCGCTCCTGGCCGGTCGAGAGGTTGTCCCAGCCCACCACGGCGACCTTGTCCGCCAGCAGCCGGTCGACCAGATTGGATCCGATAAAGCCGGCTGCGCCGGTCACAAACACGCGTTGCATCAAGAGGGTCTCTGAAACGCCGCGTTCAGGGCGGGGGCTTCTTGTTCCTCGCGCGCGGGAATGGCGATGGCCGGTCGCGGACGAAGCGCCAAGCCAATGCAGAGGTTGCAGAAGATCATCGGCAGGAAGGGCAGCGGAAAGAAATCCTTCGACTCGATGGTGAAATAGGGATCGAGCTCCTCGAGGATCTCCGGGGGCAAGTTGATGTGCTCCCGCTTGTAGAGCCAGGAGTAGTCACCGCCGAAATGCTTCTTGTAGGTGCGCTCGCCCGAGAGCTTCCGTGCGAGGGTATAGGCCGGGCTGCCCTCAGTCGGGATGACAATCAGCAACTGGCCCGTCTGCTTGTTGAGCAGCCGCCAGCTCTCGCGGATCGTGGCCGGGAGATTGGGGAGATGCTCGAAGACATGTACCGCGATGACCCGGTCGAAGGTGCCGTCGGCAAAGTCGAGGCGGGCCTGGCAGTCGCCCACGATCGCATTCACCCGGGGAAAATTCTGGCGGATGGCCGACGCCATATTCTCCCGGAGTTCCAGGGCGTAATAATTCTTCTCCTGTTCGGCTGTGAGCTTCTCATAGTGGAGGTGCTCCCCCAGGCCGGCGCCTACCTCCAGGGTGGTCTTGAAGCCGGGCCGCGAATACTTGACGGGAAAGTTGTGGTTGAACCGCTCCACGATCCCGAACCGGCGGGGCAGGACCTCATGCCAGACCCGCATGAATTCATTGCTGATCCGTTGCTGCTCCGGGGTCATGGGCGGCAGGGATTTGGGCCACTTGCTGGTCTGCATAAGGGTTACATTCCATCGGCTAGCGGCGGCCGAGAAAAGCGGAAAATGCAGGCGAACGCCACTTCTGCGGCGGGTGCGCTGGTGGCCTAGGGTGGCGCGAGCCGGACGACATCAAGGATGGTTCCGGTAAAGCGAGGACTGGCGGAGCTTGCCCCCACGGTGTTTTGGCCCACGACGCAGTCGCCCGTGGCACCCGGGTAGACGGGGCCCTTGAAATCCAGGACTATTCGGCCGTTCCATCGCACCACGATGGGCGAGAGCACCGCGCGCCCGCCGGCGGTCGCTGTCAGCGCCTTTTCAGCCAACAGCCCCGAGTGCTCCACCTCCACGACTTGGCGCTCTCCGGGAGTGTAGTCTATGACCGGAGAGATCGGCCCGCCGACGGACCAATGGTCGAATCCGATCTGCAGCCGGCGCCCCGGCAGGTAGCGGAGGTAAACCAGGTCGGCAGCTCCGGCGGTTCCGGTGAGCAGGAGCGGTTCCGCTGCCTGGGTGGCTGTCTGCGGCAGCAACAGGGTAAGGCGGACCGGCCCCGCACCAGGCAATAGGGGGGCCGAGGTCGGCCCGCGCGCCGGCGGCTCGGCCAAGGATCCGGGGCCGCCAAAGAGGTGTCGTCCCAAAAGGGCCGTACCGGCGAGGAGCGCGAGGAGCGTCAGCACGCCGGCAAGCCGGCGAATCGATCCCGACTGCGAAGGCGTGGGCGTGGAGACGGCGCCTTTTCGGCGAGGACGAAAAACGGCCGGTAGCGCGATGATCCAGCCGGCAAATCCGCCCAGCGAGAGGAAATAGGTTGTCCGGAGCAGCGCCGGCGCTCGATAGTCCAACTCAATTTCATGCACGCCGCGCGGAACCGGCAGCGTCGCAAATCCGTTGGGTGAGCGCTTCACGGTAACGGGGTGATGATCGACCTGGGCGGCGTAGCCCGGCATCCAGCCCCGGGGCGTCTCGAGCCAGGCATCCGTGTTGGCCTCCACGCGGGCGCGCAATGGCAGCAAAGACTCGAGCTGGAACGGGAGACTCGCGGGGTCGAAGGGATAAGCCCGCACCGATACGCCCGCGATGCTCGCCGCGACGTGCAGAGTGGGGCCCTCAAGTTCGGCGACTTCGAAGCCCACCAGATAGGCGTTGCCGGGTGCCGAGCCGAAGGCCGCGGATTCCCCAGAACTGGGGAGGCTGTAGGTCCGGCTGATGGAGCCCGCCTCCAGTTTGATCTCCCCCGCAGCCGGAGGCTGGGAAAAGAGGAATTCAAGCACGTAGCCACGATCCGGTTGGATCGGTAGGTCCAACCCCGGGCCCACACCCACGCCAAGGGCCGCCGGCTTTTCGCCGCGATTCTGGGCCGCAGCCACTACGGCCCCGGCGTTGCTGGCGATGGACGGTCCGACGGCGGTTTGGAGGAGGCGCATCTCCCACAACGCCGAGGTGCGTCCGTTGGTGAAAGTGTCTGGCAGCCGCCCGAACATGGCGTACGACGATCGCGTCAGGTAGACGTTCCGCGGATCCAAGGCTCGGCTCGCGTCCGTGGCCTCCCAGCGGGAATTTATGGCTTGGCGCCTGCCAGGGATAGCGGCGCGAATGCTCCAGCCGACCAGGAATAGGAGGAGGAGGCCGGCCGCCTGCCGGACCCAAACCGGCTGCCGGCTGATCTGCCGGAGGCCGAGGGCTCCGATGCCAAGAAGCAGCGCGGCCAGAAGGGGAGCCAGGCGTTGCACCGGCCAGGAATAGGTGATATGGACAAGGCTGTCGGGCAAGCGGGCCCAAAGGGCGGTCGTTGCGAAGGGCACTGCGCCGAGAAATAGCAGGAGGATGAGGACGCAAGCCACGAGACTGTTGAGGGCGAAGGAACGGCCACGCCATAGCACCGCGGAAACAATGGCCGCTAGCCACAGGGCGCAACCGGGGCTCAGGTCCAGTCTGGGTGCGGTGGCTGACGGGAAAATGAACCGCGGCCAGAGGGCTTGAACGGTGCGGACGGCGCCTGCCCTGATCGCGTCGGCTGTGCCAAAAGTCGCGTTAAGGTCCAGCGAGTGCACGGAGACGAAACAATACGCGGTCAGCACTCCCAGACCGGCCACGCCTGCCGCCGCCGCCAGCCAGGCCCCCGGATCGCCACGGCGGCGGAACAGGGCGGCGAGGCCAATGACGCCCCAGATGATGGTCGCCCACGCGGCGAGGGCCGGATGCGCCCACCATATAATGGCGAGGACGCCCGTCCCGACCATCACCCCTGGGCAAGGATTGCCTTCCTCGACCACGGCGACCATGGCCCAGACTAGGATCGGAAGCCAGGGCAGAGCCATGTAGGTCGCAACGAGGTCGAAAGCCTGGACGGTCTCCGCGATCGCGGGCGCGAGCAGGTATAAGCCGGCGAACCCGGCCGCCCAACCGGCGCCTGCCCGGCCGACGAGCCAGCGCGCAGTCAGCCATGCCGTCATCGCCAGGCCGAGGGCATGGCAGACGATCGTCAGGTCAAGCAGCGCGGGGAAGCTCAGGCGGTGCCACGTGGCCAGATCAAGTCCACCGACGAAGTGGAGAAAATAGGGGGCGGTCCGCAGCGTATGGATGTTGCCGTTGAAGGCGTATGCGCTCTGCCCAACGAAGATCGGGAAGTGCCCGCGGCGGAGTTGCGTGACAAAATCGGCGATCTGCAGCGTGTAGTGGTAGGCATCCCCGGCCCCCACCAGTCCGCCACCGAGATAGGGCGCATATAGCCAGAATGTGAGGGCGGATAGCGCCATCCAGGCGCCCAGGGTCCCGACGATCTCGCCAGCTGACCGGTCCTGACGCCACGCCGCCATCCAAAGCAAGGCGGCCATGCCGCCGGCGACAAATCCGGCCGCCCACCCGACCGTCACCGAAAGCCCTCGGCCCGATCCACGATGAATTTCGGCCGAGACCGCACCTCCTCGTAGATACGGCCGATATATTCGCCGAGGATGCCAACGCTGATCAGCTGGATGCCACCGAGGAAGGAGATGAGGATGACGAGGGTCGGATTGCCCCAGAGGATGGGCCAGCCCATCAGCTTATAGAAAAGGTAGATCGCCATCAGCAGGAACGAGCAGCCGGCGATGATGAAGCCGAACATGGTGCTGAGCGTAAGGGCGTAGGTGGAGAAGCAGAAGATCCCGTTGAACCCGATGCGCAGGGAACCGAGGAAGCGGTTGTAGTTGGTTTCGCCGGCAAAGCGGGCCGGGCGGTCGAAGGGGATGATCGCCTGCCGGAAGCCGACGACTGCGACCATGCCGCGCAGGAAGCCATGGCTCTCCTTCAGTTTCACCACCTCCACCACGACGCGGCGGGTCATCAGGCGGAAGTCCCCGGTATTGGGCGGAATCTTCACATCGGCGATCTTGTTGATCACTTTATAGCCGGTGCCCGCGACGAGTTTCTTGATCCAGGGCTCGCCCGTGCGCGCGCGGCGCTGAGGGAGAACGACGTCGTAACCCTCGCGCCACTTGGCCACCAGATCGAGGATAAGCTCCGGGGGATCCTGCAAGTCCACGTCCATGACGATAACGGCGTCGCCGCCGGAGTACTCGAGCCCGGCCAGGGTCGCCATGGGCTGGCCAAAGCGGCGGGAAAACTTCAGCAGCTTGATGCGCCGGTCCGCCGCCCGCTGCTCGAGGATGACATCCTCGGTGCGGTCAGGGGAGGGATCCAGCGAGAAGATGATCTCATAGTCTTCCGTGATCGTGCTGAGGATCGGACGGATGCGCTGAAGGAACTCCGAGATGTTCTTCTCTTCCTTGTAGACGGGGACGACGATGCTAAGCAGCATGGACAGGAACCACAGATTCAAGCGGCGCCCCGCCTGGGTCAACGCTCAACCCCGCCGGGCGGCCGGGGTTGGCCCTTACTGAAAATCGATATTGACGAGGCGGAAGGAGCGGACGCGCGGGTCGGATTCCGAAAGCGGGAAGCTGCGCGGGGCGCTCAGCTTGAGCTCCGTTTCGCCGCTGGCCGAAAGGGGCACTTGAATCCGTTCCGTCCGGTCGAGCCCCAGGGTGCGCGATGGGGCGGTCTCGCCGTTCACGCTGACGCTGAGCGGAAGGTCGGAGCGCGCGGGAAAGCGCATCACCTCGATGATCGCGGTATGGAAGCGGGTGGTGGCGGGAAAGCGAAACGACACTGACCGGTCGACCCAGCCGTCGCTATCCGGGTGATCCAGCGCAAAGAGGTAGCCTGAGCGGTGCCAGCCCCGCAGGAACAGGTCGGTCGAGCTCAGGTTCTCGAAGGAAATGTTCTTGATCAGGAAGGACCGGGAGCGCTTTTCCCCGGGAAGAGGAAAGACCGCGGAGGAATCGAGCTGGATGGTGCGGGCCGTGCCGGGCGGCAGCGGCAGGTAGAGGCTCTGATAGGTCTCCTTCGGCACAACCAGGGTTTGCACGATCTGGCCGTCGAGGGAGACCTTGAGCGTGTTCGAGGCGACGGGGGCCCAGCCGGGCATCTCCATGTCGATTTTCAGCACCTTGAAGTCCGAGAAGGTGGGAGCCTTGAACCGGGCCGTCTGGGCGATCCAGCCGTCGTCATCGACGCCCTGAAGGTCGAACTTGTCACCCTTTTGATTGGCCAGGCGGCGGAACGACGTGAGGTCGGGAATATCGCCGATCGATATCTCGCGGACGTAGGCGGAAACCGGCCGGCGATCCACGCTGTTCTCGAACACCTCGGAATCCGAGAAGTGCATCGAGATCGAGGTGATTGCGGCCGGATCCTTGATCAGTCGCGTCAGGATGAAGTCGCCCGGAGTCAGATGGACGACCTCCGTGGGCTTGGCATTGATCGAGATGGTCAGGTCGATCCCCTTGGCGCGGTACCGAGGGACATCGGGGATGTAGCCCTTGAAATACAGCACTTGTCCGGGATGAGAGGCGCCCAGCTTGAAAAAAGAGTCGTCGGCGATCCATCCGTCCTCATAGAGGCCGGAGTATTCGAGGCCGGGATAGCGGGTCAGGTCGTCCGGGAAATCATTGATTTTGGTCGGGCGCGGGAGGGCTTGGTACTGCGCGTCGGTGAGGACCGAGATGTCGCGGGTGAATCCGATCAGGCGGCGGTCATCCAGCTTGTAGCCGGCCCCATAGAGGCGCATCAGGCCGGTCTTCGGCTTGTTGATGGGGTAGGGGATCTGGCCGAAATCCAGCGTGATGTAAGCCTCCTGCTCGAAGTATTCTGGCTTAATGATCGACGTGACGACACGAGCGGAGCCATGCCCGACGAAGGGGATGGGATAGTCCTCGTCGCCAATCACCTTTGCTTTCGGCGGCAACTTGGACCGGCCCGTGCCCAGATCGGTCACGGTGAAGTCCACCATCACCCGGAGATTGGGCGACGGGTGGAGGATATGGAAGAGGTTGTACTGGCCGGTGCCGTGAAAATACACGAGGTAGGCCTTGCCCTTCGTGACTGGCTCGGGTTCGCGCTGAAAGAACGCCGCCTTGAACCGCGCCGATGAATAATAGTGGGGGCTCAGCTCGGAATGGACAAAGACGAGGCGATCCTTCACTTCGCTCTCGAGCTTGTACTGGTACATATGCTGGACGGTCCAGCCGGAGCCGGGGTTGGCCTTGTTAAAGTGATCGAGATCGGTGCGCACCGCGACCAGCAGGCGATCCTGGTAGGCCAGGTTGCGCGAGCTCGTGTCGGTCCAGTTGTTGTCCGGCTTCCGGATGGTCATCACCTGGTAGTCAGGCACGTCCCCGGTCATGATTTCCTTCGGCAAAAGGAACCGGAGGAGCGAGAGCTTCTCGATGATCCGGGCCTGCGGCCCCAGGTCCGGATTGGGCGTGCGCAGGAACTTGAGCACCGCGATGTTCGCGATGTTGTCCATGTAGCTGCGCGACAGGAAGCGTGTGTCAATGCCCTCGGTGCTGAGCGCCAGCATCTTCGCGGTCACCACGTTATTGATGTCGCTCTCGATACCCTGATAATTGAGGTTCTTGGGCGGGGTGAACCGGGTCCCGAGATGCGAGGCTTCAACCACTTCGGTCAAGCCGCCGCCGTAGGTGCCAAGCGACGCGTAGGTATAGTAGAATTCGGGATAGATCGTGATGGCGAAGAAGACGGCGATGGCCCACTTGGCCCATTTTCGGGGCGCGGGTCGGCCGGAATAGAGGAACCGCCCAAACCCCTGCGCCAGGCAGATGGCGATCACGGGCTGGGTATACATGGCCAGCTTGAAGAGCTGAAAGTCGCCGCCCTTCATGAAGAAATAGCCATCCATGAGCAGCATGATCACGCCCAGATATCCGGCCGGCACGCCGTCCGCGGTGTTCCGGTAGACCCGCCACACGAAGTAGCCCAGAAAGCCAAAGCCCACCAGAATCACGAGCGACATCCACGGATCGGTGCCCACGACGCCAAAGGGATGCAGGCCGAAAAGCATCGGCACAAAGGAGGGCACGAGCGTCCACGGGAAGAGCACCAAGCCTCCGCTTTGGTCGTTGACCGCGGTCACAGCCCCGAGGCCCGCGGACCCCACGGACTGCATCACGACCGTATTGATGAACTCGTAGGTGTTGGTCCCGATCAGGGCAAACGTAAGGACGGCGACGCAACCGATGAAGATCAGGTAACGGCGGAATATGGCCGAGTCCTTGTAGCGCAGCCGAAGGCCGAACAAGAGGATGCTGAGGGCGAGGAACGGCGAGACTTCGGGATAGAAAATCGCGAGCCCGGCCGTAAGCGTGCCGCCGAGGACGACGGTCCGCCAGGTCATGCGTTCGACCGAAAGCAGGACGGCGATGGCGGCCAGGACGATGGCCATGCCGCCGACCTGGGCAATCAGCTGATAGAGGGTCCCCAGGCCAAAGAGCGGGCTGGTCGCCAGCAGGAAGACGGCGAGCAGGGTGAGCCGGCGGTAGCGGCCGCGAAAAAGCGCCATCGCGGCCATGGCGAACAGCTGCACCAAGCTCAGCATCAGGATCACGGGCATGAACACCTGCTGGCTGCGGAGGCCGGTGATGGCGGCGACCCATGCGATGGTCAGCTCAGATCCCGGCCGGATCTGCTGCAGCGCGTGCATGAACCAGTAATGCTGAGAGTAGTCGCGGCCCTCCAGGTCGGTCTGGAGCGGCAGCTCATAATACCCATGGCGCAGGAAGCGCTCGGCGGCCAAGACGTAATTGGCCATGTCGTCATTGCCGTAGGAAATCCAGCTGAACCCGAAGCGCAGGGCCGGCCACCCCACATAAAGCACGTAGACCACGGCAATTCCGACGAATGGCAGCAGCTGCCTCCAGGGCAGGGCGGGACGGCGCCAGGCCAGAATGGCGACGGCCGCGACCAACGCGCCGACAAATAGCCGGCCACCAAAGGCTTGGACGGGAATGCCCCAGACGCTCAGCCGAGTGACGATCAGGACCAGCGTCACCAGCCCGACCGTGGGCGAAAGAAACCAGCTTCTCAGGACTCCCAACCGCGGCCGGATCAGATTGATGACCGCTTGGCCGATGATGGTCAGGTAGAGGGTGAGACCGAGGACGAGGAGAAGGGCACGCATGCGGCGGTAAAAGCTAAGCCTCCGGAATTCCGGGGATAAAAACAAGTCTTACCATCTTAGGCCCAAGGCCAGCATCCGGGCCGTCACGGCCCCCTGCCAACGGGTCTTCCGGGCATAGCGCTCGATCGTGGGAAATTCCGCCTCGCGGCCCGGATTGAAGCGCGCGCGAACGCGGGACATTTCCTCCGCGCCGGTGGTGTGGATGTTCTGATGGGTCTTCTGGCCCTGGTGCACCCTGAAGCACCCCAGGAAGTAGGGCAGCCGGACCATCCGGCAGCCGGCACGCTGGAATCGGGCCAAAAGGTCCCAGTCCAGGGCGAAGTGGAAGTGAGGATCGATTCCGCCGGCAACATCCCAGGCCCGCTTTCGCCAGAACAGGGTTTCCTGGGGGATATAGTCGATCCATTCGAGCGCAGCCGGGTCGTGCCTGGGCATGATCCAGCGCCCGACCTCCTGGTCCGTTTCATCGATGATGATCCGGTGACCATAGATCACGTCGACCTGCGGGTGCGTGGCGAAATACTCACCGACAAAACGCAGTACCCGCGGGGCGATAAAATCATCCGAATTCAGGTACGCCATCACGTCATCCGGGCGCAGCGAGGCCTCGATGCTGGCGAAACCCTTGCGGATGGCGTCGCCCTGGCCCTTGTCGGGCGCGGACTCCCAATGCGCCAGGCGGCTGGCATATCGCTCGATGATCTGGGCGCTGGCATCGCGGGCGGCGCCGTCCTGCACCACATAGAGCAGTTTGGGATAGTCCTGGTTGAGGACGCTGAGCATGGTGCTCTCGATGAAGGCCGGCTGGCCAAAGCTCGGCGTGACGATGCCGATCTGCGGGAGTCGGTCAACCGGCAGGCTCGGCTTCTTCGGCAGTCGTGGGTCCCACACAATCGGCCGTGGTTCATAGTGCCGCAGCACACCAATCTTCATCCAATAGTCCTCGACGACTTTGCGGAAGACCCAGGTGGTGAAGGGGCGCCACCATTTCTCGCGCACATGCCCGCTGGCACCGATCCAAAGCTTCCGGGTGCGACCGACCGGGCCGGCGGCCTCGGCCACGAGCTGGTTGATGATCGCCTCGCGCTCAACGCAGGCGCGATTCAGCATCTGGATGACGGCCTCCTTCTCGGCCAGCAGCCGACCATAGTGCTTGGCCTGCTCAAGGCCGGCGTAACCGGCGGCGTAGTTCGAAAGGGAGTGGTCCTTTTCGGTGGATTCACGCTTATGGTGCGCCACCAGGGCCTCGACGTTGGCGATATGGACATCCTTGGCGGCGAAATGTCCGGCCCAGGTCTCGGCGTCCGGCGGCAGTTTGGCGAGGGTGTCCTCCGCCCGCGCCCGGGCGGCGCTAACTTCGGCCAGCTGGGCCTCGAGGCCCGCGATGCGGCGATCCTTCTGTTCGTGGGCGGCGTTGAGGTCGGCGACGATCTTCTGGAAATTCGTGATGTGGCCGGTCAGCTCCATGATCAGGGCTTCACGTTCGTTGCAGGTCCGCTTGAGCTCATCGATCTCGCGGTCCTTGACGTCGGTTTCCCGCTTGAGGGAGGCGATTTCGCCGTCCTTTACGTCGGTCTCTTCCTTCAGCCCCTCGATCTCGCGGTCCTTGACGTCGGTTTCCCGCTTGAGGGAGGCGATTTCGCCGTCCTTGAAATCAGTCTCCCGCTTGAGCGATTCGATTTCGCGGTCCTTGACGTCGGTTTCGTCCTTCAGGGCGGCGATCTCCCGATCCTTGATATCGGTTTCCTGCTTGAGCGACGCAATCTCGCCATCCTTGAAATCGGTCTCCTGCTTCAGGGATCCGATCTCGCGGTCCTTGATGTCAGCTTCCCCCTTGAGCTCCTCGATCTTGTGCTGCCGGTCGAGCCGGTCGCGCTGCAAAGCGGCGTAGCGCGGGACCTCCGCGGCAATCAGGCGCAGGGCGACCTCCGGCAGATTCCGCGCCTCGACGATCCGGTCCAGCGGGTGGTCGCCCGCGGACAGGATGGCCGCGATGCCCTGGTTTACATCCGCCGGCGTCAGCGTCTTGACGCAGGGCCCATCATTGAAATGGCAGTCCCAATTGCAGTTGAAACAGGGGAGGGGTTGGACGACAGAGACCCCCTGTCGCGCCGCCGGACGAAAGCGGGGCCAGTGACCGCCCCCGAAGATTCCCACCACGGGCCGGTCGACGGCGGCGGCGATATGCATCGCCCCCGTGTCATGGCCGACGTAGAGCCGCGCTTGGCGGAGGAGCCCGGCCAAGACCGGCAGCTCGCCCTTTTGGCCCAGCCAGATGGCCGGGCGCGTTGCCCCCTGGCTCACGGCGGCGGCCGCGACGCCTTCGATCATGGCCGCCTCGCTGATATGACCGAGCAGCAATACCGGCAGCTGCTGGTTCTGCTGGAGGTCGGCGACCACCCGGCCAAAGCCTTCGGTCGTCCAAGCCTTCACCGGCACATTGGCCAAACCGCCGGCGAAGACCGCGGCCCAGCCGTGGGCGGGCAGTTTCCTATCCAAGAGAATCTGGTCGGCCGCCTTGGCGGCAGCGTCGGGCACGGTGATTGCCGGCAGGGGCCGGGGACCTTTTTCCTGAAGGAGATAGTCGACGAACCGATGCTGGATTTCCCAGTCCCGTTCCCCCTCGTTGACCGGGACGATCTCGCCGAACGCGCTTTTCTCATCCACGCCCAGATCGATCCGCAGCGCGGTGGCGAAGATGGGATCGACCCCGGCGGCCCCGAGCACGAGGCTGCGAACCTGGGGGAAGTGAGTTGCGACCGCTGCCTCCAGCCAAGTCCGATTGAAGGCCGATGCCAGGATCAAATCCGGCTGCAGCTTCTCCAGCGCTCCGGTCAGGCCGGCCAATTCCTCCCGGCATTGGGCGGGACGCTGGCTGAAGGGATTGATGGGCGCGACTAACCAATCCAAACCGTCGGGGAAGAGGGGGGCCAGGTCCTCATAACCGGGCCGCACGACGATCGTGTGGCGGGCCTTCGGCCATGCCGCCTGCAGCCGGGCGAGCGCTGGCAGGAATATGACCAGATCGCCGATGGTATCGGGACGGACATAAACGACGCTTTGGGGCTTTTCTGGCACGTAAAGGGTCAAAAAAAATGGAAGTGCCGGACCGAGGCGAGCCTGAAACGCTTTTGCTTGAATAGCACCTAGTTCGGGTTTGGATGGACCGTCTCATGAGCGACCAGTCTCCGCCGGCACACCCGGCCCGCTTCAAATGGATCGCCCCCTTCTGGTTCTTGGGCGGCCTGATCGCGGGCTTGGCCGTTTTGTCCCTCGTCGGGCGTCGGGTCGCGCGCACGGACTATCACCCCGGGTTTGTCCGCTTCTTTCCCCCGACTTCCCCTGAGAGTAATTACTTCCCGACGGTGAACGAGATGGCCGCCATCGTGCGGGCCCGCTGCCGGCCCGACCAGGTCCTGGTGATTGTCGGCGGCAATTCGATCCTCCAGGGTGTCTGGCAGCCGGCGGCCGAGGTTTGGACGAAGCGCCTTCAGCAATTGCTGGGCGATCACTATTGCGTGCTGAACTTCGCATTTCGCGGCGCGGGACCGGCCAATGGCGGAGGCGTGGTGGCCGAGGTGCTGCGGAATGAGTTCCCCCATCAGATCTACATCGCCAATGAAGCCGTGCAGACGGCCGTGGAGTCGATCGGCTATGAACCTTACCGGTACCTGACGTGGCAGGCCTATTTCGGAGGAAGGTTGATCGACTACCCGCCGCGCACCGCTCGCATCACCCAGTATCGCTCGACCGCTGAGGGACGGCCGATCCTCATCGATGCGGCCATTAGCTCACTCTTCGATCGCCTCCTGTATTATCATGATCTGTGGAATTGGATCACCTTTAAGTATGTCTGCACCATTCCGTCCCTCTATGGCGCGGCGGTGCCCGACCTCCTGACCGCCAGGTCGAAAATTCCCGACGCGGAGTCGGACGCGACCGACCCGGCCAATGTGGCGAACCGCTATCCTGCTTCCGGCTTCAACATCGAGATGGAGATCGTCCGGGGCTTCGAAATTTACTCCCACCGGATGCCCGACGGCCACTGGGAACTTGCCGAGGCGACGCGGGCCGACATGGCGGCGCATTTTGCCGAGGCTTTCCCGACGCCGTTGAAGGCGCGAACGCTGATGCTGATCAGCCGCAGCAGTCCGTACTATCGCCGGCATCTGACCGCCGATGAGGCAATCGGCGAGGACCAGGCGTACAAGAACACCGTGGATATCTGGGAAAAGGCCGGTTACTCCGCGATCGCCTACGGACGGGACTTTAACGACGACGACTACGGTGATCGCACGCACCTGTCCAAGCTGGGCGGCGCCAAGCTGGCCGAGGTGGTGGCTCCGAAGGTGCGGACGATGGCGGCGCAGCTGGGTTATCCGCCCTGAGGCGCCGGCCTCAGGGCGGCCCCGCGGCGGGATCAAGACGCTGCTCTTGGATGAGTTCGCCCGTGAAGGCCTCGTCACACGTGGAGGCCCCGATGGGATTGGCCGCGGCGTTGATTTCGCGCGGAGCGGCCGGATAGGCCGTCTGGTGCGCGCGCAGCGCCGCTTGGCCGTCCAGCTTGATCAGCACGGTTGAATGCATGCGCTGCCGGCGATCGATGGGAATCGAGCCCCAGGACGCATCGGCCAACGGCGGATAAAGCGAGCCCAGGCTAAGCTCGAGAAGATGGGTCGACGCATAGTCGACTTCGAGGGGGTCGGACAAGGGACCGCCCACATTCCAGTGGTCGTAGCCCAGCCGAACATGATGTTCGTCGACATAGTGGACGTAAATTACGTCGCCCGCGCCAGTCCGGCCGGTGACCAGCAGCGGCTCGTTGCGGCCGGGGCGGCCGGTGGGAAAGCGGAGGGCGATTTTCACCGGCCCACTGCCGTCCTGGATGTCAGGGACCAGCATCGCTCCGGCCTGAGTCATCAAATTGGCTAGCGCCAGGCGCTGCGCAACCAACAGCGTGCCGGTAAACGCCGGTCCACAGTCCGAGGCCGCGGTCGCATTTTGCCCCACGATCGTTTCGCCCCGCGCCGCCGGAAAGGCGGCTTGTGGCACCAGCAACGCCGGTTGCCCGTCGAGGGTGACCGAAATGGTGCCCCCGGCCTGAACCCGCCGCGTGGCGGGGAGTTCCTGCCACGCGGGATCGGCGGCGGGAGGATACAAGGAACCCAAGCTTAAGTTGATGGCATGGGTGGCGCCATAGTCGACCGCGATGGGGTGGCCCATGATGGCTGGCGCTCCGGCATGGGCGTATCCGATGGAAAGGCGGTGGTCGTCGAGATAGTGAACAAATATGAGATCACCCGCGTTCGGACGACCGGTTGCAAGCAGGGGCTGGCTATAGTTCGTGTAGTCCTGGGGAAAGCGCAGCACCATTTGGATCGGACCCGTGCCTTCCGCCACGGGCGGGGGGGCTGCGACCGCGCCGATTCGTTCGGTCCGCACGATGGAGCCGGAGAAGGTAGCCGATGCTGTGCTGGACTCGCAGCCGTTGAAGCCAAACACCACCTCCTCCGCGGAAGAGGCATTGAAAGGGCGCCGGGCGAACAGAACCAGTTGCCCGTTGAAGCGCAGGGCCAGCGTCCCGAGTTGCCGGGAGCCGGGGCGGGGATGGAGCGAAGCCAAGTCGGCCTCGATCACTTGGTCTTGGTTGGGATTATACTCTAGGGGCGCGCTCTCCAGCCCCCCGCTGCCCCAGGAATCGATCCCGAGTCGAATCACGCCGGTCGAGACGTACGCGACATAAAGCAGATCACCGGCCCCGCGATGCCCCGTGCTGACGAGCGGTTCGTGCCGGAAATTGTCGAACGTCGGGAATCGCACCACCATTCGGACCGATCCTTCGCCTGGAGGCCCGCGCAGGGACTCAGGAGTGGGAATTCCGGGCCGCGCCTCGCTGACGAGTTTGCCGGAGAATGCTTCTGGAGCGTACAGGCCACCGGGATTTTGGCCCAGCCGAATGTCACCTGGAAAGGTCGGATAGTAGGCCACGGCCCCGTGCAGGATCGTCCTCCCATCAAGCGCGACTTCGAGCCGATGCAGAAGAACGTCGGCCAGGGAGGAGGGCCACGCAGCCAGAAGCGGATGTTCTTTAGGCGGATAGAGGGCCCCTAGGTCGACCTTAAGCTGATAGCTCTTTCCGGGAATCACTGGCACCGGATCGCTGACAGGGCCGCCCGAACCAGCATGAAAGAACCCCACCCGAATGTGGCTGGGATCGGGGTATTCGACATAAAGGACATCGCCTCCATGACCTCCCGTGAGCAGCGGCTCGCGCTGAACCTGAGGCCGGACGGGAAAGGTGATTTGGAAGAGCCACGGGCCATAGCGGGTCCCTCGCCAGGACTCGACGGCTGCGGTCATGCGATCAGCGACCCGCGCCAGCGGCCGCAGCTGATCAGGGTTGGCTGTGCTCCGGAACGCCATCAACACGCCTTGGCCGACGGTCCAAATGGCCAGGCCGAAGATCAGCGCCTGGGAAAGCCACGCGCCTTTGGTGGCCGCTCGGCGCAACCGGGCAATCAGTCCCCAGCCAACGACCACACCCGACAGAACGGCCAAGGGCAGGAAGTCGAGGAAGTAGCGCTCGTTTGCAATGGCCAACATACTTAGCAATAGCATGTTGGGTATAAGCGCGACCAGGAGAGTTAAGCTCCACGCGGTCCAGCCCGGCTCGGCGGCGAGCTTGCTGCCCCGAAGGGTCAGCGGCCAAAGAAGGCCCAGCACCGCAAACGGGGTGCAAAAGAGTATGCCCCAATTTTCGCCGGCGGTGATGAACGGAAAATAAGGGGTGTAGAAGGGGTGGCTGAAGACATAGCGGTCAAGGTTGCTGAACAGGCTCTCCGGCGCGAAGAACTTCAGGAAACGCTGATCGGCCGCCGTGAACTGGTATTTCATCCCGAACTGCGTGATGTCTTCAAACCGGACGTAGTTATAGGCGGCAATGCCGCATCCGATGACGGCGGCGGGCAGGAGGGTTGCCGCAGCCAACCGGAGCCGGCCGCCGGGAATGGGCGGCGCGCCGCTGCCGACCCGGCGCGTCAGGTAGCGCAGCGGCACGAGCAGGGCGATCAGGCTGAAGAAATAATCGGGTCGGGAGGAAACGGCTAGTCCCCAGGCCAAACTGGCCAGCCCCAACGCGATCGTCACCCGGCGGCCCTTCGCGCTTATCGCCCAGGCGATCGAGCACAGGGCGGCCATCAGGCAAAAATAGGCGCAGGTAATCGGGACTTGGTAGACGCTACTGTCCTCAACCAGGACAAGTGCCCGGGTCGCGAAGGCCACCAGCAGCAGCCCCAAGGCCAGCCAAACCGTCGGCAATTTCGCGAACCACCGGGCCCAGGCCCAGAGGAGCAAGAGTCCGGCCAACAAGGTGCCACCGACACCGAAGACAAGCGTTGCCAATCCCTGTGCGAGGAAGGTGCCGGTCACCAGGCGCCAGGGCAGCAGCAGCAGCAGAACCGGCGGCGGACCGAAGTAGATGTAGTAGCGGCCGTGAAAATAGCTGGCGTCGTGCAGCCGGGGAATCCCTTGGGCGCCTGCCCACGGATTCGCGAGGTTCTGGAGGGCCGGGTTCGGCGCGACCTTGAGATAAGTCTGCCCGGAAAGAAACGCGTCGGTGAGGAAGCCGTAGAAATCCTGCGCCTCGCGGGTGGCAAAGGTCCCGTTCGACCCGCTCGCGCCCCAGCTGTACACCAAGGCGACGACCAGGGCGAACCCGGCAAACCATTTGACCTTCATCGCCGTATCAGCGCTTCACGAGCACGGCTGCGCCGGTAACGTAGTTGTGGTGAGGGGCGCTCTGGAGGTGCCAGGCCTGATACGCCGGGATGTCGGCCAGGTTCCAGGTCGGGCGCTCGGTGTTGCCGAAGGCGGGATGCCGCCAGATCTCATCCTCGAATTCGGCGAGGGTGATCGCTCGGCCGTTCCATTCCGGGAAAGTCATGCCTTGGGCAGCTTCGCAGATGTCGAACGAGACGAAAAAAGGGGCATTTTTCTTCAGGATGCGGGCAATCTCGGAAATGGCCCGGCGCTTGTCCGGCTGGTGCTCGATGACCGAGAAGCTGGTCACCGCATCGGCCGACGCATCGGGCAACGGCAGCAGCTCCGAGGTGACGATATGCCAGTCGACCTTCACGCCCAGTTCGTTCCGCAGCCTTTCCCAGATCGGCTGCCATTGCGGATCGGTCTCGATCAATGTCACGCGGGCGCCCTGGGTCGCGAGGAGCCATGGCAGCGGGGAGATCTCGCTGCCGAAATCGACCAAGTGTCGGCCGGGCCACCGCATGGTTTCCAGGCCGTGCTCATGGATCCAAGGGTATTCCCAAACCTTGGACCAGTTGGTGAACTGCCGCAGCCCGTGGCGGGCGGCAAACGCATTACATTCGGCCATGAAGGCGCGAAAGGGAGGAGATTCGAGTTCGCTGACGGAGCCGAGGCGGGGACCGGCGGGACGAATACGCGAAGGGAGGAAGGGCAGGCGAAACGACATGAAGACTAGGCGGAAATTTCAAGCGGCAGGCGGGCAATCCCGTAAAGGGCCACGTGTGGTTGTGCTCGTAATGCACCGTCAGGGGCCCAAGCCCCTCGTGCTTGTCGTGCAGGTAGCCGAAATTCGGGCCCTCGGCCGAGGGCTCGCTGGCCTCGAAGCTGAGCGTGTACTCGCCGGGTTGCAGGTTGCACGTGAGCTTGAAGGTAACGATCCGCTCCTCCCCGGCGGCCATGGGCCGGAGGACCACCCCGAGCTGGCGGGTGCCGGCGGCGAAGACCAGGTTGGCCATGCGATCGTACAGGTTGAGCCCGAGAGCCGGTTCGGCCACGGCCTCCCGCGCCCGCAGCAGCACCCGCAGGGTAGCGATCCGCGTCATCTCAACCCGGAGGGAACTGGCGCCGTGCTCGTTCTCGACCGCCAGGGCTGTGATCTCCAGGCGGCGATCGCCATGCCGGGATTTGCCGGTGACCAGGATGTCGTTCTCGACAATTCCCGCCTTGTCGGCCGCGGCGATGGCGGTGACGGGTGCGGCGGCGACCGCATCGGCGCTGTTCTCGATCCGCCGGCCAAAAAGCGCGTAGTAGCGGCTCACTGTCTCGTCGGGCGCGCCGACGAAGTCCATCCGGCCCTGGTCGAGGAGGACGACCTGTTCGCACAGATTGCGCACCGCCTCCATATCGTGGGAGACGAAGAGCAGCGTCGTTCCGGTCTCAAGCATGGCATGCAGCTTCTTGAAGCATTTTTGCTGGAAGAAAACGTCTCCCACGGAAAGCGCCTCGTCGATGATCAGAATATCGGGCTGCACGGAGAAACCGACCGCGAAGGCCAGCCGGACCATCATGCCGGAGGAATAGGTCTTAACGGGCTGCTCGATGAAGTCCCCAATGTCGGCGAAATCGGCAATCTCCTCGAACTTCGCCTCCATTTCGCGGTGGGTCAGCCCGTAGATGGCCCCGTTCAGAAAGACATTCTCCCGGCCGGTGAAGTCGGGGTTGAAGCCGGAGCCGAGCTCGAGAAGGGCGGAAACCCGGCCGTTGACGGAAAGCGATCCGGTGGTCGGCGTCAGGGTGCCGGCGATCAGCTGGAGGAGCGTGCTCTTGCCCGAACCGTTGCGGCCGATGATCCCCGTGGCTTCGCCGGCGCGAACCGTGAAGGATAGTTCCCGCAGCGCATAAAAATCACGATAGCCCCGCGCGGCGCGCGCGGTCAGAGCCCGGTGGGGACCGCTGCCCGGCGGGAATGCCTTCGCCATTCCCTCCAGCAGCGGGCTTTTCAGTCGGGCGGAGGGATCCTGCCAGATCCGATAGGCCTTGGAGAGGTTGCGAACCTCAATGATCGGTTCAGCCATACGCCCGTTCAAATCACGTCGGCGAACGCGGGCTGCAACTTAAGAAATATCAATCGCCCCAGAAAAAATACCGCCAGGCCGAAGACGTAGGTATAACCCAGCTGGTTCAGGTTCACCGGGGCGTTCCAGAGGAGGGCGCTGCGGGCCAGGTTCACCGTGCGCAGGAAAGGATTCCATTTCAGGACGGCCCAGAGGCGCGGGGTAATGATGGCGGTGCGATAGAGAACCGCACTCGAGTAAAACACCACCTGGGTAAGGAACGGCATCGCCTGGGCGAGATCGCGAAAGAAAACCCCCAAGGCCGCGCAGATCCAGCAGAGGCCGATCGAAAGCAGCAAAAGGGGCGCCAGGATCGGCGGGAGCCAGAGCAGGCCCCGGACCGTGAGGCCGTGCCCAAAAATGACGATTCCGACCAAGAGCAGGCAAAGACTGATGAGAAAGTGAAACCAAGTGGCGCCAAGCTGTGAAAGCGGCAGGAGTTCGAGCGGAAAAACCACCTTTTTGACCAGGTTTGGGCTCCCGACGATGACGGTGGGCGCGACGACCATCGTCTCGGCCAGCAACTGGAACAAGGAGATGCCGAGGAAAAGCTGGAGGACGTAGTCGGTCGGAGTCTCACCGGGCGCATGCGCTCCGAATATTACTCCGAAAACCACGGCGTACACCGCCAGCATGAGCAGGGGGGCGAGAACCGTCCAGACGGCGCCCAGATAGCTCCCGCGATGCCGAAGTTCAACCGCCCGGACCGTGAACTGCCACCAAAGGTCCCGTTTGCGCGCCAGGTGGGAGAAAGTTGAGGAATGACCGGGGGTGTTCAATTACCGCATCATCGTAAGGACGATCACCCCGCATTGTCACGCCTGCGCTAGCCGCCTCTTGCCTTGTCGCCCGAATGGCGGCTCGGCTGCTAGCAGAGTGGAAATGAGGGTTGTCAAGGCTGCGTCGGCTGCTTTGGGTCGGGCCTGATGAGTCCCCCCCATTGTCCTGCCGCCCGCTCGCATCGGGCGGAAAGGATCTGGGCGTTGGTCATCTTGGTGGTGGCGGCCTGGTTCTATGGGTGGACGGCGACCTCGGCGGGAAGTCCATGGACCCGGCAGCTGGCTCCCGACGACCTCTACAACCGGCTCTCGGACGGCCTGCTCGCCGGCCGGCTCAGCTTTTTGGAGCAGCCTGATCCCGCGCTGGCCCTTCTGTCCGATCCCTGGGACCCGGCGCAGAATGCACCCTACAAGAAGTTTCACGACGTCACCTATTATCGCGGGAAATATTACCTCTATTTCGGACCGACCCCGGCGGTGCTGCTGCTGGCGCCATGGAAGGCGCTGACGGGAGGCTATCTCCCGCAAAATGTGGCTGCGGTGGTCTTTGCCGGGTTGGGGGTGGCAGCGAGCATGGGGTTGATCCTGGTGCTGCGGGCCCGGCATTTTCCGCAGACTCCTTCCTGGATTGTGGGATTATGTCTGTTGGCTGCGGCTTTCGCAAATTTCGGCGCGCCCCTGCTCCGCCGTCCGGTCTACTATGAGCTCGCGATCGCCAGTGCCTATGCCTGCGCGATGGCGGCGATCCTGTGCCTGGCGCTCGCGCTCGGCCGGGAAGACCGCGGCCGGCGACGCTGGCTCGCTCTGGCCGGGCTGGCCTACGGCCTAGCGGTGGCGGCCCGCCCCGACTATGTCTTTGGAGCGGTGATTCTCTTCGTCCCGCTTTTTCCGGCTTGGCGAAGCTGGCGGCGCCGGGAGCCTTGGAACCGGGTAAGCGCGCGCCGCGATGCCCTCGCGGCGGCCGGTCCGTTCGCGGCCGTGATTGCCCTCCTGCTGCTTTATAATTGGCTGCGCTTCGGCAATCCGGCCGAGTTTGGCACCAGCTACATGCTGGCGGGCCTCAATCCCCAGCACGATGTGTCCACGTCCTTTGCGTTCCTGCCGACCAACGTCTGGTTTCATCTCCTCGCGCCGGCGCAGTTCAGCGCCTTCTTTCCCTTTTTTCAGATCATTCACATGCCCTGGTTTTCCCTCCCGGCGGGATATATCGGGGAGGAGAACGTCTACGGCATTCTGACCAATATGCCCTTCTTCTGGTTTGTCTTTTTTCTTTCGCACCGGGCCCTGAAGGACGCAGCGTTGCCGGCGGTCGGGTCGCTGCGCGACCTGGCCCACGGAATCTTCGCGGTCGCGGCCTTGAACGGACTGGTGATCCTGCGGCTGAATGGGGCCAGCGGCCGCTACCTGCTGGATGTGCTGCCGCCGTTGATTCCGCTGGGCTGCCTCGGCGTCTTCTGGCTCGAGCAGCGAGCCGGCCCATGGTGGCGCCGGGCGGCCTGGCGCTCGTTCTGGCTGGCGGCCCTGGCCTACACGGCCGCCTTCAATGTGTTCGTGAGTTTTCAGCACAACGATCTGCTGCAGTACTACAATCCCGTCGCCTATCGGCGCCTCGCCCATGCGTTCGACCACGTGTCGGCCTGGTTGGGCGAAACCGCGCCGGAAAAGATCGGTCCCCTTAAGATTCAGCTGACGTTCCCGCAGGAGGAAACGGGAAAACTGGCTCCCCTGGTCGTGACGGGGCTTTCGTACAAGGCGGATTTTCTTTGGGTTTATTATGTGGACGACCACACGATCAAGATTGGTTTTGAGCACACGAGCTATGGCGGGCCTGTGACCGATCCGATCGAGATCGATTTTTCCACCGGGCACACGCTCGAGGTGGCGATGGGATCGCTGTATCCTCCGGTGGAGCATCCTCTGTATGACGGGATGGCGCCCGATCGGGTATCGGCGCTGAAGCATACGCTTCGTGTGCTGCTTGATGGAAAACCGATCCTCACGGGCAAGTACGACTTTTACGATTCTTCGCCTGGGGATGTGACGGTGGGTCGCAATACGGTGTCCGACGCGTTTGGACGCCACTTCAGCGGGCGAATTGCATCGGTTCAGCGGTTGGGTCTGCCGGTATCGCCCTAAGCGATTACGTTCCGGGCGAAGGGCTATTTGCCGGAAGCCGCATAGGGCAGGTCCAATCGCTCCACTTTTTCGATCGTCCCGGTAAACGCATAATCGCATACTGAGCCGCCAATGGCATTCCTGCCGATGATGACGTCGGAGCTGGAAGCTTCGTACGTTCCGCGATCGGCGGAAAAAACGGCGGAGCCGTCCACCAGGATCCGCACTTGCTGCTTCAATTGCTCCCGCCTCGCGGGAGGGAGTTGGGCAAGCAAAGAATGCCTGACCGGCGGATAGAGCGAGCCCATGGAGACCTCGACCGTGTGGCTGCGCGACAGGTCCAGCGCTTGGGGGGCGCTTTCGCCGCCGAGGCCACCCCAGTGATCAAGACCGAAACTGACATGGCGGTCGTCGAGGTACCGGACGTAGATGAAGTCTCCTGCCTCGGGGACGCCGGTGACGACCAAGGGCTCGCATTGGCCCGCCTTGTGCGCGGGAAAGCGCAGTAGCAGACGCAGCGCGCCGAAGTCACGTCGGCTTTCGGCCGAACCGGGCAGCGGGGTGATCGGCGCGCGCCGCACAGCCAGGATCCGGCCGGAGAACTTGCCTTCGGTATAGCCCGGCAAAATCGAATTTTGACCGAACCGGACGCTGCCGGGCGGTGCGGGATAGCAATAGGAAGGAGCATCAAAGATCGGATGACCGTCGATCACGACATGGACATCTCGCTTTAGAAAAGCCACCTGTGCGCGATCGAAACCGGCCAAGCTGGGATAGCCAATCGGGGGATAGAGGGATCCAAAACTGATCAACAGGCGGTGCACGGGGTGGGGACCAAGCGGAATCCGGTCGCTGAGAGGCCCTTTGATGCCGCTCCCCATGAATCCCAGCTGGATTTCGTTCGGTCCGGTATAGGTCACATACAATAGATTTGCCGCATTCGCGGCCCCGGTCGTAACCAGGGGCTCGTAGCGGCCGATGGCTTCCGTGGGAAAAGCCAGATCCATGTCCAAAGGTCCGAAACTTGGCTGCCCCCAGGCCCTCACGGCAAAGTCTGGCAGGTTGAGCAGCAGGGAAACCGGCCGGTAGTCTTCCGGCGGGAACCGCTCGAAATTTAGCGACAAGCCGGCGAGGACCGAAGCGGCCACCAGCATCGCGACCACCGTTCCCAAGCCGAATCGCCTGATGCGCGAACCGGCCGCCCATGGGTGCGCCGCGAGGACGCCGATCGACACGAACAAGGTCAATCCGGGCAGGAAATCGAGCACGTAGCGGGCGTTGGCGCTGCCGGCTGTCACGTCGGCGTTGCCGCTGGGCAGGACGAGCAAGACGAGCAGGTTGGCCAGAGCCAGGCCCAGGGCGGAAAGGCCAATCGCGCGCAGCCGGGAGGGCGCCGATTTCTGCGCCAGCGCCCAAATCGCAAAGGGCAGCAGCCATAGCCAGGGAACGTTCAAGATGGCGCCAATCGCCAGTGGCCCATTGGCGGTGACGAAGGGAAAAGTGCGGCTGTAATGCCCCGGCGCCGCCAAATATCGCCAGGCGTTCTCCCGCACAATCGCTCCCGAGCTGTTGCCCAGCTTCAGCTGATTCCACCCTCCGAGCATGTAGTGTTGGCCAAATTCAAATATCGCCCCGAACCGGGCATAATTGTAAGCCAGCAATGCGACCACCACGCCGACGAGCGGCAGCACGGCGGCGGCGGCGGTCCCCCAAAAGGCCGGGGTCCAGCCTCGACCGCGGGCGCTCCACCAGGTGAATAGCGGAGGCAGCAGCGCAACGCTCGCAAAGACATATTCGGGCCGGGAGCCGATGGCCGCGCCGAGAGCCACGCTCGCGAGTCCAAACCAGAGCCAAGCCCTCCGCGCTGACAGCGCGAGGGTGCAGGCAAGCAGCGCCACCATGGCAAAGGCGAAGCCGCCGGCGATGGCCACCTCCTGGGCCAGGGCTCCGGGCAGAACGACGTTGTATCCGTTGGCCAGGCCCAAGGCCAGGGCCAGAACCGCCATGGTGGCGGGGCCAGCGAGGAGGTTCAGTTCGGCGCGCAGGCGCCAGATGATCCCCAGACCGGCGGCCAGGCCGGTGACGCACAGGATGACAACGGCGAATTCATGTGAAAGATAATATCCGGTGAGAAGCTTGACCGGGACGAACAGCAGCAGCGCCGGCGCGACGCCCATGTAGAGGTAATAGTGCCCCCGGAAATAGCTCAGGTTGTTGACCCGATAGGGGGCATTCTGCGCCGGATCATAGGGATCAGGTAGCGCCACCAGGCGTGGATCGGGCTGACGCTCCAGCCGGGCGTGCCCCCGGATCAGGGCATCGCTCAGCTCATGATAAAATTCAGTGGGCTGCCGGCCGAATGCCTCGACGGGGAACGAAGCGGGCGCCCAGGAATAAAACCACCCCGCCGCCAGGAGCAACACGCAGCCGAGCGAGAGCCGGACCATCATGCGTGCTTTTGATGTGGGCAATGGATCCTGCGGTTGCGAAATGGGTCTAGCAAATTCCGGGTACTCGCGGCCGGGCGCGGCATAGCCTTTGGGCCGCCAGCAGGCTGAAAGCCAGGGCGGCGGAGAGGAAGAGCAGGACATTGCGAGTCCGGCAAAAGGGGGCAAAGTCCATCTCGATGTGATCGGCCCCCGGCGGCACCAAGATGCCACGCATCACCACATTGGCAGGAAACACGGTGAGCTTTTGCCCGTTGGCCTTGGCCGTCCAATCCGGATGATAAAGCTCATTGAGAACGAGCACGCGGGGAAGGGTTGATGGAGTCAGGTCCAGGGCGATGACGTCCCCGGTGAAAACGGCGCGAATGGTGCCGTCGCCGTCCAGGCCCGATAGCGGAAGGGGCGTTTCAGCTATCGTCTCGGCCACAGGATCGATCAATTGGGCGTCAGTCCCGGAACCGAAAACGATACTGCGGCGGGCTGTCTCGAGATCCGGAACCGTCCGAGCGCGATGCGCAAAGAACACCCTCGGAACCACCGGGATGGGACTTTCGGCCAGATCCAGCGGCGGCAGGCCGGAGGAATCAGGCCGATTCTTATAAAGGGCCTGCGAAGGCCTGAGCGCATATTTGACGTTAAGGAAGGCCAGGATTTTCCAGGGCAAGTCATTTGGCTTCGCGACGCTGCCGAAGGTCAGCGTACGCAGTCCCAAGGGGCCCGGCGGCCAGGGCAGGGCGGCCAGGCGCTGGGGCAAACCGCTGCTATAACCACCTACTTGCCGCAGCGCCCACATCGCGCCCAAGTGCGGCTCGGCAAAGAGCGGAAGTTGCTCCGTGTTGGCGTAGAGCACGGTGCGGTAGTCATTCGACTCCAGACGCTCATGGATCAAGTCCAGCGCACGGTCGGTGGGAAGTTGAAATTCATCTGGAGCCGCGGAATAGGAGTTGCTGTCGGCAAATGGGCGAAGGGTGTGGACTTGGGCGCCATTGACTTGGAAGTCGGCAAAACTCCAACTGCCGGCGACGAGGAGCATCCCAAGGGAAAGGTACAGCGTCCATCGCCACTCGGGCCGGCGTCGAACAAGGCCCAGCAGGCCAAAAAATAGCGCCGCCAGCGCGGCCGAAAAGAGGATCTGCCCCAGAGCCGCCGGTTGCAGCCATGCCCAAACCACTCCCCCCTGATTGATCCAGGGAGTCGGGGTGCCGCCGGTCAGGCGTTTGGCGGCGGCGAGCAGGAGCTTGCCTAAATCCGCCCACGAGTTGGTCAGGGGGAGCGGGCGGCCCAAAGCGTGGCGATTGGACCACTTTTCCAAGAAAGTCTGCAGGCCAATGGCGATTATGGCTGCGGCGACGGCTTGGGCGGCGCGACGCTGCCACGGCCCCGATGGGAGTGTGGGACGAAATTGGGCCAAGCGGGCGGCCAGCAGGGCGCAAATGAGGGGTAGCCCCGCAATCACGATGCGGCTGTGGGTGAAATCGAGGCGAAGAAACAGGTCGAAAAGGAAATGATAGACGTTCTTGCTGACCATCACGGCAAAGACAAACGCGATGACGCCGTAAAATAGCCGGGTTTCGCCCTGGCCGCGGCGGAAGACGCCCAGCCAGCGACCGTTCCAGCGGATGAGTCCGGCGAGCAGGATGAACGGAACCAGGGTGCCGGTGTACATCAGCATGCCCTCGGTGATGTTGATGCTGTTGTGCAGGGCGGTCCTTTCTCCGAAGTAGCGGCCAAACAGCCCGTCGTGAAACCACCGCAGCACATCCACCGTCGAGATATTCAGCCACGGATACAGTGAGTCGAAGTCGTGCATCTCGACGCCCGGCGAGTACTGGCGCTGCAGTTGCCCCATTTCCTGGGCGATACCGTAGATGCGGGGAAAAGCCGCGAGCACCGCCGTCGTGCCGGCCGCCACCACCACGGCGAACAAGTGCCAGCTCCGCCGCGACCGCGCCAAGTAGCAGGTATAGGTCCCTAATAGCAGCAAGGCGTAGGCGGCCTTCTGCAGGAAGCAGAAGAAAAGGAGGTGGGTCAGCACCAGACACAATCCGGCGAATCGCCAACGCCAGCGGTCAGGCTGAATCCCGCGGACCAGCCAGAGCAGCAAGGGGATCTGGATGAGAACCGCGAAGCTCATGTCGTTCTGGCTCACCTTCAAAACGGCCAGGGCGGAAAACTGATAGAGAGCCGCGCCGACAAAGGCAGCGAAGCGATCGCCCACCCATGTCCTGATGAAGAGATAGGCGGACCAGCCCGCCAGGACCAGAAGGCCAATCGAGACATATCCGGCCACCCAGTAGAACTCCGAGCGCGGAAAGATGGAAACCAGCCGATTGAGCGCGTTCGGATAGGTGAAGGGCAGGGCAAAAATATTCCGGCCCATGAACATGGAGTCGTCCCAGGCCGAGAAATGTCCCGAGTTCCAGCCTTCCACGTGGACGAGGAGGGTGTTGAGGAAGCTATTGAGCCGGTCGAAATTTCCCAGGAAAAGTGAACGGCCGGTGAGATGTTCCCGGTAGACGGCCGCGACCAGGCCGGCGAGCGCGACCAGCGCCGCGGCGTCCGTCCGAAAAGGGACCCATTTCCTCGCCGAGGAGAAGGCGGATTGAATCATGGGGCGCGATGCCCTTTTCGGAAGCGCATTCTGATCTGGCGACGGCAAAACGAGAAATGGCGGTATCGGGTCATCAGGCCGGCAAACCTAGGGTTTCACATCGCTTTGTCACGCTCATGCGCTTAGCCCGTCACACGCGGAGGCCTATGTGCGGAAGGCCTGGTGCATTCGAAGCTTGCCCGTAATTCGCTAGCTGCACCCACGGCTTTATTCCCGACCGCTGTAAGCTTAACGGTTCGGTTTATCGCTTGCAGCCGGAACACGGTGCGTCGCTATTGTCTCCACTTCATGCGCTTCTTGAACCGGTATCGTTCGCTCTGGACGGGAGATTCCACCTGGATGGCATTGGTGCATGCGGCTGTTGTGGCTGCCGGGTATGTTTTCTGGAATTTTATCGTCAAGATTGATAACAGCTATTTCTTCTATGAAGATATCCTGAAGTTTATCCCGTTTCTCCTCCCGGCCCATCCGATCGATTGGTTTAATACATGGGAAATGGGGGATCCGCGGCCCCGGTTTGTCACCATTCTCGCCGAAGTGGCCAATCTTCATCTTCGAGGCTGGGTGTCGCACGTGGCGACCCTGCCGCCCGCATTTGGAGTCGGCTGGTTCGTCTATCCGTTGGTCTGCGTGGCACTTTATCGCGCTGTCCAGCTGCTCACCGGCAAGAGATTCATTGCCCTTTCGGTTTCCCTCCTCTGGGCCCTGAGCCCCGGCGCCCTGGACTCTCTCGCAGAGGTATATATTCCCGCGAAGCCACTGATGAACCTTTGGTTTGCATTGGCGCTGTTGGCTGCGGCCCATCTCCAAGTGGCCCCGCAGACCCCGCGGCCGCGGTCGGGCCTCTGGGGCGATTCCCGCCGAGCCGCTGCGGTCCTGGCTTTGATTGTTATTCTTGCATTCCTGACGGACGAAACGGTGGTGGTCATCCTGGTCTGCCTGCCGGTGATATGCTACCGCACATTTTTTTCCGTGCGCAGGAACCTTGGTAGGGCCGCGCTGGCTTGGAGCGCTTTGATTGCTCCGATCCTCCTGTTCCTGCTGATAGCCTTGTGGGGCTATCCCTGGTTGAATCGACTGACTAATCAGATTCCGCTCGATTACATTCAGCTGGTGCTGAAAGGGCCAGTTGTTGCCTACAAGGGCGCCCCTTCGACGGGAAATATTTCGTCGACGCACCTTGCAAGCTGGACCCCGAACTTTCACCCCGCGGGGACCGCCTATACGATGCTGACGGCGCATCTTCTTCCCTTTCGGCGGGTCGGGACTTTCTGGACTTCGGGTCATGCGATCAAGCCTGCCAGCTGGCCGCGGAACGAAGTCCAGTTGATGGTGCTTTTTGTCTGCCTTTTCGCCAGCACGATGGCGTTGTTGCCAAAAGAGCGCCGCTTGCTCGTTGCAGCTTTGGCCGTGGCCGCCGGGCTTATGGTTCTGGCCTATGCGGTTCTCCTGATTCCGATCGCTCCGGCCATTGTAGAGGTCAACTATTACGGCTCGCTCGCTTCGATGTTATACGCGCTCTTCATTGGCTGCCTTTTTGCCGATATTGGTCCCGAGCGTTGGCAGCGCCTCGTGGCGCTATCGGCTGTTTTCCTCTTCGCGGTGCTTGAGGCGCGGGGCTATGCGGAGACTGCGTATCGCAATAGAACTGTGTTTTCCAACCACGTCTTTGTGGGCTTTGAGGGACCGGAGGTCCCTTGGGACTACCGTGTCCTAAAAGAGATAAAGCAGTTGGTCGACGCCGGGAAATTTGCGCAAGCGGCTGAGCTCCATCCCTACCCATCGCGGGCCTATTGCTATGCGTTTGAGTTAGAGGCGAGACGGCAGCAGGCAATGGGCAGGAAGATTGATTTTGTGCCGACCGAAAGCGATAATTCCTTGTATGGATCTCTCCTTCGAACCCACGTTGGTTCCCTTGGCGCCACGGGCGCCGTGCCGAAGGCAGGCGCGGCGGAGGCCACAATGGCGGATCGGTTGGCCGGAGGAGCAAAAAAATTGTCGGAGGTTGAATTGAGGGAGTTAGTCACCGACAAGGCGTGGCATGGAGGAAATGAAGAATACAACTTCACGCGTTCTTATTCGCACGGCGATTTTGTGGAGCGATTTTGGATTCCCACGGTCATGCGTGTATGGCGCCAACAGGGCGAGGTTAGCGTGGTCGGTTCCGGTGAAATCCGCCTGAAGGGCGCGAAAACCGGCGTGCAGGACTTGTGCGTGGTGCAGGATGGAGCGTTCTATTATTGCTTTGATCGGAACGGGAATTTTGTAACTCGATTTCAAGTGATCCCGCCTCTTAGCCTTTGAAGGCAAATGCTGGAAATACGCAGATCTGACGCCAAGTCGCAAAAGGGGAAACGCCGTTCCTTACGATGAGAAAACTGAGACCATTCGTGCTTTTTGGGCTTATGCTTGCCGGGTGCGTGCGGCTGGATAATCACGGCTTTTTGGACAGCAGGCTCGTTGACGACATAAAAAGCGGGAAGATGGTCGAAATCGCCAAATACACCCCGTTTGCGTGGGATCGCCTCTACATCTATGAACCGCGGAGCCTCCGCGAGACCATTAAGCAAGAGACCGGCGTCAGCGTCCCTTACCCGCACCTTGACGGAGGCGGCTATTGCCTGCTGGTCTTCACCCAACAGGGAACAATTGCTGCCGCATTCGAGGAACCGAGGGGCGTGGTCGATTTCATGAACCTGTACCAACATGGAGGATATGCGGCCGCCTCAGCTGTCTTTACCGGCTCAATCATGCCGGATGGATCGGTTCTCTTGAGAAGAAACTGAAGCGCTGTGCGGACAGTCAATGGTTGGGCGAATTGTGAGACTGAAACAGCGCTCGGTAGCGTCGAGGGAACTCATCGTTCGCTATGGGATGGGCTTGATAATGGATGAAATTCGTATCGAACCACTGCTCGTTCAAGCCTCCGATATGGGGGATCAATTTGAGGAATTCACGCGCCAATTTGTCCGGCTCGCGCACGGCCTCGGGTAAAGCCCTGGCCTCAAAAGGGTAATTGTGTTCGATCATGATGGCGCGATTGACCATGTAAAATGTGTGTATGTTGCTGAAAATTAGTAAGATGACGAGCGGCACAAGAATTTTCGATCGGAGTTCGAGCGTCGCCAGCAGAAAGACCGCGAGAAGGCCGATTGGGCTATGGTAATAGTAGGTGAGCTGGCCAAAAGGGGACGACCGGAAGGGCGAGTTGTACATGTCAAACAGCGAAAGTCCGAAGCTCATGGCGATCAGGCACATGCTCGCCATTGCGATCCGCCATTTTTTCCGCCAAATCCCATACACAACGAGGCTGAAGATTAGGACAATGGCGGCATCGATCGCCAGTTGGCCAGGCCCGGCCACGCCAAATGAGATTAGTAGCCCCGAAGCGAGGTCCTGCGCAGCGAGCCAATAAAAGCGCGGCGCCAGCAGGAACGTAACCAGGAAGGCGGCAGCATCGGGCGCCGGATTGCGGGGATGGCCCGCTAGGCGGTAGATCGCCGGTATGCCCCATTTGGCGACGATGGCACAGAAGATCGGAAGACCCAGCAACAGCGCCCCGTCCCGCCATCGCTTTTGCTTCGCAATGGTTGGGCCGACGAGGAAAAGCGATATTGGCCAAAGGAGAAATCCGGCTTCATCGCTGAAGAATGCGAAAAAGACCGCCAGCCACAGCAGCATAAACGAGCGCTGGGAGATCCGATAGTTGGCAGAGAAGAAAAGTGTCAAGGCCGTGCAAAACAAGGCCAACTTTTTGGCGGGGCGAATATAGGGGACGAAGCACGAAAGGTATCCGACGGTCGTAATCATCAAGAACGTGAGCAGCACCGCGTGGAGAGGCGGCAGGCCGCTCCGAATCAGGGCCCGGTGATATGCTGCGATCGTTCCTATTGCCAAAACGACTGCAATGACGGTTAAACTAGGATGGGTTCCAAAGAGCCGCATGGGCCGGAGCACCCCGTCAATCACCTCCACGACCTCGCTGAGGGGGCGAAGGCGGTTGGCGTTAGCGTCAAACGCCTCTTGCCAGGCAAAGATAACCGCCAGCTGGCTAAAGAGGGTCGAATTGTGACCCGGCCGCGAGAGCGTCTCGGAGACTTGGAAGAGTTCGAGATGAAACCAGCCTTCGTGAACCCAAAACGACCCCACGACCAAGCCGATTAGGATCCAAAGAGCAGTCTCGTAAACGCGAGTCCTGCCCGGTGTAGTTTTGCCTGTCTGGCTTATATTGGGCACGCTGGGACGCGGGTGAAGCGCGGTTGTATTGCTGCCTCGAGAGCTCAACTTTTACCAAGGCGGGGGCCGGCGCGCCCGGGCTTCCGGTGATTCCAGCGTGCTGTTAGGAGGCGAGCCAACGCGGCCGTTGCCGCGACATAGATCGCCACTGCTAGCATGAGTGCCGGTTCGGAGATCGTATGCATTCCCGCATAACCGATCGTCGCCGGGATGAGCGCGCCCCCCGCCAGCACAGCCAATGGCGCCCAATCGCGCCAAGGGAGGCGATCAGCCTGAGAGGACAAGAGTAGCGCAAAGGCGAGCACTACCGCGACACCAACGGGATTTAACAGCAAAAATCGCATATGTCGGTGGTCTATTGTAGCCTGCAGATCGGCGAGTTGGGTTGCCATAGCCTCGCCCACATCCGGCGAGACATATATGGCCACGTCCGGTATGTTGCGCCGGAAGCCATAGATCCAGGCCAAATGGTTCCATAGCGATCGCGGCTTGTAGTAGAGATATGTGGCCAGAACCTCACCGGGCTGATGGACCACGATTGAAAGGATCAAGCCCCGCGCCGCGTGGTCGTAGTCTCCAAGCCGAAGGCGGGAAAATACAGCGCTCCACACCCACGGCCGGTCCATCGGGGTTCCGCCCATGGCGGCCCATTCCGCGCCGCGGCCATGCTGGGTCAAGTATCTTCCGGTGGCACGGACCTCGCTGGAGTCATCGACTTTGAATCCATATTGCGCGGCCAACACCGGATTAATCGCAAAGCCCGAAAGAATATTGTGCCAGAATGGGCGGGTGGCCATGACGTCACCATTCAAATAATGGCGGTTGTAGGTGAGCTGGCGGTATTCGCTTAACCCGGCCATGCCTAGAACGAGTAAGGCGGCAGGGAGAAGGGGCGCCCAGCGGCTTCGGGCGCAAGCCTGGGAGGCGGGCGAAACCAAATTAGCGGCGAACATGGCCACACTGACGATTCCAACCAGCGCGATCTCCCATATTGCGACGGAGCGCAGGTGCATGGCAAAAATCAGCACCGCGGCCTGGAGGATCAGCCCCGCAACGCCGGAAGGCTTGGAGCTGGGCCGGAAAGCGAAAAACAAGCAATGCAGGCAGGCGACTAGGCCCAGGACGGGAAGAAAGCGCGGCGCCAATACAGACCGGAGCTGCAAGTTATAAAATACCGCCGGCAAAAGCATAAAATGGGCAGTGAGAAATGCGCCGGCAATAATCGGCGGCAAGGGTGACGCCCGAAAACAAAAAATGAGCAAGGAAATCGATACGAATAGGACTAGGAAATAGAGATAGATTATCCGGTCTGATCGATATCCGAATAGGGCAAAAGCAATTTTGACGAAATCGACGATTCCTTTGTCGTCACCGGACATTAACTGCTCATCCCTTGCGATCGTCCCGGGGTCGAGTGCGCGAACTGCGGCGATGGCGCGCCCGATCATCTGGGTGTCGCGGGGCTGATAGGGAGCATTGCCCTGCAACGAGGCGTAAAATGCCGAACTGACCACGGCCAAGCTGGCATGGTCACTCGGACTGTGGAATACGAGATTGGACAGCGCCGGCGGTATGGCGTCGACCACCCAGAACGGCGGCAGATCGTCCATCCCAAGGGAGCGCACTCTCGCCAGGTTTGCGCCAAAAAGGGCGATCAAGATCAAGCCAGCTGCCCCCCAGCGCGCCCGGCGAATAGAAGTATTATCCATGAAGCCTCGAAAGCCAGCCAATGGCCGGCTGGAGTCAATGGCCTTTATCTTTGTGATGGGAAGAGGCGAACCGCCTCCAAGCGCGGGCGATGGCCTGGTCTCACGTGGTCAAATACCATTTCTGCTCGACGCTGACCGTCGTTGCTGGTTGGACAACGTCGCCTCCGACGACAAGTGAAATGCGTCCGATGCGCGATCGACCCTTCACCCACCGATGCGTTCTCGTAATTTGTTTTTAGGTTTGTTCTGCGCCGTGCTCTTCCAGATGCCGTTGTTGGCCTTCCATTTTTCGGGTCGCTCGTTTTTCGTGGACTTTTGGGAGCCTGCTGCGGACCACTATTATTCCAGCCTGAGTATCCTGCACCAGGATTTTGGGGCGATCTTCATCGTTCAGGGAATACCCATGGCTTGGCTGCAGACCCAATTTCAGCATTTGATCGTCCACTTCCAGCCGCAGGATGTGGGAAGTGTGGCTCAAATCGACTTATTCGCCGCGGTCACCGTCTGGTTCGCTTACCTGGCGATTGGGCTCATGATATCAGGAATGTGGATCAGCCGACGCTGGTCGCTGCTCGACAAGAGTTGCGTTGCCGCTACGGCGATTGCCATATGGCCGTTGACGCGTGACTATTATTTTCTCCTAGCTCCATTTTATTGGATTTATGAGTTTCCGATCTACTTCCTGTCAACGCTTTGGGCCCTCCGTCTAATCCAGCGATATCGCGACGGCGCGTTGAGCACGCCCGGGCTGCCATTCTTCGCCTTTTCGGGGTTTTGGTGCGGCTTGGCTTTTTTGCAAAAGCCGTCGCTTACGGCGATGGCGCTCCTGCCTGGCGTGCTGGTGCTGATCCTCGGTCGCGCCTCGCGAAACCGCGTCGGTGCGTCGATTCTCCTGCTGGCGGCAAGCGCCGCCATGACCCACTGGCTTGTCTTTCAGCTTTATCTAGAATTCCACCAACCCCAAGCCATGTTGGCTTACAGGAACTATTGGAACTGGTTGTTGCATAATCCCGATGCGGGGACCTCGCTGGCGGGATCATTTTGGGAACTCCTGCGCGGCTCTAATTTCCTTTTTGTGCCAATTGTCATTGGGTTGGTGGCCCTGGTTATGACGTCGGTCTCCGCATTTCGTGGAGATGTAGTCACAGGGCGATCGCGCGCGTCGTGTTATATAATTGTATTTCTTTGGCTGGTGGCTTTTGGCCATGTCTTCGTCGTTTTTACAAGGCCCTCGGGAACGTCTATGACCGATGCGATGTTTTACGGAGCGTTTGTCGTTCCGATAGCGATAGGGCTGACTGCAAAGCGGATGCAGAGGCGATTGATCGCCGTCATGTCTGTTTTAATTGTGGTCGGATGCTTTTTCTATCGGCCGGCACCATTCGGTCATTGGGCCAAGGCCGACCAACTGGCCACTCTCCGTGCGATTGAAGCTGTTCGCGTCCGCGTGAGGAACATTCACCGTCCCATCATCCTCCTCTTACCGGATAATCGCATTCATCCGTACACGGCCGAGGCCTTCGGGCTTTACACTGGCCATCTTAATCTCGCAGTGGATGTAACCGACGAACGTTTGTTGCCGCGCAAGCAAAGCCTCAGTCTGCTGAGGCAGCAACTTTTCCCCGACACGTACATCATTAATCGCGGGGAACATGCGCAATTGGTCGCGGCGATCAATGCCGGCTTTCTCATCATGTGGGGAGAGGGCCAAAAAACTCCCCGCATTCAGGACGATTTTCCCGAGATCGATGGCCTGCTGCAGCGCCGCGATTTATCCCATGATGTCTTTGAAATGCTGCCAAATGGCGCGAGGAAAGCTCATTTGGCCTACCTTAAGGATGTGGCGGTCCCGACGCTCCGCTGATCATCGAATCAGCAGCCCATCGTACATGGAGTATTTGGCCGGTGAATTCCGGCCCGGCGGTTGATCCTCCAATTCGGTTCCGTCCGACCGTCACCGCAGCGGGCGGGGTGTCATAGGCCTCCGCCGCCACATCAAGCGCCATACGGTTGTCGATCGTGATCGTAACTCTGCTCTTTAGCGTGTCGATTTCGGCCAGCGGATGTCCGCGCAAGGCGGGATCGCTATCCCGCGGGAACAAACTGCCCATCGCGATCCCGAGATGATGGGCTGCCTGGTAGTCGATCGCGATCGGAGGACTCAGGAAGCCGCCGACGCCCCAGTGATCGAACCCGATTCGGACATGGTGCGCATCGAGGTACAGCGCGTAAACGAAGTCGCCCGCTCCTGGTATTCCGGTTGTAACCAAAGGCTCGGATCGGCCCGAACGGTCGGACGGAAACTTAAGATCCAATTCTAGGTGCCCGAGCATCGTCGGAGAAAGGTCCTCGAAGGGATTGGGTGTGCTCACCCGCGGCCGGGGCCTGGGCCCAGCCAAATCAACGGCGTTGGATGGGTAGATGGGGCCCAGTTTCGTTCGTGTTCCTGGGCGCAGCCAAGCCTTGAGCACGTTGTGGGCATCCGAGGGCAGCGGAAGCACAAGGCGCCGGACCGGGAGGATGGACGGCTGGCTGGACGAAGGAGGAAAGCAAGCCGGACCGAGAACTCCCAAGCGCCGGCTTCCGCGCGGTTGCTTGCCGAGGAAGTCGGATAACCATTGCAAATAGCTCCGAGAATCGCCCAGCCGGCGAACGCGAACGTACTCCGCCACGGTGTCGGGGTTGCCGGCGATGAAGGCGAACAAGTCGATGGGAATACCGGTTCTTCCGAGCAGTACTACGGTTTGGACCGAGCCCCGCTTTCCCGCTGATCCCTCGCTTACCAAGTCAATCCGTGTATTCTCCTCGGGAAGATTCTCCTGCTGCCTGAACTGATAGGCTAGCTGAATGCCCTCTGGGCGCCGACTTAAGCCCACATACTCGCCCGCGCGCGGAACCGGCCTAATGGCGGCGTCCTCAAAAGAGTTCGCAGCGTCAAAATTCAATGACTCGATTCCAGGGCGGCTCGCCCGCAGGTCGACTTCGCCCTCCAGGTCGTTCACCATCAATCGAGCTCGACCAGCTTCCGGGCCCTTCAGCAGCTCAATGTGGAGATACTGGCCGCTGACGACAGCCTGCAGGCGTTCGATGGACCCGGTGGTCGCGAGCGGGAGGGAGCGCGATTTGGGCGGCGCCCCCAAAGCCGTCCAGCTTCCGACATGGAGGGTTCCGGCCGCGAGATTTAGGTGCTCCGTCTCTGTGCCGATGCCAACGACTCGGATCGCTCCCTCAATCGCGCCCGACGGGACGACCGGAATGGATTGTACTTCGATCGACCAATTCTGATCGGGTGAAGGAGCAGGATCGTCGTCGGGCATGGAATCTTGCGCGAGGAGGGGGCGAAGATAGGCAGGATAATCCCAGTCGATTCGGATAATGCTGTAACCGTCCCGATTTCTATCCTCGTCTGACCAGACCACCTGATCGTGCAAAAAAGAACTGAAAGGCTTGGATGCCCGCCGCAGCAGTCCGTAAGTGTCGGCTAGCGGCATATGGGTCTGCCGCAAGCCGCGGGCATGCAGATAGTCGGCGAACATCGTGCTCCACCCGGTGGGCCGGACGATCAGCGCGTAGGTAGGCTTTTCGTACCCTGGATCTTTTCCGAAATCGGCCAGCCATTTATAGGTGTCCTCGCGATCGCGTCGAAAGCCTGATCTGGTCAGGCGAATATTTCCGCTAAAAATGGCCGGCTCCATATAGGCCCATGAACGTGTTTCGACCGAGATCGGAGCGGCATACGTATTGACGACAAACGACTCGTTGCGAAACGGCGGCGCGGCCAACCGCTTGATGAATTCGTACCGATTCGGCGGCATGGCGACGAAATACTCTTTTTGCAGCGCCAGCCAGCCGAAGCCAAGCGAAACGCCAATGCCTCCGCAAGTCGCAGCGACCACGATCGAGCCCGCTCCGAGGCGACGCCGGCCCAGATTTCTTGCCCGCCGGCTCCATTTCCATCTCGCCCATGCCGCAGCGAAGAGGGAAATCGGCAGATAGAAGGCGAGTGCGAGCAAAGGATCGCTCAAAAAGACCAGGAACGGGGCCTGGCGATTCAAATAACCGCTAAAAACGTACCCCGTAAAAATCCGATAGGTGATCCCATAGGCGAACAGACCGGCCGCAATGAACACGAGGACTCTGCGGCTGGCCTGAACTCTTTTGGTGCCTACGAGCCGTGGGCCGAAGGCAAGAAGGAGAAGTGCGCACGCGGCCATTCCAAAGAGGCTAATTTCCTGGCAGACCCCATTCGGCCATCCTGCAGCCTCCCACAGGGGAGCCTCAGTCCAGTCAAATAGGGAACGATCATTGAGCCATAGGCTGGCCAGAATCAACGCGCCGCTTGCCAGCAATAGGCTCAGCCCGATCGGTCGTTTGAGCCGCCATTGCGCCAAAATCCACGCGACCGCTGCGAACACCATCAAAAACGCGATCCACGGGCTGTAGTATTCCAGATGGAACTTTAACAGCAGATTGCTAAATGCATCGAAGTGGCGGAGCGGGCTGGCGTCGACATAGTTCGGCCACCAGAGCACCTTGTGCTTCGCGTAGAATGCCGTGGCTTTTGCGACAAAATCTTCATCAAACGCAGAATTTCGCCCCTGCAACGTGTAGGCGATATCTTGTTTCACGCCACCCCAGCCCATGTAGGCGGTCAGCTGCGCAATCAATATTGCTGCTGCGCCCAGCACCCCAACCATCTGAAACCCTAGGAAGGCCAAGACTCTCTTCGGACGCCGGTAACTCAGCGCCGCCGCGAAAACGAACGCTAGGCTAACGACAAAAAAGGCGAAAACATATTCCCAATAGCAAAGGCAGACGAAATTTACCGAAGTGATGACACCGATGCGCCGGGACGGCTTGCGGCAGAAGGAGAGCGCGCAAAGGACCGATGAAAAAAAGAAAAAGCAGTGCCAGACGCGGTACGTGTTCAGGTGCCATTGCCCAAAGAGAAAATAATCGCTGATAAATACCAGGCTTCCAATGAGCGCAAAAGTCGGGTTGAACGCCCGGAAAAGAAATATAAAGACTAAAACTATTGCAGCCAGACCCGCGGTGAATGCCGTCGCGATGATCTGGGCTTCGATGGTGCGTGCTCCCAGTAAATAAATGACGTAGGTGAACAGGCGCGGAAAATTGCCTTGATGGCTGTGGATGAAAGGATGGGAACCGGCGCTGGTGCCGTATGATTCGTCGGTCAGCCCATAACTCTGCCGCCAAGAAAATTCGCTCAGATTTCGGGCATGGATGGCGGAGGAAAAGGTCTCGTTTCCATCCGAAGCATAGGGCAAGCCATGGGATTGAATGAGGATCGCTGCTACGGCGGTGACATAGACGAATACGACCGCTGCCAACCTCCAGTCTAGCAGGCGTCCCGTGCGCGATTGAACCATGGATCAGGCCGCCTCTTTACCGCCAGCAGCTTGAGGTGCGGGCAGCGGTACAAGCGTTAGCGTTCATTGAGCGGTGCAATCATGATTTCGAGCGCGCAGCGGCGATCACGAAATGGCCATTCGCCACTTATATAACTTAGCATCCAGTGGATAGATCAGCCGAGGCACTTTAATCCAAGGCAAACTGAAAGCCGGTGGAAACATCGTAAATGCGGACGCGCCGAAGAAAATCTTCTCCAAGGTGCTTCCGGTTGGCAGCTGGCTCGTGCCCATGCCCGCCAGGGAATCGGCTGACCAGAAATACATGTCGAGCTTACTGGGCGCCATACGCCGAGCTAGGTTCCAGAGAGCCGTCTGGGCCAGTGAAAACAGCGTGATGGGCGTCATTTCGAAGACAAAAAGAAGCCCGTCGGGCTTCAGGACGCGGCCAAACTCGGAAAAGGCGCGGCGAACGTTCGCAATGGTCTGTTTCCGAGAGGACCCTACCATATGATGAATGGAATAAAAGCACACCACGACATCTACGGATCGGTCGGCCATGGGAATCTCGCCAGCACTGGCGTACACGCGCAAGTCCACGTCATGATTCGCGCGGATCGAATGAAACGAGGGCTCCAGGCCGATTGTGATCGTGCCCGGCGGCCTTTCGTAGGGCAATGAGGGACCGCATCCGACGTCGAGGATCACCTGGCCAGGGCGAAGATAGCTTGAAAGGAGCTTCGTCTGCTGGGCATAGCAAAAGCTCCATTCGCCTTCGCTTTCGTGGCCCGAACGCATTACTTCAAATTTATTGTCAAAAAATGAGGATTGAGTGGAGGGCATCATGACTGCAACCCCGTCCCGCAGGGATCCGGAGAATGCGGATCCGCCACAGGTTATTTGGTCGCCCGAGACCAGCACGGGTTGATGGCTGCGCGGGCACGCCAGGAACTTTTCGACCAGAACGGATGGTTCGGCCGCAGCCGTCGAACGGGCCGGAATCATTGTCTCGGGGTGGAATTCTTCTGACTTTGGAACATGAAGGCCCGCAGGCGCCGGAGAAAAATCTCGAAAAGTGTGTGGCCGGTTGAAACGAAATTCCTAAAATTCAGCGGAGAGCGGCCTCCTTCCTTCACGAAATGGCTTCCGGAGACGGGTACCTGCACGTAACTTGCTCCTTCATCCAGCAGAGTGGTAATGAGATCGGCTTGGAATCCGAACCCATAGTTGTACGGCGCCCATCGCATGACGTGAAAACGCCGGTAGAGAGCACAGCCATTGTAGTACCGGATGGAATGGCCGCTTAAGGCGCTGACCAGGAAAGTGAAGGTTTTGGATATAGCGAGGCGGGTGCGACTCTTGCCCGGCAGCACAGGATAATAGGGGAGCACGAGATCGGCCTTTCCCACCTGCTGGAGCAAGGTGATCATTGTGGCCACAGGTTCCACGTTGTCGCCGCAAACCAGCCGATAATAGCGGCCGCGCCCCTGAAATGCGGTGTCGACGAACGAGCGGGCCAGTCCGAGGTTGCGTGGATTCTTGTGTAATCTTATCGGCATATCGGGGTGGGCCCGCCGGTATTCCTCGACCACCGCGCAGGTGCTGTCCTTGGAGCCGTCATCGACCACAAGCACCTCGTAAGTGAAATGCATCGCCCCTTGGGCGGATCGGATCGTGTCGAGCGTGCCTGCGATACGGGCCTCCTCATTGTAGCAAGGAACGAATAGGGTGAGGTCTATTTCTTCGCGAATGCCGGCGGGCGGAGCTTGTTCGGAATTGCCCACGCGCTCAGGTCTCCTTTCGCCCACAGCCGAGGCCGAAGATATAATGGGCCATGGGGCCAAATCCCGTATGGACGACTTCATCGTTCATCGAGAAGACGAAGACGTTGTGGAAAAACCTGGCTAGCAAGGACCTCATGCCTGCGTCATCCTTGCAATTTACGTGGCCGGTTTTGCTTTGCGGCGAAGCATGGGCCTGAGAATGGATTGTGGGACAGCCGAGGATCAACGCCCCATGAGCAGATAGTGACTTGGCGATGTTGCCGGTAAAGTTTACCTCATCTTTGGGTTGGATATGTTCAATTACGTCCAACGCATAGGCTGCATCGTAGTGGCCTGGAAACGGGCCCTGCAAGAGGTCGTGCTGGCGGCACTCGAATGCCCATTGCGGATCCATGCGACGAACGACGTCCTCCACGAAGACCGGGTCGAAGTCCGTCGCCGTAAGCCTTTCCACCGTTTGGACGACGATCCGAGTTCCGAATGCGTCGGCACATCCGACTTCCAGCACATTTTTCGCACCGGCAAACATCTTGGCGACAAACTTGTAGCGCGACAGAGTGAAAAGAAGATGCTTGGGATCGTCCTGCCACGCCTGATTTGTCATCAGGCCCAACGGCGTCAGTCCCCGTTCTTTTAATAAGTCAATGGAGCGCTGATACTGGGTTTCGCGGGTCGCCGCGTTCTCGATTTTCATGGATGGATGATTCAAGAGGATGCCGGGCGCACTAGGCTCGGAAGAAATCCCGAATGCTGCTTTGCACGTACTCCTGCTTCTCCTCAGTCAGGCCCGGATAGAGCGGCAAGCTGAGGATCGTTTCACTAAGCTTCTTCGCGGCGGGAAAATCGTCGGGCTTGTAGCCTAGCGACCTGGCGGCCGGTTGCATATGAATTGGAATCCGATAATGCGTTAGCGCTTCGATCCCCTTCCCGCGGAGAAAATCCTGCAATTGATCCCGCCGGTCGGTGCGGATCATGTAAGTTTGATACACGTGGTATTCGCCCGCGCCTTCGTCCGGAACCTTTACCAAGCCCCGCAAAGCGTCATTGTACCTCAGCGCCAGGCTCCGGCGCTCCTCCGTCCACTGCTTTAGCTTCTTCAGATGGACCAGCAAGAAGGCCGCGTGAAGCTCGTCCATGCGGTTGTTGTCGCTCCAGAAATCGCAAACGTCGCGGGTGGACATGCCATGGCTCCGGGCCATCCAGAGTCGACGGTGCAACTCCGGATCGTTCGTCACCAGCAATCCGCTATCGCCAAACGTAAAGAGGTTTTTCAGCGGGTGAAGGCTGAAGGCGCTGGCCTCTCCCCAGGTGCCGACCATGCGGCCGTCGCGGCGCGCCCCGATGGCTTGGGCGCAATCTTCGAGAACGAGCAGGTTGTGCTTCCGGGCGATGGCCATGATTTCCGGCATCCGGGCCGGACGGCCGGTGAGATGCACCGGAATGATCGCACGGGTTCTCGGGGTGATCGCGGCCTCGAGGGCGGCGGGATCCATGTTCATGTCGTCGCCAACGTCGGCGAAGCGCGGCTCCGCGCCGGCCAGCGCGACGGAAGAGGCGGAGGCGAGGAAGGAATTGGGCGCCGTGATGACTTCGTCACCCGCGCCGATCTTCATCTGCTGCAACGCGACATGCAAAGCGGCTGTGCCATTGGAGAAGCCCAAAGCATGACCGACACCAATGAATTCGGAGACCTCTTTCTCAAATTGGGCCAGATGCGGGCCGAGGATATAACGACCGCTGGTGATCACGGCGTCGAAGGCCTCGTGCAGTTCCGGCCTAACTTGTGCAATCAACTGCGGAAAATTGGTGTAAGGAACTTTGATTTCTGTGGTTATACTCATAGGATTGGCCCAAATTATGGGGAGCGCTCGGGCTCGGGGGTGCTCGAGGTCAATGGTGTCATCTTTGTTGATCCTGTTTTCCGATAATTTCCCCTCACCTGCAGTCGCCAGTAGAGTCCGAGCAAGACTTTGCCCACGCGGAAGATATTTTTTAGCCGCAGGGCATTGGAGCTGCCGCCGGCAGGCTCTCGATTGTGCATCCCAACCTCGGTATAGCTATATTGTCCTTTGACTAGCTGCAGGGAAATTTCCGCTAGAAGGCCGTGGCCATTGGAAGTCATGGGCAGATCGCGGAGCAACTCGCTCCGATAAATATTCGCACCGTTATAATACTTGATCTTGAGCCCAAAAAGGAGGTTGAGGAGTGCCGTGTAGGACCGGGAGATCATCTGCCGATGGCGAGGACGGTTTTCGCTCAGCAGGTAGACCAAGACCATGTCGCTTTGACCGACCGCGCCAAAGATGTTGGCCAAGTCGTCCTCAGAATTGAGCCCGCCGCCGTCACCCGGTATCCACCAGATATTCTCTTTGGTGGCCAACTTTATGCCTTCGCGGTAACTGTAACCCAAGCCCCGGTTCACGTCGTGGTGGACGACTCGAATCCGCCGGTCACCGGCGGCCAGCTGGTCGGCGATCTGCCCCGTTCGGTCCCGGCTGCCGTCATCAACGATCAATAGCTCGAAGTCAGCGAAGAAGCCGCCGAGAAGGCCCACCAGCATCTCCACCGTGCGGCGCAAGCCGACCTCCTCATTGAAGGCGGGGATGATGATGGAAAGCGTTGGCTTCATTGGTACTTGAGCCTTAAAAGAGTGAATCAGCGGAGGAGGGACGCGTGGCTGCGCTTAGCTGGGGAACGGTGGCGGCCCATGATAGGTGCAGGACCGGTTTTCGCTCGCTAGACGCTCTTTTACAGAATCCGCGAACGGCAGCGGTAATGCGACAAATATATTGCTGCCAGCGGCGACAGAGCGCGGGTGAACAATTGGGCGACCCAGGTGGGTTTTGCCCACGCGGCTGGGATCCTCGTCGACAAAAAAGGTCGCGATGTTCTCGAGCTCGCTGTCGAGCCAAGTGGCTGAGATCGAGGTGCCAAACAGACCAAAGCATTCAGCGGCGGACACCTTCCGGGCGGCGGCGATGACCGAATGCAGCCAGGCCATACTCCTGGTGGCTGATTCAGCCCCTCGAAACGAGCCGGCCTGGAAGTGAGCGGCCGGCTGGCCACGACCATGGCGAGCCAGCACCGTGAGTTCCTTCGGCAACCAGTCGTTTGCGGCGAGATCGATGTTGAAGCCGCTGCGCTGGATAAGTTCGGCCAAAGTTGTGCGCGTAAAGTGGGTGCAATGATCTGCGATCAACAGGTCAAATGGGTTCTGCAGGTGGTCGGGTACCTCCACGAGCAGCCGTCCATCGGCGCTCAATTTGTCCGCCAGTTTCGCCAGCAACTGCGTCGGCTCGGGAATATGCTCCAGCGCATGCATTAGCACGATGAGATCAAAGTTGCCGGGGATGTCCTCCGGCGGGCAGGTGTAAAGAGCCTCCACCCCTTGGATGCTCTCGACGATGGGACGATATTTCTCATTCAATTCTGTCCCGACCAGCGACCAGCCTGCATTCTGGGCGATAAACGCGTCAAGCAACGCGCCATTACCGCAGCCGACGTCCAGCAAGCGCCCGCGATCCGCAATAGGCACCGCAGTCCGCAACCGCTCGACGAGGCGGCTAGAGCGTCGGAGCGATTGGCCCGAGTCCGGCTCAAAAATAGCCTGCTCAACGCCGCCGCTCTGGTGATAGATGGCGTAGTCGCTATAAATCCGTCCGACCTCTTGCTGCCAGAAGGGATCGATCGCTTTTTGTATGCAGCCGCAGCTCCGGCAAACGCACAAGCGTCCCCCTGCCGGCCATGGCTTGCAGTCCGAGGTGACCCGGCGGAACGAATGATACCCCGCGACAGTGTCAAGTGTCGGCGAAGCGCAGATATGACAGTGAAGGGCGGCGTCGGTGGCGGGCATTTCTCGTGGATCGCGCGTTCCCTAGCGATGGTTGGACGCGCCCGCCCCGATTGGCTGGTTGAGCCGGGCAATCCGGTTGCGATAAATCGCGTAGCTGAGGCGCCGCATGAAGATTCCGGTTAACGTGAGCCCGGTCGAAAATAGGTTGTGGAAGGTCAACGGCGTGGCTTTCGCCTTCTTTTCGACGTGAATGCCGACCACTGCGATCTCCGCATACGAGGCGCCCTCAGCCAAAAGTTGGGTGATCAGATCCGCCAGAAAGCCGGTGAACCCGTGATTGTGCGGACTCCAGCGCATCGCATCATACCGACGGCAGAGCACGCTGCCGTTGTAATAACGCAGCTTAAAGCCGGAGAGCAAATTCACGAGACGCGTGTAGCTGCCAGAAACAGCCAAGCGCAGCGCGCTCTTGCCCGCTACGTCGGGGTAGTAAGGAACGATCAGGTCGGCCGTTCCCGCCAGGGCCAGGATCTTGATCTGGGTCTCGACCGGTTCGGTATTGTCGCCCCAAACGAGCCGAAAATATTCTCCCCGGCCCCGAAAAGCCGCCTCCACGTAGGAATATGCCACTCCGCAATTCACGGCATTGCGGGAGAGAAAAAGGGGCATTTCTGGATGGGATCTCCGATATTGCTCAACCACTTCGTAAGTACCATCCGACGAGCCGTCGTCAACCACGAGAACCTCGTAGCTTCTCCCCAGCTTGACCATCGCCTCGCGTACCGTCTCGAGCGTGCCCTGGACTCGAGGAGCCTCGTTGAGGCAAGGAACGAAGAAGGTAAATTCGACGGGAAAATCGGTCCCTCGTTCCTTCATGGTTCACGCTGGTAGAAAGCCCGGATCGAATCAGCCATGTAGTCGATCTGAGCTTCACCGAGGAAAGGGTGCATCGGCAGGGTCAAAAGGCGGGCAGCCTGCCACTCCGTCAGGGGCAAAGAGCCGATTCGGTAGCCGAGCGACGCGGCGGCTGGTTGGAGATGCAGGGGGAGGGGATAGTGGACCTTGGCGTCAATGCCTCGCTCGACCAAGAACCGAAGCAGCGAGTCGCGGCTTTCCCCGCAAATCATGTAGAGGCTGAACGTTTCGCGATAGCCGGCCGGCCGGGGCGGTACAACGATTTTCGGCGCAAGCGAACGAAGCTGGTCATCCAACCGAGTCGCCAATCGGTTCCGTTCCGCGACGCTATGATGCACGGTGTCGAGCACCCGGCTAGCGACAATCGCTTGCAGCGGCTGCAGCCGCATGTTGACGCCCCAGAATTCAATGCGATTCCGATCCACCATGCCGTGATTTCGATATTTGCCCATCCAGGACCAGAGCTGCTCGTCGTCGGTGCAAACCATGCCCCCGTCGCCCATGACGTGCAGTGGCTTCAGGGGATGCATGCTGAAGCAGCCAATGTCGCCGAAGGTGCCGGGATGGCGGCCCGCGACGCTCCCGCCCGGGCCCATGCAGGCATCCTCGATAACGCGCAGACCATGATTGCGCGCGATTTCCATCAGCCTCGGCATATCCGGCGAGGCGCCCGCCCAGTGAACCGGAAGGAGGGCCCGCGTGCGCGGCGTGATGGCGCTGCGGACAGCGGCTGGATCCATCTGATAGCGCTCCTCCACTTCCACGAAGACGGGCGTCGCGCCCACCGCCACGATGGCCCCGGCGGTGGCAAAAAAAGTGGCGGCGACGGTGATGACCTCATCGCCGGGCCCGATGCCAAGGGCCTTGAGCGCCAGAATGAGGGCGTCGGTCCCGGTATTGGTGCCGAGGACGTGCCGGGCACCGACGAAGCCCGCAAATTTCTTCTCAAAAGCGTCGACGTAAGGTCCGAGAGTGAACTCCGTGCTGGTGATCAGCTCGCGCCACTCGGCGATGAACGGCTCCGGATCGGCGAACTGGAACGGGAGGTAATTGTAGGGAACACGCATCGCGAACGCGGAAAGGGGCGTGCGGCTTACGCGAGCGTTTGACGAACTGCCGCAACGATGTCGTTTTCGTCCGGATAGTACTCGGCCTCAAGCGTCATGCTCATGGGAGTATGGCTGTCGGGCAGGGTGACGCGCACCGGCTTGGCCTTGAGCTTGTCGCCCAGGTTCTCCGCCACACAGGCAATGATCTCGCCGGCTGATCCAAATGTGTTCCACGTCGCGTCCGCGACCACCAGGCGGCGCGTCTTGAAGGCGGAATCGCAGATGGTCTTGCGGTCGAGAGGCGAAAGCGTGCGGGGGTCGACGACCTCGACGCTGATCCCTTCTTTCTCCAAAATAGCGGCAGCGCGGAGCGCCAGCGGCACCATGATGCCGATGGCGACGATCGTCGCATCGGCGCCGGTCCGTCTTACGACTGCGTGGCCGAAGCGCACGCGGTAGGGCGTTTCGGGCACATGGTCCGTCATGGAATAGAGGCCGCGGCCTTCCACGAAGAGCGTAGGCGTCTCGCTTAGGATGCTTTCCAGGAGCAGGCCCTTGATGTCGTAGGCCGTCGCGGGCACGGCCACCCGCAGGCCGGGGATGTGGGCGAACCAGGTCTGGAGGTTTTTCGAATGCTGGGGGCCCTGGCCCCAGCCTTTGCCCACAATCGTTCGGATGGTGACCGGCATGGCCGACTTCGAATTCGACTTGAAGCGCCAGAGCGCGAGCCAGTTCACGATCGCATCGAGCGAGTAGATCATGAAGTCCAGCCGCTGATGGCAGAGGACCGGGCGGAGGCCAGTGAGCGTGGCGCCCATGGCGGTCGCCGTCATCAAGTTCTCGGACACCGGAAAGTCCTGGACGCGAGCGGTGCCGTATTTTTCGACCAGTCCCGTGGTCGTGCCAAAGATGCCCGATTTCGTGTCGACCAATTGCCCGAGCACGATCACCTGGGGACAAAGCGCCATGGCTTGGTCGGTCGCTTCGAGAATCGCCTTTGCATAGGAAAGCTGGCGATTGGTGGTGGGAGGGGTTGCAGCCATGAGATCAGTAGGGGCCAAGTTTGGCCTCAGCTTGGTTTTGGTCGAAGTTGCTTCCGCCCTCAGCGCTTCCGAGCAGCTTGTCCGCAAGCGGGGAGGCGTCCTCCCAGTTCATCGCGTGCCAATTGGTTTCGCGCGGGAAGGGGCTTTCCTTGGCGAACTTGAAGTGTCCGGCAATTTCAGCCTCGATTTCAGCCTCGATGTTCTGCACGACCGCGTCAGTGACCGTGCCGGTGTCGCGGAGGCCGGCCTCGAGCAAGGCGATGGGACAATTATCCTCCCAGAACTTCATTTCTTCGCGGCCCCGGTACAGGTTGAAGCTGTCGTCTTCCGGGCCGACGTGGCTATTGAGTCGGAACGTATAGGCCTCGACCAGAGCCGGCCCGTCGCCATTGCGAATGCGGGCAATCTCATTGCTCAGGGTTTGCCAAGCCAGCACCGCGTCGTTGCCGAATATCTTGGTGGCGCGCATTCCGAAAGGGCGCACGCGTTCGCAAATATTGTCGTTAGCCTGACGCTTGAGCTGATCCGAAAAAGTCGCGTACCGATTGTTCTCAATCACGATCAAGAGCGGGAGCTTCATGCGACCGGCGTAATTGACCGCTTCCCAGAACGCTCCCTCATCGGTCGCGCCCTCGCCGCAACCTGAGATGGCAATCTGGGGAATATTCTGGTGCTTGAACCCAAAGGCGGTCCCCACGGCAATGGAGAGAGCCCCGGCCAGGATGGCCCCGCTGTAAAAATTAGTCTCAATATGGGAAATGTCCTGCGAGCCCGCTCGGCCGCCGCTCGCACCTGTGGCCTTGCCATAGATCTCGGCAAATAGCTCGCGCATCGGGCTGCCCTTCGCGAAGAAATACCCGTGCGAGCGGTGATGGCTGAAGATGTGATCCGCCGATTGTACGACTTGAGATAGCGCGGCGGGAATCGCCTCCTGCCCAATGCAGAAATGGATCGGGCATCGCATCTCGTCGGCGGGATGGTACTCGTTGAAGAGCGCTTTCTCGATCATCCGCAGGCGCTTCATTTGGCAGTAAAGCGCCAACGAGACATCCAGCCCGATCGTTTCTGGCCGTTGCGGTTGATACCGGCCAATCTCCTGAATTCGGCGGTGCGTCAGAAGGTTGTCGATTGAGGGCAGGGGAGAATTCGGCATGGGATGAGTCTGGCAGAAAGGAAAACAGGGGTTATTTAGGAAACCGTCCAGAAAAAGTAATCTCCGGTGTATCCTGCCTCAGCGAACAGCTCCCGCCATTCGTCGGCATGCATCATGGTTTCGGCCGTCAGCACCCACTCGCGCATCGCCGCAGCTTCGGCGTCGTTGTGCCACCCATCGACCATGACGAACGCAGAACCGCGAGTGACCCGCTGCACTTCGCGAAGCGCCGCGATGCAATCGGGCCGTTTCAGGTTATGCAGGGTGTTGATCGCTATGATCAAGTCGAATGACTTATCCGGAAAAGGCAGATGGCGCGCATCACCGACCTTGATCAAATCTTTGACCTCGGGGTAGGCGTGTTCGACGGCGTAAGCGGAGAGATCGATCCCGGCCAGTTTGGCCTTTGGCATCAGCTTCTTAAAATCAGTCAGCATGAAGCCCTTCGCGCAGCCGATATCGAGAATCGAGGCGTTTTCAGCAAGGCGATAGTGATCGCGGAAGAGGGCCACCGTGTCCGTCCAAAAGCGGGGATGGTAGTTGAACCCGCCATAGCCATAGCGGCGATCGCCATCGAAATATTCGAATCCAAATTGTTTGGAAATGCGGCGATCTTCCTCGCTGATATCGGGACGGGTCCCGATCCGACTTTTCCCTTTGGGATAAAGTCTCATCATGTCGATTTCTTGTCCCATATTCGTCTTTTTATTTTGTAAGTTCCTGATAAATAGAATCAACGGTGATTCCATGCGCCGCTCTTAGGTCGTCCTGCGATCCGTAGAGATGGATGAATTCATCACGGAGGTGCATCGTCGTTATCCGCGCGTTCGAGCCGCATTCCTGGGCCGCTTGCTTAATGAGGCTGCCGAGGCCGCCAGCGGCCACATGCTCCTCGACTGTGATTATCTTCGGATAGCGCTGTAGCAACGCTCTGGCGCCGGCTTGATCGAAAGGCTTCATGGTATGAGCTGAATAGACGCCCGCATGCTTGCCGGTCTGCTGCTTCCAGCGCTGCGCCGCATCCACCCCGAGCTTGAGAATAGGTCCATAGCCGACAATGGCGACGTCCTCGCCCTCGGAGATTCGGCGCAGCTTTCCGAACACAAAAGGTTCGGCTTGCCCGGTGATCGGAGGCTCGCCTGATTTTCCGACGCGCAGGTAAACCGGCCCGTTTTGCACTGCCGCGGCCATGACCGCCGCCTCCACTTCCAGCGGGTCGCAGGGAGCCAAAATCGTCATGTTGGGCAAGCAGCCCATGATGGCGATGTCCTCAATCGTGTGGTGGGTGCCACCCAAGGCGGAATAGGACATGCCTCCGCCGATGCCGACCAGGACAACCGGAAGGTTCTGATAGCATAAGTCCACCCGCACCTGCTCAAACGGCCGATAAATGGTGAAATTGGCGATGGTGTAGGTGAAAGGCCTGTAACCCCTCAGCGCCAGCCCGGCGGCCACGCCGATCATGGTTTGCTCAGAGATCCCCACGTCAACCAGCCGAGTGGGAAACTCGCGGCGGAAATCATCAAGGCTCGCGGCCGGAGAAATGTCCGCCACCACCAGGAAAAGGTTCTGGTGCTGGCGGGCGGCCTGGCAGAAGCCCCGGGCAAAGGCGTCTCTCATGAGGCGCCTTTGCTTTCGGCGAGCTCCGCCATGGCCTGGGCGAACTCATCCCTGTTGGGCGACCGGTACGCCCAAATTGGCTTGTTTTCCATGTAGCTCACTCCGCGTCCCTTCGTGGTGTGGGCGACGAGGGCAAACGGACGGGTGCGGCTGCGAGATTCGATTGCCTGGCAGATGGCGGCGGCGGAATGGCCTTCAGCCTCGGCGGCCTCCCAGCCGAAGGCGGCTATCTTGTCCGCGAGCGGCAGGAGATTGGGGTGGTTGATGGGAATCGACCCGCGGGCAATGGACTTGTTATGATCGACGATGATAACAATGTCTTTTATGCCCAGCGATGGCGCCAACAGAAGCGATTCCCACACGGAGCCTTCCATCATCTCGCCATCTCCCATCAACACGTAGATCGTCCGCTTTTGGCCAAGCTCGAGATCCGCTCGGGCCATTCCGACAGCGATGGGCAAACCGTGCCCCAGCGACCCGCTGGAAATCTCAACGCCGGGCAGGCCGTAGTCAGGATGACCTCCTATGCGGCTCCCTGGCTGGCAGACATTATCCATGTCGAAGCGGGACATGATGCCGAGGCCTTCCAGGACTGCGTAGAGCGCCATGGCGCCGTGCCCCTTGGACATGATGAAATTGTCCGGGGTTGGGCCTTCGCGTTGCATGAGCTCGCGGTAGCAGCAATCGATCAGTTCCAGGCACGAAAATGCGGGTGCGACGTGCAGGGCACTCAGACGCTGGGATACCTCCAGTATTCTGCGCCGATATTGGCGGCAGCGGGCTTCAGCCTGGGTGATCTTCTCCGGGGTCATCGTGTTGGTTTAGATGTGCCGTCCGGGACAAACCGGGCGACCCACGCTGCTTAGAATCGCTGATGGAAGACGTGGATTCCAGCTCTGGCAAGCGTTAGCTAGCGCATCAATCCAAAATAACCTCGGGAAAAAATGGGGATGGCGCGGGTCTCACGTGCGCTCATCAGGAACGAGTCTGCCGTCACGCCCCCAAACCATTTTACGGCCGGCCAACGCGGTGCTTCTAGGCCGAATCCGCGGGCCGCCTAAGGAGGTCGCGCATCAGCTCGATCCTCACCAATGCACCAACACGCCGGAATGGCTGCTTGAGCCGTAACCTGCACATGGTCCGAGATCGCATTTCCTTCCTATATAATTCCCGGGAACCAGTGACTCAGCATGACCACGCCGCGCCCGGTCGACCGCCTTTCTGGCTGGAATGAGCGGTTATCCTCCCAGGCTCAAAAAATGGTTGCCAGGTATCACGGATACGCCGGCTCCGAATCAACCTCGCAATCCTCCGCAGCGAAACCGCTCAATGGGACCAAAGTTTTTACGGGGATTTTCCGCCGAATCCGCGCGAAGAGCGGCGGAAGCGCGGGGGCCCAGGCGAACCAGGCGGGGCTTCCGCGCGATGGAGGCGCGCGATCCCCCTGCCGCAGGCTTCGGTTCGTTATTTCAAGGTCGGCGAGCTATGCCGGAGACGGTGAATCCTTGCCTCGACGAATAAAACCTGAACGTCTTACTAAATGCGCCAGCCATGAGATTTTCTCCCAGGACGAATAAGGCCGAACCTTTGCCTCAGACGGAACGTCCGTGGTGGAGGCTCGCCCTTGGGTTTTGCATCCTCCTTGCGCTAATGGGAGCAAACATCAACCGCATGCGCATGATCCAAATGGACGAATGGCCCGCGATGTGGACCGTAGACGCGATACCTGCCGCGATTTCGGACCTAAAATATGGAAATCGAGACGGCTATACGAGCTTTGATGCAGTCGACAGCGCATTCTATGGCGTGATGAAGCGAGAGAATTACGTCAGCCCGGGCATCGATCGGGCCACCGCAGCGGCGCTCGACCTGAACCCGCGCACCATGCGGCGAGAGACCCATGTCCTGGGGGGCGACGACAAGGGCATCGTTGATTTTGTTAAGCTGTCATTCCGGCTATTTGGATATAGATCGAATAGAATTATATATCTATATTTTATCCTGCTATTTCTATCGATTGCCGTCTTTGCCTTCTCTTTTCCAGACACATTGTTTCCGCAGGTCGCTTCCGGCGCGTTCCTTGTCGGCCACTATCTCATCATGCCGGCGGTATTCTACAATGATCAGCTGAAGTCGGTGCTGGCGCTGCGCTTCCTGCCGGTATTGGGGCTGATGGCCACCTTGCATTGCCTGTTTTTCGTCATGCGCCCGCAGTGTCGGTGGTGGCGCATCGCGGCTTTGGCAGGGCAGGCGGCGCTCCTCATTTTTGTGGTGCATTTGCGGTCGACCACGACCTGGGAATTGACGCTGGTGGTATGCTGCTGCGGCGTGGCCGGTGTGCGGCTGTTCAGATTACGGCGATACCGCGAAATAGCCGGGGTCTGCCTGCCGGCCATGTTGCTCGCGGCTGGAATGATTTTCCTAACCGGCTATCGTAGGGTGGCCTTCGATGGGCGTTACCGGGCGGGTCACCAAATTGTAACCCGGCCGTTCTGGCATAACATCTTGTCAGGATTGGCGTTTGATCCTTTTCTCGCTCGAAGGTACGATCTAAAGATCGACGATGGCACGGAGGTTAAGGCGGTCTATGCCTATCTGGTTGATCGCGGCCGAAAAGGCGAATGGGCGGCGATGGCTTCGCCGTTCAATTGGTCGGTCTACGATTCAATGGCGCGGGAGCTGTTGTGGTCGATGGCCTGCCGTTATCCGGTCGATGTTTTCGCAGGCATTTTCTATTATCATCCACTCGCATTGGGGGAGAACCTCGCGTGGCTTTGTGGTTTTCGCAGCGATGTTCCCCATGTTGATTTGTTCGTGTCGCCGAACATAGGAAATTTTATGGAGAGCGAGTTAACCGAATTGACCAAGGCGCTCGATCGGGGCCATTTCCGTTTCATCCTTTGGAATCAACTGGCTCTCATCGCAGTGGCCGGTTTCGCCGCGCTCCTGTGCTTCCAACGCTTTCCCAAGGGAAGGACGGCCGATTGGATTCCGATTGGAATTTTGGCGCTGGGCTCTCTTGTGCCCGACATCATCGGGTATCCTGCGCCGCACACTTTGGGAGAGCCTGCGCTGATCTTGGCCGCCACGCTGTATGTGGGCCTAGCTTGTGGCCTAGCCCTAATCCTTCGATCGATTTTTCGCCGTGTTCCCCGTCGGCGTTTCGACATCCATTGGCATAGGGTCGGATGGGTGGGAGCATTGGTTTTGGGCGCAGCCCTTCCCGCCTGGTTTTGGATCACAGAGGGGTGGTACCACTACGAGTTGCTCAGCGTTCCGGAAGCAGTCTGGTCTCCTGCTCGCAGCGGGTCTTGGCTGCGCCAAATGGGAACGGTTTTGGCGGACTGGAGGATATTTGATCCCAATCCCCATCGTCTGCGCCCACTGAGTGATCTGGTGGAAGTGGTCGACGCGATCCTGCGCCCAATGCAGTTTTTCGGCACCCAGCCTAGCCTGACTTTGTGCGCTGTCTTACTCGCCGTCGCGACGATGGTTTTGGTCTACCGGACTGCGCGCGCGTCCGGTCAGGCCGCCTTCGAGGCCGCCGTTTACACGCTGCTCTTAGCGACGACGATCGGCTTTCTCTCTTGCTTCGTTCCTTATATTCGCCCGGCCAAAAAGCTGGCTCTGTTTTTCTGCAGCCTGATGCTTTTGTCCTGCTGTAGATTTCGGAACCGTCGCCAAGGGTTGGTGCCATTGCTGGCTTCACTTGTCCTGGCCTTCTTCGCCGACGAGGCGGGTTTCGTCTTTTGGCCTGTCGCCGGGCTTTTGGTCGGGCCCATCTTCGTACGTGAGCGGCGATGGAAAGGCGCCGCAGCCCTGGCAGCGCTTCCGCTCGTTTACCTTGCCACCGTTCGGTGGGCGGTGCCTGCGCTGTACGCTTTGATCGGGGTGCCGCGACTTATGCAGGTCGGCGTGATGAAAAGTCTTCTGGTGAATTTGACGTTCGGAAAGTTTTATTTGGTCGCGGCTCGGGATTTTGCAGCCGGGGCTTTGGCGACGTTTGGGATGATGGGCGCACCCAACTGGATCGGCGACATTGCGCTGCTCGTGTTTGCGGTGGTGGTCATATGGACGCTCCTTCTAAGACAGTGGTGGCGGGCGGCTGCCGTGGTGGCCCCCGTGATAGCGAGCTTTGGGCTTACCCTCTTTGATTGGTACAACACTCCATTTGGATCGAACGCGTTTGGAGCGCTTACCTACTATTATCATAGCCCAGTGGCGCTGTTGATCGTCTTCGCGTTGCTTCAATGGCCCTGGCCGAAAGGCATACTCGTTCCTGGGGTGCTGGTCATTGTGGCTGCAAATTTGGCAGCTTTTAGCACCATAAATCGCCTCGCCATGATCATGCATGCCTACCCCGTCGAAGCGCGGGCGCTGCCGGAAAAGCTTGAAAGGCCGACTGAGCTGGCGACCGAGTTTGCGTCGCGAATCCATCGATTGAATCGCCGGGAGGGCGAATGGCTGCAGCACACTTTTGATAACTACCGGAACCATCCCATGGGCGGCGGTGTTTATGCCGATCGATTCAACGACATCTTTTTTCCGAGGGTCTTCAAAGGTGGCCATCCCGCATTGGCGAGCGTGGATCTGGAGGTCAGGTTCCCATTAAATCGGTTCGGCCTATCCGAACCGCTGATCACCACCGGTGCGACGGGCGCCGGCGACCTGATCTATATCGTGTACGTAGACGCTGGTCATGTGCAGGTAGGTTTTGACCACTGGGGCATCCGCGGCTTTGTGAGTCCGCTCGTGGCGGTGGACTACCATTCAGTTCACGTCCTACGTATTGCCTTTGGCGCTTTGCTGCCGCTGTCTCGAGATACCTGGCCGTCTAGCCTATCCAGAGCCGAGATTAAGGCGATCAGCGGGCGGGTCCGTATAACGATCGATGGGAATGCCGCCTTGGATGTTGCTTCGGAGTCGTATGAGGTCCCCTCCGCTTCGATCTTGATCGGGCGCAATCAGATCGGCGGTTCGACCACTGGACCAAGATTTACCGGAACCATTGTTCGGACAGGACCATATTCGCTACGGCGGTAGGTCCTTCGCAGGCCTATCTCATGGTTGGCTTTAAGGATACATGCTGAAACACGCATTTCCGGCGCTTTAGCCGGCCGCGGACCGGCCGGCCTTGTTCGGGGCGCCACTCAATCCGCGGCTAAACAGGCATTTTGCAGCGGCCGCGAACGCATCCCCGAGCACGGCCGCAACGACGGTGTAAAGGGCAGTGGGAAGTACAATCGCCGATTCAGCGATCGTCAGCATGGATGGATAACCCACGAACACGGGGATCATGGAGCCGACAGCTAGAACCCCCAGCGGCAGCCAATCGATATCGCTAATCATTCCCCGGGCGAGGATGAACAGTAAAACACAAGCCAGCAAAGTCGCAACGGCGATCCGATCCCATAGCACAAAGCGAAGGCCCAAGGCGTTGAGACGCGCCTGCAGCCAGCCCATGTCATTGGCCATTCCTTCTCCCACGTCGGGCGATACGAAAACGCCCACATCAGGCAGCTGGTGGCGAAAACCGTAAAGCCACGCTATATGTTTTAGGAAAGATTTCGGCTTATAATACAAGGCCGTGAGCATCACCTCGCCCGGATGGCGGTAGACTATCGAGCGAAGTAGCTCCCCTTCTGCAGGATCACAATCGACCCATCGGATGCGCGAGAATCCGGGCGAGTCGCCTCCCATGGCCTTCCATTCGGATTCTCGACCGCGGCTGGCGAGAAATCGATGGACAGCCTTTAGTTCACTGAAATCGTCGACTTTCAATTCATATTCACGCGCCAGTACCGGGTTAAAGGCAAATCCTGACAAAATGTTATGCCAAAATGGCCTTGTTGCGATCTGGTCGCCACGACGATAGGCCTCATTGTAGGCGGTGCGGTGATAGAGGTTGAGAGCAATCAATCCGGCTAGAATGGCCATCACTGGAAACAAGACGGCTTGCCGACTGGAGGCGATGCCGCCATCGGACGGGCGCTTGAAATAACCAACCCCGGCTTTCGCCACGCCGAACAAGACGATTAGCCATGCTTCCCAAATCGCGACCGAACGGAGATGAATGACGAACAGAAGCAGGCAAACTTGGGCAAGAACGGCGATGCAGCGGCCGACCGTCCATTGCGCGCGCTGGATGAAAAGGAGGCAGTGCCAGGTTGCGATTAGTGAAAGCACGGGCAAAAAGCGCAGCGCCAGCACTGACTGAAGTTGCAGGTCGTAGAATACGGCTGGGAGAAAGAGGTAGTGGGCGGCCAAGAAGAATTCGGCCACAAGTACGGTCGAGATCACCCGCTGAAACGAAATGATGGCCAGAAAAACTGATGTATATAATAATAGGAAATATAGATATATAATAGTTCTACTGGAATAGCCGAAACAATGAAAACTGATCTTGATGAAATCAACGATGCCTTTGTCGTCGCCTCCTAACAGGACGGTCTCGCGCGAGATCGCCGCGCGGTCTAGCGAGCGGACGGCGGCGATGGCGTGATCGACCGAGTTGCTATTGCGAAATTGATCTTTAAAATCCGCGTAGAAGCGGTCGCGGACGGCCCGCAGGGCGGTGTAGTCGGCGGGACTCTCAAAAAGCTGGCTAGAAAGCGCGGCAGGAATGGCGTCGACTATCCAGATGGGCGGGGTGCGATCCATTCCTTCCGGTGGGTCGAGATCTTTTCCAAGATTGCGGACCCGCTCAATGTTTGCGAAACCGAGGCCGGCGGCGAGCAGCAGCGCGAGTACCGTGACTATCCAGAATTGATTTGATCCCATCCTGCTGGGGAGAGGCGAACTGGCGACTGTCGGGGGAGTCTTCAGGCAGGAGTCAGCTTGAGAATATTTGGCGATTGCCCGGGCGCATTGTTGGGCGTCCCGGGCGGTCAGCGCTAGATCCCAGACCCGGGTCAGATAATCACGGCGGGGGATCCCCTCGGCTTCGTTCCGGCTCACAAACCGCACAGCTTGGCCCTCCCGGCATTCGATTTTTTGCCGGCCGTCGTACTCGTCCCAAAAGAAGGACATGCGATAATCCTCCGGATAGCCGAGTTCGGTCGCATGATATTCGGCCAAAGGGCGGGGGTTTGCGCAACGGTAGCAGGTTTCCTCCTCAAACTCGCGTACCGCCGCATGGGCAGCCGTTTCGCTCGGATGTGAGTGCCCGCCAGGTACCACCCAGATGCCCGGATCCTTGATCTCGGGTTTGTTGTCCCGCAGCTGCAGCAACGCGGCGCCGTCTGCCCGGAGCAGGACTAGGCCGCAGACTGAGGTCGGGGCCGCTGCTTTTGTGGTGCTGCTTTTCCAGATCCAGCAGAAATTCGAGGCCGCACTAAAACCAGTCGAGAATCCGACTGCCAGAATTCCCGCCAGCAAGTATTGGACGTGAGCGGCGCTCAGCACATTCGCGGCCAGCCACCATATGCCCACCGCGGCGGCATTTGCGACATGATATTGGCCAAGCTCTCGCCAAGTGGCACGACTGCGCCCAAATACCCAGTGATGGTTGACAAAAAATCTCAGGATGGTGCTGGCTTCCGCAGCGGCGAGCGTGCCGGCCCAGACCGGAAGGGCCAGCCAATGGATGAACACATATAGAAAGGCGGTGTTGATCCCGAGGAAGGCCGCGCCTGCCG
>CAIWXW010000086.1 GCA_903916755.1 uncultured Opitutaceae bacterium | reverse complement strand
TCCTGCTGCCGAGCGCCGTCGATGTCGGCGGCGCGGGCGACACGGCCCAGTGGCAGGCGGTCCAGCGCTCGGCCAGCGCCCTCGAGGCCTACCGGCGGTTCTATTTGCGTGAGATACTGCCCTGGAAGGCGGCGGAATTCCTCATCTTCTCCGACTCCTTCCCGCGCTCGCTGCATTTCTGCGTGAAGCAGATCGACAGCTTTCTGCGCCGGATCCTCGACGAGACCGCGGCCCGCCCGCGGACGGCCGCGGCCCGCGCCTCGCGCCGCCTCCTGGCCGACCTGGAATCGCTCTCGATCGACGAGGTCCTCCAGGAGGGCCTCCACGAATTCCTGGTCGAGGCCCAAAAGGCCCTGGACCGGATCGGGGACGAGGTGGTTCAGACGACGATGTTTTATCCCGCCGAATTCGGGCCGGAGGAGCAGCAGCACCAGCAGCAGCAGTAAAGTTCGTCTCCGCCCGCCGCATGCTCCTCAGTGTCCTTCATCGCACCACGTTCATTTACGCGGGGCAGGCCCACGACAGCTTCAATGAGGTCCGCCTGCGGCCGGTCGACGACGCGCTGCAGTCCTGCAAGCGCTACGAGCTGCGGATCGAACCCGCGGCGGCCAGCCGGGCCTACCAGGATTTCTACGGGAACGAGGTGCAGTATTTCGACGTCGCCGCGGGCCACCCCCAGCTGGTGGTCGAGGCCGAGTCCGAGGTCGAGACCGTGCCCGACGCCGAACGCCCGCCCATCCCCGCCGTGACCTTCGCGGAACTTGTCGCCTCCCCCGAGCGGGAGATGCTGGCGGAATTCGCCGCCGACTCCCACTACGTGCCGCTCACCGCGGAGATCCAGGAGGAGGCCAAGCGGCTTCCCGGCGATCCCGGCGACGACGTGTGGAACGTCGTGCAGGCCCTGAGCCGGCACGTCTACGGGACCTTCGCCTACAAGCAGAAGGTCACGGGAGTCAGCACCACGGCGGCCGACGCCCTCCAACTGCGGGCCGGGGTGTGCCAGGACTTCGCCCACGTGCTCCTCGGCCTCTGCCGGAGCCGGGGCATCCCCGCGCGCTACGTCAGCGGCTATTTTCTGAACCGGCACCTCCGCCAGGGCGAGATCGAGGCCTCCCATGCCTGGATCGAGGCCTTCGTGCCGGGTTGCGGCTGGGTCGCGCACGATCCGACCCATGCCCGGGGCGCCGACGAACACTATGTCAAGGTCGCGGTCGGCCGCGATTACGGCGACATCCGGCCCGTGAGCGGGACGTATCGCGGGGCGGCCACGCGCGAACTGTGCGTGACCGTCAAGATTCGCGAAGTCGCCGGCCGGCCGCTGCCGGCCTGACCACCACCGCGGGTCAGGGGGTCTCCTGCTCGATCGCGACCACCCGGCCGTTCTGAAATTCCACCCGGAAGTAGTCGTGCGGGTGGCGGGCCGGGAAATCCATGTAGTACGGATAGTCCCCCCACCCGTTCAGCCCCCACCAGCGGTGATAGTAGCCCGAGTAGAGGATGACGCCGTTGTTCTCGTAGGTGACGTAGTGCCAGACGCGCATTTCGCCCTGGGCATTGGTGCGAATGGTGACGCGATCGGGATCGCCCAGGGAGAGACGGACCGTGGCTTCATCCATCCCGACCCCCACCTTGCCCTGCTTCACCAGGGCCTGCTGGTCGGGTGAAAGGCTGGCAAAGAGACCGGGATTATTCTGGATGCGGGAGTCGACGGTCGAGCACCCCACAAAGCCCACGGTGGCGACCGCGGCCGCCAGGGCGAATAGGTATGGTTTAAGATGCATAGGCTTGTGGGTTTGGACCGACACCCGGCCCTCCCGGTTCCCCCATGAATGCGAACTTGAAAAGCACCCGGCCGGGCGCGTACCTTGCCCGTCCCCCCCCCGCCCTCGCCATGCAAACCTTCACCATCGCAATTGGTTCCGATCACGCCGGCTTCAAGTACAAGGAGCTCATCAAGGCCCACCTGCTGGCCCAGGGGCACACCGTCCGCGATTTCGGGACGGACTCCGAGCAGCCCTGCGACTACCCGGATTTCATCCGCCCGGTGGCGCAGGCGGTCGCCCGCGGCGACTACGAGCGCGGCATCGTCCTCGGGGGTTCCGGCAACGGGGAGGCCATCGTGGCCAACCGCATCGTCGGCATCCGCTGCGGCGTCTGCTGGAACGAGCAGCTGGCCATCTGGAACCGGGCCCACAACGACGGCAACTGCCTCTCCCTGGGCGAACGCACGATCACGGCGGAGGAGGCCCTGCGGATCGTGGACACGTGGCTGACCACGGCCTTCGAGGGCGGCCGGCACCTGGCGCGCCTGCGCAAGATCGACGGGGTCTAGGCGCCACGGGCGCCCCTTTTGTCACCCGGGCCGGCGCAGCCCGGACTTGCCCCGCGCGGGGGCGCACCCCACCCTTGTCCCAGGACATGGTATTCCCTCCTTCGCCAGACATTCTGACGATGCGCGATCTGCGCATCGCGGAACTCGACCAAGACCCCTCCGGCACCCTGCGGCGGCTGTACGCCTGGATGTATTACACCCGGACGACGGATAACCACATCCTGGACCTGTTCCGGCAAGGCCAGCTCAAGGGGACGGTCACCGGCGGCCAGGGCAACGAGGGCATGATCGTCCCGCTGGCGCTCCTGGCAAACAAGCAGCTGGACGTCGTCAGCTTCACCCACCGGGACCTGGGGGGTCACCTCATCTGGGGCGGGCACCTCTGCCAGCACCTGAACCAGTACTTTGCCAACGCCGGCAGCCCGACCAAGGCGCGGGAGGGCAATATTCACCATGGCGATCCCGCCAACCGGTCGATCCCCATGATCAGCCACCTCGGCATCATGTGCAGCACCGTCATCGGCGCGACGGACTCGCAGCGGCGGCTGGGCCGGCCGGCGGTCGGCTTTGCCTTCTTCGGCGACGGAGCCTCGAGCACGGGGGACGTCCACGAGTCGATGAACCTGGCCTCGCTGCTCTCGCTCCCGATCGTGTTCGTGGTCGAGAACAACGGCTATGCCTACTCGACCCCGGTCAGCGAGCAGTTCGCGCCCGGGACCGAGCTCTGGCGGCGGGCCGCGGGTTACGGCATGGAGGGATTTTCGGTCGACGGCACGGACGTCGAGGCGTGCACCCGGGCCCTGGGCGCCGCCATCGACAAGGTCCGCGCCACCTCGCGGCCGGTTCTGATCGAGGCCCATATCCTGCGCCTGCGCGGCCATGCCGCCTACGACACGGGCGACTATCACAAGCCGGGTGAGCTCGAGGGCTTTGCCGCCCGGGATCCCCTGCCGAAAATGCGCGCGAGGCTGGTCGCGGCCGCCGGGGCTTCTTCCGTCGACCAGCTCGAGGCCGAACTCACCGGCTACATCGACCGCTGCATCCAGCTGGCGCTGCCCACGCCCCGCCCGGATCCCGCCGGCATGGCCGCCGACGTCTTCGCGCCGGCCGGCCCTCCGTTGCCCTGGGTGCCCAGCCTCGCCTCCGACGCGACCCGCCGGCAGGAGCCGCCCGAGACGTTGACCCTGGCCCAGGCCCTGACCCGAGGCCTGCGGAAGATCCTGAGCGAACGGCCGGAGTCGCTGCTCCTGGGCCAGGACATCGGCACCTACGGCGGAGCCTTCCGGGTGACCGAAGGGCTCATCCGGGACTTCGGCCGGGCGCGCGTGCTCAACACCCCGCTCGCCGAGAGCGCCTGCACGGGCTACGCGATCGGCCTCGCCCTCGGCGGCCACCGACCCATCGAGGAATTCCAGTTCGCCGACTTCGCCACCGAGGCGACGACGCAGATCACGCTCAACGCCGCCACGATGCATTTCCGCTCGGGCGCGGCCTGCCCGCTCGTGCTGCGGCTGCCCTGCGGCGGCGGGATCGGCCTCGGCTCCTTCCACTCGCAGGAGCTGGAATCGCTCTTCCTGTCGATGCCGGGGCTGAAGGCGCTCTATCCCAGCACGCCGCAAGACGCATTCAACGCGCTCCTCGCCGCTTACGAGGACGACAACCCCGTGCTCCTGTTCGAGCACAAGGGCCTGTATCGGCGCGGCAAGCAGGCGGTGGCCTGGGATCCGAACTACCGGGACATCTGGCAGCCGCGGCGCGTCCGGCAGGGCGACTTCGCCACCCTCGTCACCTACGGCGAGATGACCCACCTGGCCACCGAGGTCTGCGACTATCTCTCCTCCGAGTACGAGGCGACCTTCGACCTTTTCGACCTGCGCGCCCTGGCGCCGCTCCGCCTCGATGCCATCAAGGCCTCGCTCGCGCGCACCCGCCGGCTCATCGTGCTGCACGAAGGCCGGCGCACGCACGGCTTTGGCGCCGAGCTCGTGGCGGAACTGGCGGAAACCGACTTCGCCTCGCTGCGGGCCGCCCCGCTCCGGATCGCCTCGCTCGACCTGCCCGTGCCCTTCGCCCCCGAGTTGGAGGCCGTGTTCCGGCCGAATCGCGACCGCATCATCGAGCAGCTCGTCGCCTGGGCCCCCTTCTGAGGCGCACCCGCCCATGCCGCGCACCCGCAAGAAGATCTCGGCGGCCCAGTGGGCCCGGATTCGCCTGTTCGCGATGGACGTCGACGGGGTGCTGACCGACGGCACGGTCTTCGTCTGCTCCGACGGGACCGAAACCAAGCGCTTCTCGATCCGGGACGGGCTCGGGCTCAAGCGCGTGCGCGCGCTCGGGATCCCGCTGGCCTGGATTTCGGGGCGATCCTCGGGCGCGACCACCCTCCGGGCGACGGAGCTGCAGATCCCGCACGTCATCCAGGGGCGGCTCGACAAGCTGACGGCCCTGCGGGAGCTCGCCGGCCAACTGGGACTTTCGCTCGCCCAGTGCGCCTACATGGGCGACGACATCATCGACGTGCCCGCCCTGGCCGCCGCCGGCATCGGCATCAGCGTCCCCGATGGCGTCCCGACGGCCCGGGCGGCGGCGGACTATGTGACCCAGGCGGAGGCCGGCCATGGGGCCGTGCGCGAGGTCTGCGACCGCCTGGTCGACGCCCAGGCCGGCGTTTCAGGGAACAAGCGGGCCCGGCGGGCCACTACCCGGTGATGAAACCCCGGCTGCTCCGCTGGCTGGCGCTCGCTGCCGCCCTCTCGGCCGCCGGAGCGGCCCAGGCCGCGGACCCGCCCGCCGCCGCCGAGTCGACGCCGGCCAAGAACTGGGTGCTCCCCCGGTTCACCAAGGAGGGCTTTCGCTGGATGACCCTGCGCGGCACCGAGGTCCGCCAGATCCGGCCGGGCGAGATCGCGGTCGTCGGGATGAACATCACCGTCTTTTCCCGGGATGCGGCGGCGCAGATCGAATCCATCCTGCTGAGCCCGTCGGCCCGATACTTCCAGAGGGACAACCGGGCCAGCGGCGAACAGGCTGTCCGGCTGATCGACTACCGGGACGACCTGGAAGTGGAGGGCGATCAGTGGACCTACGACCAGGACCAGAAAAAGATTTCCATCGCCCGCAACGTCCACGTAGTCCTCCACACCCCGCTGCCCGTCTTTTTCAAATGAAACCCTGGCTTGTTCTTATCACCCTCAGTCTCGCCGCGACGGCACGGTTGCGGGCGGACGAGCCTCCCGCCACGAACATCACGTGCTCGGGGCCGATGGAAACCGTCAGCACGGACACGGAGACGACGATCACGCTCCGCGACCAGGTCAAGGCCGACGGCAACGGCACCCAGCTCGAATGCGACTTCCTGAAGGTGGTGGTGATCCGGCAGAAAGACCCGACGGCCACGATCGGCCAGTACAAGAACTTCAAGTCGCTCCTCGCCACGGGCCACGTCACCATCACCAACGCCGACCGCGTCGGCACCTGCGGCCGCGCCGAGGTCTTTCCCGACCAGGACCGCATCATCCTCAGCGAGGATGCCGCCGTCCGCTTCATTGGCGAAAAGACCGCCTTCACGCCCGGCCCGCATGGCCGGATCATCTTCAATACGGGGCAGCGCGACGCCATCATGGAACCGGCCCCGGGCGAAAGCATCCACGGGGTGCTGCCGCCCCTGAAGAATCTCGGCTTCGGACCCGGGGCCAAATCGGCGCCGGCCGCCGCGCCATGACCGCCGGCCCCACCGTCCCCGACGGCGCCGCCGCGCCCGCGGCGACCTCGTTCATCGCCACCGACAATCTCGTCAAGACCTTCGGCGCCCGGACGGTGGTGAACGGCGTCAGCCTCCGCTTCGCCGCCGGCGAGGTGGTCGGTCTTCTCGGCCCGAATGGCGCGGGCAAGACCACCACCTTCTACATGATCGTGGGCCTCGTGCCCGCCACCTCCGGCACGGTGACCCTGGACGGCGAGGACGTCACGCACCTGCGGATGCACCTGCGCGCGCGCCAGGGCATCGGCTACCTGCCGCAGGAGCCATCGGTCTTCCGCAAGCTCACCGTGGAGCAGAACATCCTCGCGATCCTCGAGGCGGTCAGCGTCCCGCGGGGCGAGCGCGCCGCGCGCGTGCGCCAGCATCTTGAGGAACTGGGCCTCAGCCACGTGGCGAAGCAGAAGGCCTACACGCTCTCCGGGGGCGAGCGGCGCCGGCTGGAGATCGCGCGCGTGCTGGTGACGCGGCCCAAGTTCCTGCTGATGGACGAGCCCTTTGCCGCGATCGACCCGATCTCCGTCGCCGAGGTGCAGAAGATCATCCTCGACCTCAAGCGGCGCGGCATCGGCATTGTCGTGACCGACCACAATGTCCGGGAAACCCTGCGCATCGTCGACCGCGCCTACCTGATCCACCAGGGCCAGGTCCTGGCGGAGGGTTCGGGCGCCTTCCTGATCCAGGACGAGCAGGCCCGGACGTTCTACCTCGGCGAGGACTTCGACCTGTAGCGCAAGGAGGCTCGCGTTTTTCCCCGCTTGCGGGTGTCCTGTCCGCGTCGTTTCCTCCCGTCCTCCCGTGCCCAATCCGCCCAAAGCCATCCACGGCATCACCGTATCGCACTTCCACGAGACCTACCGGGAGAAGCTGCGGATGGACCTCGTGACCGGTGAGGCGGGCCTGCACCGGCTCATCCGCGAGGGCAGCATCAACCGACCGGCGCTCGCGCTGACCGGCTTCTTCAAGTACTTTGCCAACAAGCGGATCCAGGTGCTGGGGGCCGCGGAGATGACCTACCTGAAGACCCGCGACCCGGCCGATCAGGTCGCCATCTTCCAGCAGATGGCCAAGCGGGGCGTGCCCTGCCTCGTCCTGACGCGCAGCTACCATCCCACCCACGCGATGCTGGCCGTCGCGAAGGAGATGAACCTACCGATCTTCCGCACGCCGCTGATCACGATGAACTACGTGAACCTGGCGACCCTCTGCATCGACAATGAATTCGCGCCCAGCGTGATCGAGCACGCCACCACGCTCGACATCAAGGGCGTCGGCGTGCTCCTCCGCGGGGATTCCGGCGTGGGCAAAAGCGAGTGCGCCCTGGCGCTGATCGAGCGCGGCCATTCGCTGGTGGCGGACGATCTCACCGTCATCAAGCTGCTGGACGAGCGCGAATTGATGGCTTCGAGCCGTCCGCTCAACCGCGGGTACATGGAGTGCCGCGGCATCGGCATCATCAACATCGCCGAGATGTTCGGCGTCAAATCGGTGCGGCTGGAGAAGCGGATCGACCTCGTGGTCTCGCTGCGCGAGTGGACGACCGACGCGGTCGAGGAGCGGACCGGGCTCGAGCAGAGCTACTACGAGATCCTCGGGATGCGGGTCCCCCACATCGAACTTTTCGTCCGCCCCGGCCGCGACATCGCGCGGCTGGTCGAGGTCGCCGCCCTGACCCAGGCGCTGAAGCGCATGGGCCACGACCCGGCCAAGGACTTCAACGACCGTTTGATCGCCTTCATGTCCGAACAAGCCCAGGCCGCCCCCAACACCCGGATCAAGCCGGTCGAACGCGAGGAGCGCGTCCCCGGAGCGCTAGGCCCGAAATGAGCGCCCGCCCCGACGGCCGCCGCGCCGACCAGCTTCGCCCGATCACCTTCCAGGCGGGCATCGCCCCGCACGCCACCGGATCCGTCCTGGTGCGCTACGGGGACACCCAGGTGATCTGCGCGGCCATGATCGAACCGGGGGTCCCCTCCTGGATGAAGCAGCAGGGGGTCAAGGGAGGCTGGCTCACCGCGGAGTATTCCCTCCTGCCGTACTCCACGCTCGATCGGAAAGCCCGCGACATCAGCCGGGGGCGGCTCGACGGAAGGACCGTTGAGATCCAGCGGTTGATCGGCCGCGCGCTGCGCGCAGTCATCAATCTCGAGAAGTTCGGCTCCAACACGCTCTGGATCGACTGCGACGTCCTGCAGGCCGACGGCGGCACCCGGACCGCCGCGATCACGGGCGCCTGGCTGGCGGCCCGGATCGGCGTGCAGAAGCTGCTCGATGCCAAGACGCTGGCGGAGAATCCCCTGAGCGATTCGGTGGCCGCCGTGAGCGTCGGGCTCTGCGGGGGTGAAACCCGGCTCGACCTCGCCTATCTCGAGGACCGCGACGCCGCCGTGGACTGCAATGTCGTCATGACGGCGCAGGGCCGCTTCGTCGAGGTGCAGGGTGCGGGCGAGGAGACCACCTTCTCCCCGCCCGAGCTGCAGAACCTGCTGACGATGGCCGAGAAGGGCCTCAAGGAGATCGCCAGCCTCCAGGCCGCCTTCCTCGCCCGCCACCTCCTGGGCGGCGCGCGCTAGGGAACTGTCCGAACGGGCGGCGCCCAATTTTGATTTGTGGGCTGGGGTGGTCCGTGCTTAGATGCCTGCCTTATCGGGGCGTGCGCCGCCTCCGGTCGTCCGGTCATGAAAACCGCCTTTTCCCAAGCCCGTCATGTCGTCGTCGCGCTGGCCCTGCTGGCGGCGGTGACATGGCTGGATTTCATCACCGGCTACGAGATCACCGTCTACGCCCTGTATGCCTTTCCGGTCGCGTGGATCGTCTGGACCGTGAACATGACCTGGGGCCTGATCTTGAGCGTCCTCGGCGCCTTCGCCTGGCTCTGGGCGGATTTCGCGAATAACCACCACTACACGCATCATTGGATCCCCTATGAGCGGGCGGTGATGAACGTCCTGATCTTCATCTTCATCGCCTTCAGCTTCGACCGGTTCAAGAAGAACATCGCCCACAAGACCCGGAAGGTGAAGGAGCTCGAAGGCATTCTCCCCATCTGCATCGCCTGCAACCGGATCAGCGATTCCAAGGGCCACTGGACCGACCTCGATTCCTATCTCCGTGCTCACAGCGAGGCCCAGCCGGATCCCCGACTTTGCCCGGAGTGCGCCGGCGCGCGCTATCGCTGAGGCGATCCCCACGATCCCTCCATGTCCTGGCCGCCGCGAAAACCCTTCATCGTCCTGCTTGGCACGCTGCTCATGCTGACGATCTGCTGGGTCGACTACCTGAACGGCTACCAGCTCAACCTGCTTGTCCTCTATGCCTTCCCCCTGGCCTGGGTGGCCTGGTCGGTGAACTTTACCTGCGCTTTCGGCATCGCCGTGGTGGACAGCCTCACGAAGCTCTGGACCGACTCCCACTGGGTGCATGCCTACACGCATGCCTGGATCCCGTGGGAACGCGGGGCGATGCGGCTGATCATGCTGAGCTTCATCGCCTTCAGTTTCCATCAGTTCCGGCGGGACCTGGACAGCAAGGCCAAGAAGGTCCGCCAACTCGAGGGCATCCTCCCGGTCTGCATCGGCTGCAACCGGATCAGCGAGGGGACCGGCCAGTGGGTCGACCTCGGCACCTACCTGCAGCGGCACAGTTCGGCCAAGCCCGAGACCCAGCTCTGCCCCGAGTGCACCAGCCTCCGCTACCGCTAACCCCCCATTAATTCTCAATGAACATCCACGAGTATCAGGCCAAGGCTCTCTTCGAAAAATTCGGCGTTCCGGTGCCCAAGGGCGCCTCGGCCACGAATGCCGCCGAATGCATCACGGCGCTGGCCGGGCTGCCGGAGGGCCCGACCATGGTGAAGTCCCAGATCCACGCGGGCGGCCGCGGCAAGGGGACGTTCACCGACGGCTTCAAGGGCGGCGTCAAGTTCTGCAAGACGAAGGCCGAGGCCAAGGACCTGGCGGCCAAGATGCTCGGCAACACGCTGGTCACGGCCCAGACCGGCCCCGCCGGCCGCAAGGTCGGGACGGTGTACTTCACGGTGGCGAGCGACATCAAGAAGGAGTACTACCTCGCCATCCTCCTCGACCGCGTCACCTCCCGGCCGGTCATCGTGGCCTCGACCGAGGGCGGCGTGGAAATCGAGAAGGTGGCGCATGAAACCCCGGAGAAGCTCTTCAAGGTGGTGGTCGACCCGGCCTACGGCCTGGCGGACTTCCAGGTGCGCGACCTCGTCACCCGGCTCGGCTTCACGCCGGCCGAGGGCAAGAACGCCGCGCGCATGATCCGCAGCCTGTACGCCTTCTACTGGGCGACGGATGCCGCGATGGTGGAGATCAATCCCCTCATCACGACGCCGACCGGCGATGTCCTGGCCCTGGACGCCAAGGTTTCCTTCGATGACAACGCCCTCTTCCGCCATCCCGAGATCGTCGCCCTGCGCGACTTGAACGAGGAGGACCCGAAGGAGATCGAGGCCTCGAAGCACGCCCTCAGCTACATCGCGCTCGACGGCACCATCGCCTGCCTGGTCAACGGCGCCGGCCTCGCCATGAGCACGATGGACATCATCAAGCACTTTGGCGGCAGCCCGGCCAACTTCCTCGACGTCGGCGGCGGCGCCTCGAAGGATCAGGTGGTCGCGGCCTTCAAGATCATCCTGGGCGACGCGAATGTCAGGGGGATCTTCGTCAACATCTTCGGCGGGATCATGGACTGCTACGTGATCGCCAGCGGCATCGTCGAGGCGGTCAAGGCGGTCGGGCTCAAACTGCCCCTGGTCGTGCGCCTCGAGGGCAACAACGTGGCCGCGGGCAAGCAGACCCTGGCCGATTCCGGCCTCCCCATTGTCAGCGGCGACTCGATGGCCGACGCCGCCCAGAAAATCGTCAAACTCGCGGCCTAACCCGTCCGCACCTCACTTCCATGGCTATTCTCGTCAACGCAGAAACCAAGATCCTCGTCCAGGGCATCACCGGCGACTTCGGCGCCCGGCATGCCCGCCTTTCCCTCGACTACGGGACCAAGGTCGTGGCCGGCGTCACGCCCGGCAAGGGCGGCCAATTCTTCGAGCACGGCGCCCACCGGGTCCCGATCTTCAACTCGGTGGCGGACGCCGCCCGCGCGACCGGCGCCACCGTCTCGGCCATCTTCGTGCCGCCGCCCTTCGCGGGCGATGCGATCCTCGAATGCGTGGATGCCGGGCTCGACCTCGCCATCGCCATCACCGAGGGCATCCCGGTCAAAGACATGGTGCGCGTGAAGCGCGCGATGGCGGGCCGCGCCACCCGGCTGATCGGGCCCAACTGCCCGGGGGTCGTCACCCCCGGCACCGGCGACAAGTCCTTTGGCGGCTGCCGGATCGGCATCGCCCCTGGCTACATCCACCAGCGCGGCCACGTCGGCGTGGTCTCCCGCTCGGGCACCCTGACCTACGAGGCGGTCTACCAGCTGACCGTCAAGCACATCGGCCAAAGCACCTGCGTCGGGATCGGCGGCGACCCGGTCAACGGGACCTCGCACCTCGATGTCATCAAGATGTTCAACGACGATCCCGACACGCATGCGATGATCCTCATCGGCGAGATCGGCGGCAACGCCGAGGTCGAGGCCGCGCGCTGGATCAAGGCCAACGTGCGCAAGCCGGTGGCCGGCTTCATCGCCGGTGCCACCGCCCCGGCGGGCCGCCGGATGGGCCACGCGGGCGCCATTGTCGGCGGAGCCGAGGACACGGCGGCGGCCAAGATCGCCGTCTTCCAGGAATGCGGCATCGAGGTCGCCGTCACCCCGTCGGACATGGCAGACGCCCTGATTCGCGCGGCCAAGGCCAAGGGCGTGACCCTGAGCTAGCGCAGGCTCGGGCAACGGTTGGAACTTAGTCCCGCAGACGTCTCGGCGTCGCGGGACTTGTCATTGTACGGGAGATGACCCCGTTGACACCGGCAAGCCGAAGCAACCATAATGGTTGCACCATGGCCTCCATCACGCTGAAGGACCTCCCCCCGCCGCTGCATCGCGCGCTCAAAAGCCGGGCGGCACGGCATCACCGAAGCTTGAACCAGGAAGTCATCGCCCTCTTGACCTCCGCCACCGCGACCGCCCCAAAAATCGACACGGAAGCCATGATCGCCGAGGCGCGGCGTTTCCGCGCGTCGCTGACCTGGAAGGGAGACGTGGAAGATCTCCTGCGGCACAAGCGGGATGGCCTAGAATGATCGTCGTCGATACGAATATCCTGCTCTACGCATGGGGGCCGTCCGGCCGGAGAGCGGAGGCGATCGCCGGCTTGATGCGCTTCGATCCCGTCTGGTCCGCTCCCCGGCTCTGGCGCTCGGAATTTCGCAATATGCTCGCTCGCGGCATCCGCCAGGATCGCCTCCCGCTCCCCGAGGCCGAGGCCATGCTGAGTCGCGCGGGCGGCTCGCTGCTCGGCGGGGAACGCGACGTGCCCGACCCCATTGTCCTTTCATTGGCCGCCAGCTCCGGCTGCACCGCCTATGATTGCGAATTCGCGGGACTGGCCGTGCTGCTCAAAACCGTGCTGGTCACCGCCGACCAGGCGCTGCTCCAGGCCTTTCCCGGGTGGTGCCGATCGCTCGACGAGATGGCGGCAAGACGGTGACGCTTCGTGCCGCCGCGAAGCGCATGCCCGCGCGGGTTCGATCGGGCCGGCGCCGCAGCGGGCGAAGTCCACCGACGGCTCGGGACCCAGCGGCGTCGGACGAGGCTTAGGTTTTAAGCCGGTTCGCCTGCCAGGCCAGAAAACGCCAGGTGCCGTTCTCGAGCCGCCAGACGCTCAGGAAATTGAGATGCAGGGCGTCAAATTTGCCGTCCTTGGTCTCCTTCATCATGCATTTCCCGGTGACGAGGATGATCCCGGGGGCGGCGTGGGTGAACTTCCGGTCCTCGAAGACAATGGACTCATACTTGGTGTGTCCGCTGGTCAGGGCCGCGAGATAGGTCGTCTTGTTGTTCTCCGTGCCGCTCGAGTGAGCGTAGTGCAGGTCGTCGGATAAAATGGCTGCGAGGGCGGCGGCATCGCCGGCCTTCTGGGCCACGATCCGGGCGTCGTCCCGCTGGCGGACCGCGTCAAATTCCGGATCGGCCCGGAGGAGGAGCGGAGCGGCGAGCAGGGCGAAAAGGAACCAGCAGCGGGGTATTTTGGGCATGACCAAGGTTAATGGAGCCGATGGGGCCGGCTCAATTCCTATCGGTCGGACGGGTTGAATGAAGATGATGTTGTCGCGGGCGCGGGATCGGGCAGGATTGCGGGCATGAACCGGTTCACCCTCGCCGGCGCCTTGCGCGCGCTTCCCCTCCTCGCCTCGCTGGCCGCGTTCGCGGCCGACGACCATCCCGTCATCCCGCTGTGGCTCAATGGGGCCCCGGGATCGGAGACCCGCCGCAATGAGCCCGAAAAGGTCGGCGTCCACCTCCGGGACACGCCGATCGTCTACAATATCCACAATCCCAACGTCACGGTTTACCTGCCGACGGCCGCGACGGCCACCGGCGCGGCGGTCATCGTGGCTCCGGGCGGCGGCCACATGTTTCTGTCCTATATCCACGAGGGCACCGGCGTCACGGAATGGCTGAGCCAGCACGGCATCGCCGCCTTCCTGCTCAAGTACCGGCTCGCCAAGGACCAGGCCGGCGGCTCGACCTACCAGGTCGAGCGCGACGCCCTGGCCGATTCCGAGCGCGCCATCCGGCTCGTCCGGTCGCACGCCGCCGAATGGGGCATCGATCCCGCCCGCATCGGCTTCATGGGTTTCTCCGCCGGCGGCGAACTCGCCGTCCTCGCGACCATGCATGCGGATGCCGGACGGACGGACGCGATCGATCCGATCGAACGCCAGAGCTCGCGGCCCGACTTCACCATCCTGGGCTATCCCGGCATCCAGCCGGACCGGGTGACCATCACCGCGGGCATGCCGCCGGTCTTCATGTTTTCGGCTTATGACGATGCGCGCACTTCCATCACCAACGCCTCGCTCTTCCTGAAATACCGGGCTGTCGGCGTGCCGGCGGAACTGCACATCTACAACCAGGGCGGGCATGGCTTCGGGATCCGCGACCGGCCGCTGCCCGTCTCGAGCTGGCCCTCGCGCCTCCTCGAGTGGATGGGAAACCGGGGCCTTCTGACGGCCGCGCCCGTGGCCCCGGCCGCACCGGCGCCGACGCCAGCGCCCTGATTCGCGCCCATGGCGGCCTCTGCCCCGCTGGCCGCCCTGCTGGCCCTGTCCCACGACCTCGGCCGTGAGGACCGGGGGTTGGCCATTCTCGGCGAGGGCAATGCCTCCGTGCGCCGGGACGACGGGGCCTTTCTGGTGAAGGCGAGCGGCAGCAATCTGGCAACGCTCAGCGCCCGCCACGTCACCGCCTGCCGTTTTGACGGGCTACTCCCGCTCCTCGACCGAAAATCGGCCCCGCTCGCCGCGGTCGACGAGGCCCTTCTGGCCGCGCGCGAAAAGGCCTCCGCCCTGAAACCGTCGGTTGAGGCGCTCTTCCATGCGTGGCTCCTCACGCTGCCCGGAGTCGCCTGCGTGGGCCATACGCATCCCGTCTCCGTCACCGGCATCCTGTGCGCCGGCCGCGGGCGGCTGTTGGCCGAGCGCTGCCTCTTCCCCGACCAGGCGGTCTGCTGCGGCGAAGCCGCGGTCTTCGTTCCCTATGCCGATCCCGGCCTGGCGCTGGCCCAGGCCGTCCGGCGCGCCACCCTCGCCTTCCGGCGCCGCCATGCCGGCGTCCCGCGGGTAATCCTCCTGGAGAACCATGGGCTGATCGCGCTCGGCGCCACGCCGGCCGCCGTGCTCGCGGCGACGCTGATGGCGGAGAAGGCGGCCCAGGTGTTCATCGCCGCGGCCGCCGCCCGCGGCGGGCAGCTTCCCCGGTTTCTGTCTCCGGCCCAGGTCCGCCGCATTGTGGCGCGGCCCGACGAGCACTACCGGCGCCGCATGCTCAGGATCCAGGATTAGCCCGCAAAGGCCGGACCGGCACCCAGGCCCCAGCGGGTCCGGCGGCCCGCCGTCAGCTGGCGCTGCAAGAAGCGCCGCGCGTTCGCCACCGCGGCCTCCAGATCCAGCCCCTGCGCGAGGCCCGTGGCGATGGCGGCGGAGAGGACGCAACCGGTGCCATGGGTGTTGGGGGTCGGGATGCGCGGGCCTTCGAAGGCGCGGAGCGCGCCCGTCCGCGTGACCAGCCAGTCCCGGCAAAGGGGGCCCGGGCCATGGCCGCCCTTGACCAGCACGGCGCAGCCGAATCGCTCGGCCAGGCGGAGGCCGGCCTCCGCGGCCTCGGTCGACGAGCGCACCGGATGTCCGCCCAACTCCGCCGCCTCGGGCCAATTGGGCGTCACCAGCGTCGCCAGGGGGAAGAGGCCTTCCCGCAGCTCGCGCCGGCCGGCCTCCCGCAGGAAACGCGTGCCGCTGGTCGACCCCAGCACGGGATCCACCACCAGGGGGAGCCGCGGATGCCGGCGGATTTCGGCGATGATCGCGCGGATCGCGGCCGGCCCCGGCAAGAGTCCCGTCTTGAGGGCGGCCAGGGCGTAGCCCTCGCTCACCGCCCGGATCTGCGCGGCGATCAGGCCCGGCGCGACGGCCTTCCAAGCCGTGAGTCCGGCGCCATTTTGGGCTGTGATCGCCGTGACCGCCGTGACCGCGTAACCGCCCAGCGCCTGGATCGTGCGGGCGTCGGCCTGCTGGCCCGCCCCCCCTCCGCTGTCGGAGCCGGCGATGGTCAGGACGCAGGGCCGCGCCTTCACCCGTGCCTTTGCCAGGCGACGTATCCGCCCGCGAGATTCTGCACCTGCCGGAACCCGTGCCGGTGCACGAGCAGGCGCGCGCCGTGGAGGCTGCGGACGCCCACCGCGCAATAGACGACGGTGGGGGCCGACGGATCGAGGCCGGCCAGGATCCCCCCGGCCTCCCCGCGCTCGAGCAATCCCAGCGGGATGTGCACGGAAGGCTCGATCGAGCCCAATTCGCGCTCCCAGCGCTCGCGCACGTCGATCAGCTGCGGGGGCGAGGACCGGCGAAGCAGGTCCGGAACATCGATCTCGCCCACGTCATCCGGCGCGACCACGCAGGCCTCGCCGTAGCCCTCGGGCGGCAACGCGGTGATCTCGCGGCTGCGCGGATCCGCGGGCAGGGCCACGATCTGGGTCGTCATGGCGAGCGCGTCCCAGAGCAGCAGCCGGCCGCTGAGGGGCTCGCCCAGACCCGTCAGCAGCTTGATCGCCTCGGCGGCCTGGCCGGTCCCGATCAGGCCCGGCAGCACTCCCAGGACGCCCGCCTCCGCGCAGTTGGGCACGGTGCCGGGTTCCGGCGGCTCCGGAAACAGGCAGCGGTAGGTCGGCCCTTCCCTCCAGTTGAAGACACTCAGCTGCCCCGCAAAGCCCTGCACCGCCCCGTACACGAGCGGCTTGCCGGCCAGCACGCAGGCGTCGTTGGCCAGGTAGCGGGTGCCGAAATTATCCGAGCCGTCGACCACCACGTCGCTGGCGCCGACCAGATCGAGCGCATTGGCCCGGTTGAAACGGCCAACCCGCGGCTCGATCGTGATGCCGCTGTTGAGCGCCGCCAGCCGGCGGGCCGCGGCTGGCGCCTTGAACTCGCCCACATCGGCCTCGGTGAAGAGCACCTGGCGCTGCAGGTTCGAGGCTTCGACCCGGTCCGGATCGATCAGCAGGATCCGGCCGACGCCGGCGGCGGCCAGATAGAGCAGCGCCGGGCAGCCGAGGCCGCCGGCCCCAATCACCAGCACCGTCGCCCGCCGCAGTTTTTCCTGCGCGGCGGGCCCGAAGCCGGCGAGGCTGAAATGCCGCTGGTAGCGGGCGAGTTCCTCGGGATTGAAGGCCATGTCAGCGCGCCGCGACCGCGGCCCCGTCGTAGGTGGGATCCCAGTCCTTCCAGACCGGCTCGTAATCCTGGCTGCGCAGGAAGGCGGCGACTTCGGCGGGGCTGCGCGCGTCGTCGATCGCGAACTGCTCCAGCGAATCGGGCGCGCTGGCGTACCCGCCCGGGTTGGTCCGCGAGCCGGCGCTCATGGTGGTGAACCCGAGCCGGAAGGCGCGGTCACGGAAGCCCGCCGCCTCGCGCGTGGAAAGCGAGAGTTCCGCCTCGGGGCTGAGCAGCCGGAGGGCGCAGGCGGTCTGGACGAGCTCGCGCTCGCCATAGGGCGTGACGGCGATGTCGGCGCCCGCGTGCGGCCGCAGCCGCGGAAACGAAATGCTGTAGCGCGTGCGCCAGTGCCGTTGTTCCAGGTACCGGAGGTGGAGGCCGAGGAACCAGGCATCCGCCCGCCAGTCGCTGAGGCCGTACAGCGCGCCCAGGCCGATCTTCTTGATCCCGGCCCGGCCCAATCGGTCCGGCGTCTCCAGGCGGTAGGCCACGTCCGCCTTCGGCCCGCTGAGGTGATGGCGGGCGTAGGCCGCCGCGTCATAGGTTTCCTGATAGACCAGGACCGCGCTCAGGCCCTCGCCGGCGAGGGCGGAATAGTCCTCCTGGTCCAGGGGCTGCACCTCGATCGACAGGCTGGAGAAATGGGGCCGCAGCAGCCGCAGCGCGTTCGCCAGGTAGTCCCGCCCCACCCGGCCGGCCTCGCCGGTCACGAGCAGCACGTGGTCAAAACCGAGGGACCGGAGCGCCCGGGCCTCGGCCACGATCTCCGCGTCGTTCAGGACCTTGCGCGGGATCCGGTTCTGGGCGCTGAAGCCGCAATACGTGCAGACGTTCGCGCAGACATTGGAGAGATAGAGGGGCGCGAAGAGCTGCATCGTGTGGCCGAATCGCTCGACCGTCAGCTGATGGCTCAGCTGGGCCATCCGCTCCAGGTACGGCGCGGCGGCGGGCGACAACAGCGCGCCGAAATCGTCCAGGGTCAGGCCCGAGCGCGCGCGGCCGAGCGCGCGCTCCACGTCGGCCGCGGAGCGGCCCGCGACGGCGGCGCCCACCGCGGTGAAGTCATGCTGCCGCCAAAGTTCGACGAAGCTCATGGCGTGTTCAGCCCGCCTCCGCCAGGAAGGCGGTGAGGGGCGAGGTGGCGCGCGCCTCCCCGGTGCCGCGGCCCGCCAGCCCCGCTTCCCAGGCGCGGCGGCCCGCCTCGACGCCGAGGCGGAAGGCGTCGGCCATGCCGACCGGGTCGGCCGCCGCGGCGATGGCGGTGTTCACCAGGACGGCGTCGGCGCCCATCTCCAGCGCGGCCGCGGCGTGCGACGGCGCGCCCAGGCCGGCGTCGACCACGACCGGCACGCGGCTTTGCGCGATGATGATCTCGAGGAAGGCCCGCGACTCGAGGCCGCGGTTGCTGCCGATCGGGGCGCCGAGCGGCATGACCGCGGCCGCCCCGGCCTCCTCCAGCCGCTTGCAGAGGACGGGATCGGCATGGACGTAGGGCAGCACGATGAACCCGCGCCGCACCAGCTCCTCGGTGGCGCGCAGGGTCTCGATCGGATCGGGCATGAGGTACTTGGGGTCGGGATGGATCTCGAGCTTGAGCCAGTGGGTCTCGAGCGCCTCGCGCGCCAGCTCCGCCGCGAGGATCGCCTCGCGCGCATCGCGCACCCCCGAGGTGTTCGGCAGCAGGCGGTAGCGGGCCGGTTCCAGCTGCGCCAGGATGTCCTCCCCGGCCCCGTCGGTGCGCATGCGCCGCAGGGCCACGGTGACCAGGCCCGAGCCCGAGGCCGCCAGGCTGGCGCGCATGACCGCGCCCGAGCTGTATTTGCCGGTGCCGACAAAGAGCCGGGAACTGAATTCGACGCCAGCGATGACGAGGGGCGAGGCGCTCATGCAGGGAAAAGGGACGAAGGCATGGCCGCCGGCCACGCGGCCTGGAAGGCGGCCACGTTTTCGTTGATGGTGTCCCCGCGCAGGAGGGCGGAACAGACCGCCGTGCCGGCCACGCCGAGGGCGCGCAGCGGGGCCACGTCCGCCACCTCAACCCCACCTATGCCCCAGGCGGGCAAGCCCGGCAGCATCGTCACGAGGGTCCGGATGCCGTCGAAGCCGCGCAGCGGCGCCAGCTCCTTCTTCGTGCGGGTGAACCGCAGCGGGCCGACGCCCACGTAGTCCAGGCAGGCAGCCGCGACCGCGCGCTGCGCGTCGGCCTCGGTGTTGACCGTGCCCCCCAGGATCCGATCCGGACCCAGCTGCCGACGGGCCTGGCGCCATTCCAGATCCAACCGCCCCAGGTGCACGCCATCGGCCCCCGACTCGAGGGCGATCTCGACGCTGTCATTGACGATGCAGACGGCGCCGTGCGCGCGGCACGCGGCCACGGCCTCGCGCGCGGCGGCCAGCCAGGCGGCCCGCGGCGTGTCCTTCATGCGCAGCTGCACCCAGCGGACGCCGGCCGCGCACAGCCGGCGCACCTGTTCGGCATGGCCCAGGGCCACGCCATGCTGGGTGATCGCCATGAGCGGAAACCGGCGGGCAAGATCGAGCGCCATGGCGGTCAGCCTCCCTGGGTCGCCTGGATGACCAGGACCTGGTCGCCCGCCGCCAGCGCCCGCTCTTCCCAGGCCGCCCGGGGCACCACGGCGCCGTTGACGGCCACCGCCAGGCCCCGGCGTCCGGCCAGGGAAAATTCCCGCAGCACGCCCGCCACCGTCGCGCCCGCGGTCAGCGGATGCGGCCGGTCGTTGACCTGAATCGAGGCGGGGGCGGCGGTCGTCACGGCTTGGCCTCGTGATAGATCTCGCCGCCGGATTGGATGAATTCGCCGGCCTTGGCCTTCAGGCCGGCCGCGACCGCCTCTTCCTCCGCGAGCCCCTGCTCGGCCGCGTAGCGACGAACGTCCTCGGTGATCTTCATCGAGCAGAACTGCGGGCCGCACATCGAGCAGAAGTGAGCGGTCTTGGCGCTGTCCTGCGGCAGCGTGGCATCGTGGTACTCGCGGGCGCGCTCGGGATCGAGCGACAGGTTGAACTGGTCCTCCCACCGGAGTTCAAACCGCGCCTTCGAGAGCGCGTTGTCGCGGTACTGCGCGGCGGGATGGCCCTTGGCCAGGTCGGCGGCATGGGCCGCGATCTTGTAGGTGATGACCCCCGTCCGCACGTCGTCGCGGTCGGGCAGCCCCAGGTGCTCCTTCGGGGTCACGTAGCACAGCATGGCGGTGCCATACCAGCCGATCATGGCGGCCCCGATCCCGCTCGTGATGTGATCATAGCCCGGGGCGATGTCGGTCGTGAGCGGCCCGAGCGTGTAGAACGGGGCCTCGTGGCACCACTCGAGCTGCTTCTGCATGTTCTCCGGGATCATGTGCATCGGCACATGGCCGGGACCCTCGCACATCACCTGCACCCCGCGCTCCCAGGCGCGCCGCGTGAGCTCGCCCTGGGTCTTCAGCTCGCCGAACTGCGCCTCGTCGTTGGCGTCGGCGATCGAGCCCGGCCGCAGGCCGTCACCGATCGAGAACGAGACGTCATAGGCGGCCATGATGTCGCAGATGTCATCCCAGTGGGTGTAGAGGAAGTTTTCCTTGTGGTGCGAGAGGCACCATTTCGCGAGGATGGAGCCACCGCGGCTGACGATGCCGGTCATCCGGCGCGCCGTCAGCGGGATGTAGCGCAGGAGGACGCCGGCGTGGATCGTGAAG
>CAIWXW010000085.1 GCA_903916755.1 uncultured Opitutaceae bacterium | reverse complement strand
GGAAGCTGGACGAGCAGCGCAGCGAGATGGAGCGCTTCTACGGCGAAAAGGGCGACATCGGGTGGGGCAGCCAGATCCGCAGCTACGTGCTGCAGCCCTACCAGATGGTGAAGGATCTCCGCACCGGCATCAGCACCGGCGACACCCAGGCGGTGCTCGATGGCGACCTGGACCGGTTCATCACCGCCTGGTTGCGCGCCGGCTGCCCCCGGCATCGCAACAAGGACATCCAGATGGACGACTAAGGCTCCCCGATGCCCGGCCTTTCCTACGACCCGCTCCGTGCGGCCCTGGCGGCCCAGCCGCTTTTTGAGGCCAAGACCTGGCAGCTTTCGCCGGACGCCTGGCCGCTGACGCGCGGCGAAGTCGCGCAGCTGGAGGCCATCGGGACCGCGTGCCTCGAGTTCCATCACGCGCTGGAGAACCTCTACCTGCGCTCCGTCGCGGGGAAGAACCTCCTGCGCAACAAGCCGCTGGTGGCGCCCTGGGTCGCCGGCTATTTCGACCGCGGCAAGCCGGCGGCGCTGATTGCGCGCTCGCGCGACGCGCGGAACCGGGGGGTCTTCCCCCCGGCCCTGCGTCCCGACCTGCTGCTCACGGACGAGGGGTTTGCGATGACCGAGTTGGATTCGGTTCCGGGCGGCATCGGCCTGACCGCCTTCCTCAATCGCCTGTATGCGGGGGCCGACGGCCCGATGCTGGGGGCCGACGACGCGATGCTCGTCAATTTCCACGCCTCGCTCGCCGCGCTGCGGCCCGGCGTGGAGAACCCGCTGATCGCCCTCGTCGTCAGCGAGGAGGCCGGAACCTACCGGCCGGAGATGCAATGGCTCGCCCAGGAACTGCAGCAGCGCGGCCGCCGGGTCTTCTGCCTGCGGCCCGGGGACGTGTTCCCGCTCGGCGGGGCGGTGTACTTCGACGTCGAGGGCAACCCCGAGAAGATCGACGTCATCTACCGCTTCTTCGAGCTCTTCGACCTCGCCAACATTCCCGCGGCGGAGTTCATCTTCGAATCCTGGGCCGCCGGCGAGGTCGCGCTGGCGCCCCCCGTCCGGCACTTCCAGGAGGAGAAGCTGGCCCTCGCGCTCTTTCATCATCACCGGCTGCAGGACTACTGGGCCGAGGCGCTGGGTGGCCGATCCCTCAAGCTGCTCCGGGCCCTGATTCCGCCCTCCTGGATCATCGATCCCGCCCCGCTCCCCCCGGGCGCGGTCCTGGACGGGCCACGCCTGGGTGGGCGGGCCCTGGTGGACTGGCGCGACCTGGGCGACGCCTCGCAGAAGGAGCGCGACCTGATCATCAAGATCAGCGGCTACCACGAGACCGCCTGGGGCGCCCGCAGCGTGGTGCTGGGCAGCGACTGCTCGCGCGAGGAATGGCGGGAGGGGGTCAACCGCGCGGTCGAGCTGGCGCCCGGGCATCCGCACATCCTCCAGACCTACCAGAAGCCGAAGCGGCTGCAGCACGCGCTCTACCGCACCGATCCGGCCGCCGGCGCGGCGGTGGCGGAGGCGCAGGGCCGGCTGAGGCTCTGCCCCTATTACTTTGTGGTGGGAGGCGAGGCGCGGCTTTCCGGCGCGCTGGCGACCTTCTGTCCGCCGGACAAGAAGATCATTCATGGGATGCAGGATGCGGCGCTGCTGCCGTGCCGCATCGTGGACTAGGTGGCGGACGATGGCGCGGTCGGCACCCACCCGGTCATTGTGGCGCGCGAGGGCGGCAGCCTGCGGCGTGGTCCTCGCCGCCGCGGTGGCTTCCGTTCGCTTCATCCGGGCCGATGATCGCCCGCTCTCCTTTGAGGCCCTGCAGGCGCGAGCTGAACGGGGCGACAGCAAGGCGCTGCTCGCGATGGGATCGGTGTATGCGGAGGGGCGCGCCGTCCCCCAGGACTATGCCCGGGCGCGTGGCTACCTCCAGCGCGCGGCGGCGGCGGGCTCGGCCGTGGCCGACTACAATCTGGGCCTGATGGCGGAGGCAGGCCAGGGCGGCCCGCTCGATCTGGCGGCTGCCTTTGGCCACTATGCGCGCGCGGCGCGCGAAGGCCTGGCCCAGGCGCAGTTCAACCTCGGCAACATGTACGCCAATGGTCGCGGCGTGGCGGCCGATCCCTTTGCCTCCGTCCTTTGGCTGCGCCTCGCCGCGCTCCAGGGCCTGGCCGAAGCCCAGTACAACCTGGCCCTGGCCTACGAGACGGGCCGCGGGATTCCGGCGAACGGCGAGGAGGCCCAGAAATGGTACCGGGCCGCGTCGGATCGGGCCTATGCGCCCGCCCGCTACAATCTGGCGCTGATGCTCGGGGACGGCCGCGGGTCGGCCCCCAATCCCGCCGCCGCGGCCGCGCTGCTCCGCGCGGCCGCCCAGCAGGGCTTTGCCGCCGCCCAAAATGACTACGGCGTCGCTCTCGCCCAGGGACGCGGCGTCGAGCGCGATCCCGTCGAGGCCTACGCTTGGCTTTCCCTCGCGGTGGAAAACGGGCTGGCGCCGCACAACCGCGACGTGGTGGGGCGAAAACTGACGGACGAGCAGCGGGCGATCGCGAACGACCGCCTGGGCCGGCTGCGGGCCGGGGCCGGACCGGGTGAATTGGTCGCGACGGTGACGGTTCCCGCGGTGGAGACGGCGGATCGCGGCGCCGCGGTGGCGGCCGAAGAGCCGGCCGCCGTTCCCCGGGCCGATCCGGATGGGACCCGCGCGAGCAACGCCGGCGTCCTGGATTATTTTCCCGAGGAGACCTGGACGGATTCGCGCCTCGGCGCGCCGGGTGCCCCGGCGACGGCTAACCTGAAGACGGACGCGGTCGATATCCTGCTCGAGGCGAAGGCGGCCGAGCTGGCGATGGCCCAATGGCAGATTGCCCACCTGCGCGCCGTCCTGGCGAAGGGGCCCCCCGCCGACCGCATTCGCCCCGGTGCCGCCCCCGCGCCGGAGCCGAAGCCCGCCGCCGGCGACGATGCGGCGCGGGCCGCCGTCGCCGAGCTGGCGGCGGCCAGGGTCACGCTGGAGGGCCAGGTGGCCGCCGCCACGCGGCGAGCCGAGCAGGCGTCCGCGGATGAACATCGGATCGCGATGCAGAACGAACAGCTCCAGTCGCGGGTGAAGGCGCTGGCCGCGGCCAACGCCGACTTGGGCCGGGAGCGCGACAGCCGCCAGGGGGACGAGGCCGCCGCGCAGCGGAAGCTCGAGGACCAGATCGTGGCCTTGACCCGCCGGCTGGCGCAGGCGCCGGACGCGTCCGCCCCGCTCGTGGCGGAGAACGGGCGGCTGAAGGGCCAGGTCGCGGAATTGACCCGCCAGGCGTCGGACGCGGCTTCGGCCCTCGCGGCCGCCGCGGCGGAGAAGGCCGCGCTGGCGTCGCAGGCCGGCGCCGCCGCGACGGAGCAAGCAGCCTTGGCCGGCCTGACGGCCGCCCGGCAGCAGGC
>CAIWXW010000084.1 GCA_903916755.1 uncultured Opitutaceae bacterium | reverse complement strand
TCCCGCTAGGCGGGAGAAGTAAAGTTGATGGGTTAATACCTAGCGGGTTCTGCGCCACCGTCAAATAAAACCTGAAAAAACCTGATTATTTTTCGAAAATGGCTGATAATAATGGCTTAAACGCATGCCTTTTCCAGCCACCGCCATCTTTTTCCCTACCTGCCCGCTGCCTGGCTGCGCGTGCAGGGCCCGGATGCCGCCTCCTTCCTGCAGGGGCAGTTCACCCAGGATCTGCTGCCGGTGCAAGGCGAGAGGGTCGCCTATGGGCTCTGGCTGGACCAAAAGGGCAAAGTCTTGGGTGACAGCTTCATTGGTCACGGGGCGGCGCCGGACGAATACTGGATCGCGAGCCTGCTCTCGCCCGGGGCGATGCTTCGGCGGCGACTCGAGGATTACCTCATTGCGGACGAGGTGACCGTGGCGGACCTGTCGGTGGAGCATGCGGCTGTCGCCCTCATAGGAGAAGGCGTGGGGGCATGGCTGGGCTCAATGCCGCGGCCCGGCCGTTTTTTTCCGGGCCGCCGCAGCCCGACGGAGAACTGGGAATGGATCTATCCGGTTGGAGCGGCTGCCGCCGTGTCCGCCGCGCTGGCTGGCGCGCGCGCCGGCTCCCCGGCGGAGCTCGAGCGCGCCCGAATCCTGGCCGGCGTGCCGGCGGTCCCCGTGGATATTGGCCCGCGCGACCTGCCGAACGAGGGCGGTCTCGACGCGGATGCGATTTCCTACACCAAGGGCTGCTATCTCGGGCAGGAGGTGATGGCCCGCCTCAAGGCCAAGGGCCGGATCCGCCGCAGTCTCAATCGCGTGAGCGGTCCGGGGCCTGCACCGGTCACGCCCGCGGCCCTGTGGCACGCCGGCCGGCAGCTGGGCGAATTGCGCTCGGCCGCCCTGTCCGCCGATGGAGCCGGCTTCGTCGGCCTGGCGCTGCTCGGCGTGGGCCAGCTGCCGGCGGAAGGGGGCCTGGCGCTGGGCGCGGCCGATCCGGAGACGATCCACGTGCTCGCCCCGCCGCACTGACGGAGTCGCGGCCGGAGGGCGCCTTCACCGCGGCGACAGGCACCACGGTCACCACAGCGGCCCGATCGGGCCGGGCGGGGGGGATGGGGCGGCCTGGCGTGGCGGACTAAGCGGAGAGGCGCGTTGGGTGTGATTTCCCGTTTGACCGCCTTTGGCGCGGGGCATTGCCTCGCCCTGCTGAGCTTACCGGCAACGATCCTCCTACCCTGATGAACAAAGCTGAATTGGTGAAGGCCGTGCAGAAGCACCTGGGACCCGGCACGCCCGAGGCGGCCGCCGAGCGCACGGTGGCTGCGGTCCTGGCCGGCATCAAGCGGGGCCTGCGGCGAGACCGGAAAGTGCAGCTAGTCGGCTTCGGCAGCTTTGTCTTGGCGCTGCGGCCCGGCCGGCGCGGCTTCAACCCGCACACGCGACAGCCGATGAGGATTCCCGCGGTGAAGACGGTGCGGTTCAAAGCGGGCGCGGACCTGCGCGCGCTGTGATCCGGGAGCAATTTCGGTCCATCTACGGCCGAGCCCCCGATATCGTGGCCCGCGCCCCGGGCCGGATCGAATTCATCGGCAACCACACCGACTACAATGGCGGCGCGGTCCTCGGTGCCTCGATTGACCGCGTGGTGGAAGTGGCGCTCGCGGCCCGGCCCGACGATGTCTGGCAGTTCGCCAGCGATGGCCGCCCCGACCTCATCTCGCTGCCGGCCGGCGAGGCCGAAAAGCAGGCCGGTGCCTCCGCCTGGGTCAACTATCCCCTCGGCGTTCTTGCATCGCTGCCCGGTTTCGGCCGGCTGCCCCCCGGCGGCTTCGACTTCCTCGCGACCTCCAACCTGCCGATCGGCGCCGGCCTCAGCAGCAGCGCCGCGATCGAGCTCGCCTCGGCGCTCGCCTTCCTGGAGGCCGCGGGGCAGGCGCTGCCCCGGCCGCAGCTGGTCGAGCTGGCGCGCCACGCCGAAAACCAGTTTGTCGGCGTGCCGTGCGGCATCCTCGACCAGGGCGTGTCCGGTTTCGGCCGCGCCAACCATCTGGTCTACATCGACTGTCGCGGCCCGCGGTTCGAGCTCGTGCCGCTGCCGGCCGGCGCGCATTTCTGGATATTCAACACCCACACCAGGCATGCCCTGGTCGACGGCCTCTACGCCGCCCGCCACCGCGAATGCATGGAGGCGGCCCGGGCGCTCGGGGTGCCGCTCCTGGCCGACGTGAGCGCGGAGATGCTGGCCGCCGGCGCGGCGCTGCTGGAGGAGGCGCCGCTGCGCCGCGCCCGCCACGTCGTGGAGGAAATCGCGCGCGTTGAGGCCGCGGTGCGCGCCCTGCGCGCGGGCGATCTCGCGGCGGTCGGCGCCCTCCTGACCGCCTCGCACCGCAGCTCGCGGGTCCTGTTCGAGAACAGCACCGCCGAACTGGACTTTCTCGCGGACCATCTCGCGGCCTCGCCGCATGTCTTTGGCGCGCGCCTGACCGGCGGCGGCTTCGGCGGGGCCGTGATGGCCCTGACCGACGGCGCCTTCGATGAGGCGCAGGCCCGGGCGGTCGCCGCGACCTACGAGGCCGAATTCGGCGTGGCCCCGGCGATCCTGCACGCGCGCACCGCGGACGGAGCCACGCTGGTGCCAGTGGCCGGGCGCTAGTCATTATGGCTGCGGCTTGCCCGCAGGCATAGTGACTGGCCCCTGGCTCAGAAGAGCGGGAGGAACCGGTCGAACCACGCGTCGACCGGCCCGTGCAGAACGAGAAAATAGAGGGCGCCGGCGACGGCCAGCATCGGGCCGAACGGAACCCGGGCGCCGAGAGCGAGCGGCGCCGGGGTCACCGCGGGGCGCGCCAGCCGCCGGCCGGCCAGGATGAGCGGCAGGGCGAGCGTCCCGACCACGGCGCCGCCGAAGACGGCGAAGACGGCGCCATGCCAGCCGCAGAAGGCACCAATCGCCCCCGCGAACTTAACATCGCCGAGGCCCATGGCCTCCTTCTTCAGCACGGCGCCGGCCAGGAGCGCGATCCACAGGACCAGGCCCGATCCGATGAGGAGGCCCTCGAGCGAAGCCGTGCCGGAGCGAAGGCTGTCGAGCGCGAAGAACGCGCCCGCCTGCCCGTGCAGCGCGGGGACCGCGCAGGAATAAAGGACTCCGACCAGCCCCAGCCCGAGGGTGAAGGTGTCGGGGATCATCAGGTGATCGAGGTCGATGAACGTGGCGGCGAGCAGCCCGCTCAGAAATATCCAGCCGCCCACCGCGACGGCGGGCGGATGCAGCCGCCAGCAGGCCAGAAAAAGCAGCGCGGTCAGCAGCTCGACCGCGGGATAGCGGACGGAGAAGGGACGGCCGCAGCAGCGGGCGCGGCCCCGGCGGAGGATCCAGCCCAGGACGGGGAGGTTGTCCCGCCAGGCGATCGGGGCGCCGCAGGCGCAATGGGAACCGGGCGAGACCACGGATTCGCCGGCGGGCAGCCGCACGATCAGGACATTGAGGAAACTGCCGACGCAGGCCCCGATCACGCCGGCCGCGGTGGGCAGAAACCAGGGGAGGGCGGCGGCGGTCGTGGCGAGGGACGCGAGCATCTCAGGCGCGGGTCGCGGCCGCGGCGGCCTGCTCCATCACGGGGGCCGTGCGCGCAGCGGGTATCCCGGTCCAGATCTCAAGCGCCTTGGCCCCCTGGTGGACGAGCATCGACCGGCCGTTCGCGCCCGGAATGCCCAGTGCCGCAGCCTGCCGCAGGAGCGGGGTCAGCGGCGGGTTGTAGATCATGTCATAGACCCCGGCCGGGCGGGGCAGCGCCGCCAGGTCGACCGGGGCGGCGTCCTCCGGCCGCAGGCCGGCGCTGGTCGCATTGATGACCAGGGCGCCGGCCGGCACGCCGGCCGCGCGGAGCGCGGCGGCGTCCGCCGCCACGCCGTGGACCC
>CAIWXW010000083.1 GCA_903916755.1 uncultured Opitutaceae bacterium | reverse complement strand
GGGCCAGCTCCAGGATGTCGTCCGTCAGCTGGATGAGCGCCTCGCCGCTCGTGCGGATGTTTTCGACGAACTCGTCCTGCTCGGGCGTGAGCTCGGTGCTGCGCAGGAGGCTGGCGAAGCCCGAGATGCCGTTGAGCGGCGTCCGCATCTCATGGCTCATGGTGGCCAGAAAGCGGCTCTTGGCGCGCTCGCCCTCGGCCGCCCGCTCCAGGGCTTCGCGCAGCACGGTCTCGTTGCGCTTGGTTTCCGTGAGGTCCTCGAAGATCGTGACGAAGCAGGCCAGCTGGCCCTCGTCGTCGGTCACCGGGCTGACGCAGCCGCGCACCGTGTAGATTTCGCCGTTCTTCCGGCGGTTGAACCACTCGTTCCGCCAGGGCCGGCCCGCGCGCACCGTGGCCACCAGCTCGGCGAGCACCTCCGGCGGCGTCTCCGGCTGCTGGAAGTCGCGCCAGGATTTGCCGAGCATTTCCTCGGCCGTGTAGCCGATCTGGCGGCAGAGCCCGGCGTTGACGTACTGAATCCTGCTTTCGAGGTCGGTGATCATGACCGCCGAATAGCTCTGGTCGATCGCCTGCGACAGGCTGCGGATCATCGTGCTCTGGCTGCGCCTCCGATGATTGGGCGCCCGCCGGCCAAACCACAGTCCGGTGAGGACTCCTCCAACGAGCGAAAGGCCTATGGCAAGGACGGTCATGCTTTCGCCAACAGGTCACCGGAGGGCGCCCTCGACGTCAAAAGTCGAAAGTCGTGGTCAGGAAGAATTGTCGCGGGGGAACGACGCGGAACACGGAGGGCCTGCCATCGGGATTGATCGCGACCGCGGACAGCCCGCCGTTCGACCACAGGTCGCGGACGTTGAACTGGATTTTCATCCGGATGCGCGGATCAAGGAACGGGATCCCGGTTTTGTAGGAGAGCCAGAGGTCCTGGTGGAACATCCCCGGCCCATAGACCGGATTGGTGGGCTCCAGGCTGTCGACGGCTCCGCCCGCCGCCGGATCCGGCGGGCCGCCGAGATAGCCGATCGCCGCGGGGCTTTCATAACGCAGGCCCCCGCCAAACCCAAAGTTTTTGAAGGGGCCCGAAGTAAACAAGTAATTACTGATGAGCGTGTAGTGATATTTGGAGAGGTCGGATTCAATGTGGCCCTGCTGCGCCAACAACGTGCTGAACCCAGCGGCATAAACGATCGAATTAAGGAAATACTGCGCGGAGCCGCCCGCCCCGGTCGGCAGGTTACCCGCGCTGTTGGTCGTCCAAAACGGCCCCAGCACGGGGTCGGTCGCCGCCACCCACACCGGCATCCGGGCGGCCAGCCAGGCCCTGAGGTGGGGCTCGATCCGTCCCAGGGTGGATTGATCCCGGTCGACCGTAACCTTGATATTCCAGTTGGGCAGCGGATCGTAGGCCAGCATCAATTCCCAGCCGCGGGCAGCCGCGTCCTGCGCTCATGGGGACCTAAGCGGGGTGATGGACAAGAAGCAGCCCAAGCGATCGCAAGTTACAAGTTTTTATGCGCCTCCGCAGCGACGGACCCTTCCGCTTGTTCATCGCCGACGACGGAGGCGAAGCTCATCCCGAAGGATAAACTTTATGCTGGCGCGGAAGTTGGTGGGGCCGGCGGGAGTTGAACCCACAACCCTTTCCTTAGGACGGAACTGCTCTATCCAATTGAGCTACGGCCCCTCGCTGGGGGGCGCTAAATTGGCCCGCCGGGCGGGGGGTGGCAAGAGACGAGTGAGGCGTTGACAGGCCCTTCCCGTTCCTTCACGTTCCTCCCCTTATCTCCATGAGCACCGAACCGAGCCAGCAGAGCCTGACGCCCCTCGAACTGCCGTTTACCACGCCGCAGGCGATGAGCCGTTACGTGACCGATACCGGTAAGATCCTGCCCCGCAAGTACACCGGCCTTTCCGCCAAGCAACAGCGCGCCATCACCCGCACGCTGAAGCGTTCGCGGAACATGCTGCTGGCGCCGTGAAGCGCCGGGGTGCGCGCATCTACTGCGGCACGCCAAAAGAGCTTTCCTTCCTCGCCCGGCGCCTCCGCGCGGGCGAGCTGGTCGGAGTGCCGACCGAAACGGTCTACGGACTGGCGGCGGACGCGTTCAACGCCCGGGCCTGCCGGAAGATCTTCACCGCCAAGGGCCGTCCGGCCAGCGATCCTCTCATCGTTCACCTCGCATCCGCGCGCGAGCTGAAGCGCGTCGCGATCCCAAATGACGCGGCGCTTCGGCTGGCGGCCGCCTTCTGGCCCGGTCCCCTCACCCTGGTCCTGCCGAAGACCTCGGCGGTTCCAGACATCGTCTCCTCCGGATTGCCCAGCGTGGCGGTGCGCGTTTCCGCCCATCCGCTTTTCCGGAAACTGCTGCGCCTGACCGGTCGCCCGCTGGCCGCCCCGAGCGCCAACCCCTTCGGCTATGTGAGCCCGACCACCGCCGGCCATGTGCGGGAAGGACTCGGCCAGAAGATCCGATACATTCTCGATGGCGGGCCGGCCCGGATCGGCCTGGAGTCGACCATCGTCGACGTGCGCGATCCGCGGCGCCCCCGCCTGCTCCGTCCCGGCCTTGTCTCGCATCGTGAGCTGGTCCGCGCGCTGGGCCGTCCGATCGCCCGGCCGCGGCGGCCGGCCCGCGCGGCGGCGGCGCAGATCGCCCCCGGGCAGCTGCTCCGTCACTACAGTCCCCGAACGCCAGTGATCCTGCACCCGCGGCTGGCCGACCGGGCGACGACGGGGCGCGCGCGGAACGAGGCGTGGCTCTTCCTGCGGCGCCCGCGCCACGCGCGGGGCGAAAACATTTTCTGGTTGGATTCCAAGGGCGAGCTGCCGGGCGTCGCCCGCCAGCTCTTCTCGATGCTGCGCCGGCTGGATGCCGCCAGCTTTGCCGCGATCCACGTCGAAGCGGCGCGCGGCCCGGGCCTGGCGGAGGCGATCAACGACCGCCTCCGGCGCGCGGCGGCGCGCTGAGCGGCCGGGCCGGGTCAGCCCCGGGCCAGGACCGCCATCGCCGCCAGCAGCCGCTCGTTCTGCTCGGCGGTGCCGACGGTGATCCGGATCCAGGCCGGCAGCCCATAGGGCTGCAGCGGCCGCACGATCAGACCCTGGCGCTGCAGCTCGGCGAACCAGCGGGCGCCATCGCCCACTTTGACCAGGAGAAAATTCGCGGCGCTGGGCGCGTATTCGAGCCCGAGGGCCCGGGCGCCGGCGGCCAGCCGTTCGAGCCCGGCCTGGTTGTCGCGGATGCACCGCTCCACGAAGGCATGGTCGTCGAGCGCCGCCACGGCCGCCGCCTGGGCGATGGCGTTGACGTTGAAGGGCTGGCGCACGCGGTTGAGGAGCGCCGCCATCTCCCGCGAGCCGTAGCCATAGCCCACGCGCAGCGCGGCCAGCCCGTGGATCTTCGAGAACGTGCGCAGCCCGATGACATGGCGGCCCTCAACGATCAGCGGCCGCAGGTCCGCCGCGTGGCGGTCGTATTCGGCATAGGCCTCGTCGACCACGAGGACGACGTGCTCGGGCAGCGCCCGGGCGAACGCCAGCAGCGCCGCGGCCGGATTGCCGGTGCCGGTCGGGTTGTTGGGCGTGCCGACAAAGACCAGCTTCGTGCGGTCCGTGATCGCCTTCGCCATCGCGGGCAGGTCGTGCGCGAAATCGCGGAGCGGAACCTCGACGGCGACGGCGCCGAACAGCAGCGTGACGAGCTTGTAGACCACGAAGGCCGGGGCGCCCATGACGACCTCATCCCCCGGCCCCAGGAAGACGTGGCCGAGCAGCTCGATGATCTCATTCGAGCCGTTGCCGGGGACAAACTGCTCCGGGGCGAGTTGGTGGCGTTCGGCCAGCTTCGCGCGGAGGGCGAAGCAGCCGCCATCCGGATACAGCTGTCCCTGCTCCAGGGCCCGCTTGGCCGCGGCCACCGCCTTCGGCGAGGGTCCGAACGGATTCTCGTTCGACGCCAGCTTGACGATGCCCGCCGGATCGAGGCCCAGCTCCCGGGCCACCGTCTCGATCGGCTTGCCCGGCTCATAGACGGGCTGCCGCAGGACGGTCGGGCGGGCCAGCGATTCGAGTTTCATCCTGCCACTGGAACAGGATTTGCCGCCCCGGCGAAGCCCGAAAGCAGCCGGGTCCCTAGCGCGGCGGATCGGGCGTCGGCGGCTGGGCGGGCGTCCGGCCGACATCCATGACCCGGATCGGCCCGACGTTCACGTGACCCTCGCGCCGCTGGTTGAAGACCTCGGGCTCCTGCATGTCCCGGCCGAAATAGGGGGCCGCGCTGATGATCAGGGCGGGCAGGGTCTGCTCCTGCGAGACGCCGGCGGAGCTCACTGTCATCCGGCTGCGCCAGAGCAGCGTGCGCTGGTTGGCCGCGGCGGTCTGGTAGTCGTAGGCCGAGGCGACGACGAAGTACAGGTCGCCCACCGCCTGATCGAGCATGGCATTGTGCTTATAGCCGCTGTCGCGGTAGAGGTTGATCGGGTTGGCGAAATCCACCAGCTGGCGGGGCCCGGCCATCTCATCGGTCTGCAGGACCATCTTGCTGAGCTTGCGCGCGAAGCGTTCCCCGCCCACCAGGGCGGCGCTGTCGAGGAGGTTGGCCTCGACCTCCACCTGGGACTCGGTCTCCGAGACGCGGTTGTGCGCGCCCCAGCTGTAGATGATGAGCAGCGTGGGCGGATGAGCCGCGTCGGCCGGAAGGTAGCCGGTGGTCGCGAGCGATTTCGCGAGGATCTTCTCCACGGTGTCCGGCGTGAGCGTCTTCTCGCCGTAGTAGGTGTCGCCGATCTCGCGGAAGCCGGCGCTGAAGGCGACATAGTAGGCCGGTTGGCCGGGGGACACCGGCGCCAGCCTCTTGCCCGCGTCGGTCTTCTCGGTCATCACGGTGTAATTGAGCCGGGGGTTCTTCTGCAGCGAGGCCGGGAGCAAGGAGAAGATCCAGTTGGACGGCGCGGGCGCGACCGCCGGCGGAGGGGATGCGGGCGTGGGCGTCGTCGCCGCGTTCTGCGCCCAGGCCAGGGAGCAGAGGGTCCCCCAGACTGCCAGGGACAGCAGGGATTTCATCGCGGGACCATAACCCCGGCCCAACTCCGGCGCAACCGCAGGCGCCGGATTGAGGGGACCCTACGCCTTCACCCGCCGGCTCGGGACGTGCACCACCTGCATGCCGGCCGCGCGCGCCGCCGCCAGGCCGGGTTCGGCGTCCTCGAAGACCAGGCAGTCCTTCGGGTCCAACTGCATCCGCTGGGCCGCCAGCAGGAACATGTCCGGCGCCGGCTTGCCGCGGCCGGGCGGCACGTCGAGGGGGGTGATCACCAGGCTGAAGATGGCCTTGAGGCCCGCGGCCCGCAGGGCCGGCTCGACCACGTCGGGCGTGCCGCCGGTGACGATCGCGACCGGGAATCCCTCCGCCGCCACGCGGCGCGCGATCGCGGCCACCGGCTCGATGACCCGCACCGCCTCCATGTCCTTCAGGTAAAGCTCCTCCTTGGCCGTCATGACCTGATCCGCATTGAGCTTCAGGCCGTAGTGCGCGCCCATGATTTCGGCCACCTGCCGGGTCGGCACCCCGCCCAGGCCGTAGAACATGTCCTCGTCGAGCGGACGATCCAGTCCGAAGCGCCGCATCGCGGCATCCCAGGCCCGGTAATGGAGCGGCATGGAATCAATCAGGGTCCCGTCGAGGTCGAAGATGTAGCCGGCAAAGGTTCCGGCCGGCAGGTCGAGTTTCATTGGAATCACGTTGTCTTCCCCCGGGGTCGGCCTCAAGCCTGTCCCGCTCCGCCCGAAAGGGCCGCCCCCCGCTCCGCCCCTCTTCCATGAAAAAATACCTCGTCGAATTTATCGGCACTTTCTTCCTCGTCTTCACCGTCGGCAGCACGGTCATCACCCCCGGCGCCGGCGCGCTGGCCCCGCTCGCCATTGGCGCCTCGCTGATGGTGATGGTCTTCGCCGGCGGCCATATTTCGGGCGGCCATTTCAACCCGGCCGTGACATTCGCGGTCTGGCTCCGCGGCCACTGCCCCAAGCGCGACGTGATCCCCTACTGGATTGCGCAGATCCTGGCGGCCTTCGTCGCCGCCTGGCTGATCCGCTTCTTCAAGGTGCCGGGCTCGGCGCAGCTGCTGCCGATCGGCGTCAAGGCGGCGCTGGTGGCGGAATTCCTCTTCACCTTCGCCCTGGCCTGGGTCGTCCTCAACACCGCGACGGCCAAGGGCACCAAGGACAATTCCTTCTACGGACTCGCGATCGGCATGACGGTCATGACCGGCGCCTTCGCGGTCGGCGGGATTTCCGGCGGGGCGTTCAACCCGGCGGTCGCGACCGGTATCACCCTGATGGGCCTGTCGAGCTGGAGCAACTTCTGGCTGTTCCTGGTCGGCGAATTCGGCGGGGCGCTGGTGGCCGCGCTGGCGTTCCGCCTCGTCAACAGCGACCACTAGGCCGCGCGCCCGCTCCTACCGCCGCATCCCGCGATGCAGGCGGCTGGAGGCCTTGGGCGCCGCCTCGGCCTGGAT
>CAIWXW010000082.1 GCA_903916755.1 uncultured Opitutaceae bacterium | reverse complement strand
GGTCGCGGATGTACTCGCGGCGGTTCGCAATGGCGTCGAGCCACCGGTACGGTTCGTCGGTCGTCATAGCGTGGTCTCCCGCCAGAATTGGGCCTGCTCGGCGATGGACAAGGTCCGCACGCCCGCCGCACTGAGCAGCTTAATCGTCGCAAAATCATTGCGGAGCGGGTCGACCCCGCCCGTGGCGGTGTCGAACTCCGCCGCGGTCATCAGCAGCCGGTTGGCCAGCACGACCGCCTGGGCCAGGGTCATCGCGCCGGGCTTCGGGGCGCCCCATTGCTCGAGGAAGTGCAGGACGCTCTTGATGCTGCCCGAGCCGGAGCCGGAGCCCGCATAGGCCACGCCCTCGAACTGGGCGCCCAGCGGATCATAGAAAAAGATCGAAGGCCGGCTGGTGGCCGGATCGATCCCCACGAAGATCGGGGCGACCGTGCCGAACCCCTGCAGGGTGGCCGGCAGGTTGTCGTGCAGCAGCCGGGAGAGGGCGCGCATCTTCGCGGCCAGGCTCATCGGCTGCAGCTGGCTGCGGCGGTAGTAGTCGAAGGCGGTCTGCAGCGTCCGGGCCATCTCGACCGCGATCGAGGGGCTGCCGGCGATCGCCATCAGGGAATGCCGGTCGAGCTCCAGGATCTTCTCGGTCCGGTCGGAGAACACGATGTTGCCCGCGGTCGCCCGGTGGTCGCCGGCGATGATCACTCCGTCGGCATAGTGGAAGGCGAAGACCGTCGTGGCCTCGAGGCCCGCCGCCTTGCCCTCGCCGTGGGCCGACGCAAAGACGCTCTTGGGCAGCAGCGCGAGAAAATCGCCGTCGCCGCTCATTGGCCGGTGCGCTGGCGGTAACGCTTCGCCTGCTCGGGATCGACCTTGCGCATCCGCTTCAGGAGGTCGTCGGTGTTGGGCTTGTCGACCTTGGGCTCCTTGGGGCCGTCCCCGCCGCCACCCCCACCGGGAGCGGGCGGAACGACACGTGGTTTCTGGATGGGATCGGGCACGGTGTTTTTAGGTTGGGCTGAGTTGGGAGAGGGATCGCGGCGCGGGGGCCGGGGCCAGGGCTCACCGGATCATGGCGGGCTAGACCCTTTTTGCAAACGGCAGGGAGAGCAAGTCCGCCGGCCGGGCGGCCGCGGCGAGGGCCGCCCGGCCGAGCTCGACCCGGTCGCGGGAAAACACGTCGCGGAGGTCGAGTTCGATCCGCTGCGCCCCGTCCCGCAGGACGATCCCGTCCCACTGGGCCGACTCGACCTGGCCCCCGAACTTCTCGATGCAGCCGCCCCGCAGCGCCGCCCGCGTGCTCGCCGGCGGCCGCAGGGGTTGCCCGAAGATCGCCTCGCGGGGGAAGGGCAGCCGGAAGGAGCCGGCCTGCAGCAGCCCGTAGAAAAGGCCCTGCGCCGGATCCAGCAGGTGATAGGAAAGGTCGAGGCTGCGCAGCCAGGGATCGTCCGCGGCTATCTTTTCCGACTCCCGGAACTGCTCGATCAGCCGGTATTTGGCGGACCAATCGAGCCGGTCGGCGGTGGAAAGCGGGTCCCGCTCCAGGTCGGTCAGTATCTCCTCCCAGGCGGCCACGAGCTGTGTCCAGCCGGGGTCCGCCGGCGGGGCGTATTCCCGCACCAGCTCCAGGTAGCTGCGCTGGACCTCAAGCGCGGTCGACGTGCGGCCGCCCGCCGTGCGCAGCTGCCACTTCCACCGCCGGTCCCGGGAAATCGCCGGCAGGGCCGCCAGGGGATCCGCCAGCCGGGGGACGCGCTCGGCCGGCGCGCCGTTGACCAGGGCCTGCAGGACGAGGGCCGAAGTGCCCACCTTTAGCCAGGTGGCAAAGGGGGAAAGGTTGGCGTCGCCGATGATGACGTGGAACCGGCGGTACTTGGCCGGGTCGGCGTGCGGCTCGTCGCGGGTATTCACGAGCGGCCGGCGCTGCATGGTGTCCACGCTTTGGAGCTCGGAGAAGAAGTCGCTGCGCTGGGCCAGCTGGAAGCCGGCCTGGACGAAGCGGTCCTCGTCCTCCCAGCCGTACTTGCCGGCCCCGGCGAAGACCTGGCGGGTCACCAGGAAGGCCTGCATCCCGGCGGCGAGCCGGTCCCACGGCAGGGACCGGGGCAGAAGGTAGTTCTCATGGCAGCCGTAGCTGTGGCCGCGGAAATCGGTGTTGTTCTTGTACAGCAGGACGGGATTGTCCGCCGCCGCGCCCGCCTGCCGGGCGCAATCGACCAGGAGGGCATCGCCCGAGGCGTCCTGCTCCACCAGCTCCTGCAGGGTCGAGCACTCCGGGGTGCAGTATTCCGGGTGAGCGTGGTCGTTGTAGAAGCGGGCGCCGTTGCGCAGGACCAGGTCGCTCTTGATTTCCGAGAAGCTCATCGGGCGGCTGGCGTCCTGGGCAAAGTAGTTCGCCTCGTCGGTATCCTGCCGCAGGGCGCTCACCCGGAAGCCGCGCGCGTCCTGATGGGGGTCCTCCTGCCGGTAATCCCAGCGCTGGCGGATCCCGGGGGCCGTCGCGCTGCGGACCAGGGCGATCGACTCGGCCACGACGTCGATGTCGGCCGACCGCTCGCGGGTGATCCCGATCTCCGTCTCCAGCCCGAATTGGATCTCCATGGTCAGACCGCCGTGCCGCTGGGGCGGCCGTCCTGGGGCGCCGCCTTGTAGGGCGACAGCCGCACCACGTTCTCCGGATTGAAGTCGGTCAGCTTGAGCCAGTCCTCGGTGATATCGTTGGGCGGGAAGACGTCATTCTCCCGGTATTCCTTCGCCAGGGCATCCAGGAGGTCCCGCCGGGTGATCGGCATCTCCCTCTTCTCGGCGATCGACCGGCCGATCGCGTACTCCTTGGCCCGCTCGACGATCGCCGCAATGATGGCGCCGCTCGCCAGGTCGCCGCGGTAGAGGTGCTCGCGGCGGCCGCTGCGATAGCTGACCTCGAGAAAGCGGTTCTCCTCGGTCCGGGCGTAATGGGCCCGCACGACCGCGTCGATGAGGTCGAGCCGGGGCTCCGCCAGGGGCAGGTCGTCCGTGAGATAGATGCCGTAGATTTCCCGGCCCGCGGCCTCGTCCGGCCGCTTGACCCGGATCTTCCGATCGATCCGGCCCGGCCGGAGGATGGCCGGGTCGATCAGGTCGGCCCGGTTCGACGCCAGGATGACGACCACGTTCTTCAGGGCCTCGAGCCCGTCCATCTCCGTGCAGAACATCGGCACCAGAGTCGACAGGATGTTCGAGCCCCCGCGCGCCCCGCTGCGGGTGCCGAGGACCGACTCGGCCTCGTCGATGAAGAGAAACGCCAGATGCCCTTCCGCCGCCTTCTCGCGGCATTGGGCGAAGAGGTCCCGCACCTGCCGCTCGGACTCGCCGAGCCACATGTTGAGGATCTCGGGGCCCTTGATGCTCAGGAAGAACTCCGGATGGTCCACCCCCGTGGCCTCGCGGATCTGCACCCGCAGGTTGTGGGCCGTGGCCTTGCCCAGGAGCGTCTTGCCGCAGCCGGGCGGCCCATAGAGGAGGAACCCCTTGGGCACGTTGTGCTTGAAGCGCTTGAAGAGATCCTGGTGGAGGAGCGGCAGCTCGATCGAGTCCCGGATGGCCCGCACCGCCTCCTCCTGGCCGCCAATCGCCGTCCATGGCAGAGGCGCGATGTTGGCCAGGCTCCGGTCGAGGCGCTTGCCCATTCCGATGATTTCCACGGCCACCCGCTGGTTGGCGTCGAGCCGCACCTCCGTGCCGGCCTTGATCTTCTCCTTGCCGATCGCCGCGGAGCGGATGACCACCGCATCGGAAATGCCGGTTTCCTGGCCGACGCGCAGGCGCCCGTCGGGAAGAATCTCGGCGATCTTCACCACCGGGCCGCTCTTATCCAGGCCGAAGGCATCCGTCACCGCGAAGGCTTCGTTGAGCAGCACCCGGGTGCCGGCGGCCAGCCGGTCCTCCGGCAGGGCCGGATCCACGTTGCAGACATAGTCGGACCCGCCGACGCACACCAGGCCCCGGCCCTCCCCCACCCGCTGGATCAGGGTCCCCAGCCGCAGGGCGGGCGCCCGCAGCTTCTCCACCGCGGCGGTCAGCTGCTCGACGGCCGTCCGGGCCTCGTCCTGGATTTCCTCGAGCTCTTCCACCCGGTCCCGCAGCAGGCTGACGTCCGGTCCGTCGGCGCCCTGGTACTGGAGCCGCATCCGGACGAAGTCGCAGAGTTGGAGCGCCGACAGGTGCTCGATGTCCGCTTCCGGACCGGCCGCCGCATCCGGGGCCTTAGCCGGGCCGGGCCCGGGTTTCTGGTCCTTGCCGCCGCTCCCCCGTTTCTCGGATCGTGCCATGCCCTCACCTATGCACAGGCCGCGGGTGCTCGCAAATGCCTTCGCCCCCCGCCTCGGGCGAGGCGGGGGCGGAGGCGGGACGGGTCAATCCGTGCCGAGCGACTCAACGGACGGCGACGAGGGCGGGCCCGCCATGCCGTTGCCGAACTGGTTCGACACCTTGATCAGCTTGCCGTCCTGGAAGATCATATCGAGCGACTTCTCGCTGTACATGGTCCGGCCGTATTCGTCGCGGAGCTTGCCGACGATCTGGTGCGTCTTCACGTCGATCACGTCGCCAGAGGAGATGTAGGCCCGCTTGCCGTCCACGCTCATGGTGATCCAATAGGGGCCGCCGCTGGTCTTGATCACGCCGGTTTCCTTCGGCGGCATCTGGGTGTTGTCGAAGATGTGGATCAGGTTGTTCATGCCGTCGTCGACCCAGAGCTCCTTCTCGTCGTGGGTCAGCGCGATGCCGTGGCTCGGGCAGTTGTGGGGGACGCGCGGACGGTTGGGGGCGAACCACTTCTCGGGAAACCCGTAGCCGGTCATGGTCACCGTCTGGATGACCTTGCCGGTCCTCACGTCGGCGATGACGAAGCCCAGCAGGTTGTTCAGGTTGGAATAGATCAGCGAGGCGTCGTGGTTCACCACGAAGACCCGGATATGGTCGGCAAAGGTGATCGTCTTGATCAGCTTGTTGGTCGAGGTGTCCGCGATCCCCATGGTCGGCCCGTTGGGCGCCATGAAGGCGAGCTTGCCGTCGGGGCTCAGGTTCAGGTTGTGCGCGTCCGGGCTCTTCGGCGAGCGGACCTTCGTGATCAGTTCGCCGTTCGTCGGGTTCACCACGTACCAGAAATCCTTCAGGTTGGAGCCGACGTACAGGAAGGAGCCGTCCGGGGCGACCTGGGGGCGCTCGAAGCCCTGGCCATCGTAGTCCTTGTCCCAGACCATCTTCTCCGTCCGCAGGTCGATGGCGCACATCCGGCCGCGGGCCGCGACATAGATCATGTTCGTGACCGGGCTAGCGTCGACGCCCGAAACCTGCATCGGCCAGGCGCTCGCCGGCACGTTCCAGGTGGGGATCCGCTTCACAAAGCTGTAGTTGTTGGTGGCGTCCAGGACGACGATCCCGTTGCCATTCTGGTCCCAGGAGCCCTCGAGGGTTCCGGGCAGGCACACGTAGATGAGCTCCTTTTGCAGCGGGGGCAGCAGCCCGCCCGCCTGCCGGGCCGGCCGCCTGGGCTGCGCCGCCGGGGTCTGGGCGCCGGCTCGGGAGCCGAGGAGGGCAAGGGCGGCGCCAAGCAGCAGCGTGGCGGACCGAAGGGCTTTGGTCGCAGGGAACGGTGATTTTGTGGTCATCTTGGGAGGGGGCTGGGGGGTCAGGGGATGGATTGAGAACAATTAGGGGTTGGAAGCCAAGCGGCCGGTGGAGTCGCTGATCACGACCAGCGCCGTAGCCCAGGAAGCCAGGCTGAGGGGCACGGTCGCCTTGCCCGGGGCGAAGGCCGCGCCGGCCAGGTCGCCCATCTGCCCGGTCGCGCCATCCCAGGTCTGCGCCGCGGTCGCGGTGCCCTTGGTGACGACAGTGGCATTGAGGGTCAGGGTCGTATCGCCCTCGTTAAAGAAGAAGTACGCCTCGCCGTTCTTCAGGCGGCGATGGATGTATTTGAGGCC
>CAIWXW010000081.1 GCA_903916755.1 uncultured Opitutaceae bacterium | reverse complement strand
GCCCCGTGCAGGGCGATGGCCACTCCGGCGGGCCCGGAGGAGGTCGAGCGCGTGAAATATCATCGCGATTCCAGCCGTGGAGACTTCGGTAAGGAGGAGGGTCATGGCACCGAGGGTTGCCGTGGCTTACGCTGAGGCCGCAGTTTCATAAACATGCTCGAACAGCACCGCGCATTTTTGCTGATACAACGGCGGCGTGTAGGCGTCGGGCAAACCTTGGTCGAGCACGTCCTCGATTGCGATCCGTGCTCGCGCCCTCGTCTGGGCCTGCTTTCGCCAGTCGAGTGCCAACGTAGTTTTCAGGCGCTCCAGCAACTGGCGCGCGACCTTCTTCACTTCCTCGCGCTCGGCGGCTGAAAGTTCGGGTCCGGGACGCGTCAATAAATCGAAGACCGCCAATTCCTCCTCGCTCATGTTTTCGCGAGCGTGGCGCTGCTGCTCTTCGTTCAAGGCCCGGCTAAGTGCGAGCAACTCGTTGAACAGGTCCTCGATGTTTCGGCTGCCTTGGTTGTAGGACTCGATCAATTCCTCGAATTTATCCGCGTAGTCAGCGCGGGTTTTGTTCAGGCGAATCAGCTTCTCCAACTGGGCGCGAATGGCAGCCTTTAGGTCCTCAAGGTCCGTGTTCTTAGTTTTTGATCGTTCGAAGCGTTTTGCGAGAGCTTGGAAGTCGATCTTGGACAAATCCAGCAACGCCCCCGATGTCGCCGGCATCGTTACTCCGGTAATTGAGGCATCCAGCACCCCGCCGATGTCCTCCATTACCATCGAAACATCTACCGGCTCGGGATTGAGCTTGGCGCGAATCGCATCCGACAGCGCCGACAAACATGCAACCTGTCCGAGAAACTCCAGCGCCACCGGGTCCGGCTTCACTGCACGGTAGAGCGTGGCGACTAACGGCGATCCAGTCTTTGACCTGGAGGCAGTATTTGAGGAATGCGCCGATCAGGCCCCGGCGGTTGTTGTAGGATTTTCTCGAGACCTGGCCTCGCTTGAAGAATTCCACAAGTGCTGCGGCGGTGAGTTCGCTCACCAGCTTGCCCCGGAACGTGATTTCCAAAGCCCGCAGCTCGCACCGGAACGAGGTAAATTGCCGGTGCGATAGGTGCCCTTGGTCGTGGTCCAGCTCCCGCAGGGCGAGGTATTCGCGGGCCGCCTCGACGACGGGCTTGTCATTTACCGGGTCGCGGTAGTTCGTAAGCGCGTAATCGAGATAAAAGCTTAGGGGGCGTGACCGGCTCCCGAGACGTTGAAATGCCGCCTCCGACTCCCGGACCTGCTCGATTGTCAGGTAGGTCGAGATGGAACGCAGGCCGGAGGCGGCTTGCTCCGCGCCGAGTTCCATCGCCGCTTTGTCGGCGCCGGCCTCTTCTCGTGTCTTGAAGTTCTTCCGGATGCGGACACCTCGGAGCCAGCCGGATACTCGCCATGAGGTCACGCCATTCCGGTTTTTGTATCGGATGACGGCAAACGTGTTTTCGTGATTCATGCTTAGGTTGCCACGTCAACTGGCAACCTAGCTTCGGCCGAAAACTTAGTTGTTGGGTTTCAACAACTAAAATGGGGCGGCCAACGGGACTCGAACCCGCGACCCCTAGATTCACAATCTAGTGCTCTAACCAACTGAGCTATGACCGCCGTAAAATGAGGGTCGTGAGGGTCGCGTAACTCGTCCGGGCCTGTCAATACCAGGCTCGTTCCCGCCCGATTCTAGTACTGGCTGGTCCGAACCGGGTCGACCGGGGGAGGCGAGCCGGCCGACGGCAGGTACTCCCGCGCGACGTTGATCAGCCGCCGCGCCGAGATCCGGATATTGGCCCGGCGGCGCAGCCAGCCTTCATGGCGCGGGCTGACGAAGTACTGCCGGACCTCCTCCCAGACATCGTTCATCTGGACCGCTTTCTGGACTTCCGCCAGGAGTTCGCGGTCCAGGTCGAAATACTGTCGGTTGAAGAGGAGAATGACCGGCGCCACCGGCACGGCGTGCCGATGCAGGCACTGCCAGAAAACCCGGTTGCGAAACTCGTGCGGGGGACATCCCGTCGCCTCGCAGTAGTGTTCCTCGAAGGTTTTCATGTGGCCGTGGCGCCCAGAGCCGCTGCTTTGAAGTGCATTGACTCCGAACGCACTCATTAGGACATCCGCCTGAGACGTTGCAAGCACGCGCGGGTTACCATCGGACGCACGTTCCACCGCCCCACTTCGCTCGACTTTCTGCTCCCCAAGCCGCTCGTGTTGCGCTTAGGGTTGACGCCCCCCGGGACGGCGGCGTCAAGCCTCCCGGCCGTCATCCCTTTTTTACCCCGATGAAACCCATCCCTAGCTTCCTGCTGGCGGGCCTTGCCTGCCTGAGTCTCAACGCCGCCGTGGCCCCCCTCCACGCCGAGCCCGGCGACGAGATCGTCGCCGCCCTCCCCACCATCCCCTCCGCCCAGTTCAATGTGAAGGACTTCGGCGCCGTCGGCGACTACAAGGCCTTCGACACCGCAGCCTTCGAAAAGGCCATCGCCGCCGTCGCCAAGGCGGGCGGCGGCCACCTGATCGTGCCGGCCGGCACCTACAAGATCCTGCCGATCAAGCTGACCAGCCGCCTCGACCTGCACCTCGAGCCCGGCGCCATGATCAAGGCCCCCAACACCTTTGCCGGATACGGCCTGCCGGATCCGAACGTCAGCGCAGCTGATACGGCGGAGCGCGCTGGGCGCGGGGGGCGCGGCCGGGTGCCCGCCCTCATCTCCGGCAGCGACCTCGAGGACGTCGCCATCACCGGCGAGGGCACGATCGACGGCTCCGGCGAAATGTTCTGGCTGTGGTCCGACAAGGCGGCCCGCCGCTATCCCGCGGGCCGCACCGTGGTCAGCCGGCCCTTCCTCGTCACGTTCAGCCGCATCAAGCGGCTCCACATTGACGGCATCACGCTCAGCAATTCGCCGATGTTCCACCTGGTGCCGAGCGGCGATGACATCCTGATCGAGAACATCCGCATCTTCGCCCCGAGCGACTCGCCCAACACCGATGCGATCGACCCGGCCGGCCATCGCGTCGTCGTCCGCAACTGCGAGATCGACAACGGCGACGACGACGTCGCGCTGCACTCCGGCTCGTCGGACATGCTGGTCGAGCACCTGACCTGCCTCCACGGCCACGGCATCTCCGTCGGCAGCGGCACCCGGGGCGGCCTGAAGCATGTCGTGGTGCGGCACTGCACCTTCGACGGCACCGACAACGGCCTGCGGATCAAGTCCTACCGCGGCGGCGGCGGCGAGGTCTCTGACTTCCTCTACTACGACATCACGATGAAGAACGTGCGCCGGCCCTTCGACATCAACATGCGCTACAACGGCAACGCCGGGCTCGATACCGACGTGGGCCCGCGCGAGGCCGAGGCCGGCCAGACCCGGGACCTACCGAACTTCCACGACATCCACGTCCGCGACCTCACGGTGACGCGCTCGCCGATTGCCGGCCGCATCATCGGCTTGCCGGAAATGATGCCGAATGCGATCACCTTCACCAACGTGAAGATCCAGGCGGTGCGCGGGTTCCTCGTGCAGGATGCGAAGGATGTGACCTTCGAGAACACGGAAATCAAAGTGAACCTCGGCGAGCCGTTCGTCACGGCCAACGCCTCGGTCAGCTACAACGGCGTGATGAAGAGCGGCGACACCGGCGGCGCCTTCCGGCCGTTCTACTGAGCAAGGCGGGGCTCCTCCGCGCGGGTCCGGGATTGAGTGGGCTTCGGAGCCGGCATAGCTTTGGAACCCACCCATGAGCCGCCGCGCGCCGCCCTCCCCTTCCACCCGCCCTGGCGACGGGGCGGGCTCGGGGCTGGCCGCCCGCCTCATTCTCGCCGGTGGGACTATCGCGATCTACGCCCGCACCTTCGCGGTGCCCCAGCTCCTGGACGATCGCGTCTGGATCGGCTCGCGTCCGCCCTCCTTCGCAAGCCTCTCTGCGATCCGTCAGGCGCTGTTCCCGCCGGTGGGGGCGGGCACCGGCGGCCGGCCCTTCCTCAGCCTTACCTATGCCCTCAACTTCGCCGCCGGCGGCACGGCCGTGGCCGGTTACCACGCGGTCAACCTGCTGATCCATGTCTTCGCCGCCTGGACGCTCTTCGCGCTGGTCCGCCAGACCCTGCGGTGTCCCGCGCTCGCCCCCGCCTTCGGTGCCGCCGCCAACCCGCTCGCCCTGGTCATCAGCGCCCTCTGGGCCTGGCATCCCGCCCAGACTGAATCTGTCACCTACCTCTCACAACGGTCCGAGTCGCTGATGGGCCTCTGCTATCTGCTGACGCTCTATGGATTCATCCGGGGGGTGGCGGCGACATCGCCCGGCGGCCGCCGGGGCTGGTGGGGTCTCGCCTTTCTGGCCTGCCTCATCGGGGTCGGCACGAAGGAGGTCATCGTGACCGCCCCCCTCGCCGTGCTGCTCTATGACCGCACGTTCGTCTCCGGGAGTTGCGCCTCGGCCTGGCGCCGGCACCGCGGGTTCTACCTCGCGCTGGCGACGACCTGGATCCCGCTGGCCCTGCTGCTGGCCAGCCTGCGCCAGCGCGGCGTCGGTTACATTCCGGGTGTCTCCGCTTGGGCGTACGCGTTGGCCGAAGGCCCGGCCCTCTGCACCTACCTACGGCTGGCCTTCTGGCCCCACCCGCTGGTCTTTGACTACGGCGTCTTCGAACCGCGGCACCTGGCCGACGTCTGGCCGCAGTGCGCGCTCGTGCTGGCGCTCCTCGCCCTCACTCTGGCCGCCCTGCGGCGGCTGCCCGCCGCCGGGTTTGCGGCCGCCTGGTTCTTCCTGATCCTGGCGCCTTCCTCGAGCGTCGTGCCGGTCGTCGCCCAGCCGGTCGCCGAAAGCCGCCTCTACCTTCCGCTCGCCGGCGTCATCGCCCTGGTCGTGCTCGCGGGCTACCGTGCCGGCGGCCGCTGGGTCCTCGTGGTCGGCGGCATCGCCGCCCTCGGCCTGGGCGCCGCCGCCGCCACCCGCAATGAGGTCTACCGGAGCGAGCAGGGCATCTGGTCCGATACCGTGGCGAAGGTTCCCGGCAACGCCCGCGCCCGCAATCACCTCGCGAGCGCCTGGGCGCGCCTGCCCGGGCACCTCGCCGAGGCACAGGCGGAGTTTGAGGCCGCCCTCCGCCTGCAGCCGACCTACGCCGACGCCCACAACAATCTGGGCGACATCCTTTTGCGCGAGGGTCAGACGGCGGCCGCGACCCGGGAATACCAGACCGCCCTCCGGTTCAATCCCAAGCTGGCCGAGGCCCACAACAACCTGGGCAACATCTGGTACGTCACGCCGGGCCGGATGCAGGACGCCGCGGCGGAATACCAGGCTGCCATCAAGCTCGATCCCAACCTGCCGCAGGCCCACAACGACCTTGGCAACGCCTGGTACATGCTGCCCGGCCACATGGACGCGGCCGTGGCCGAGTACCGGATCGCCCTGCGCCTCAATCCGCAGTTCGCGGAGGCCCACAACAACTTGGGCAGCGCCTGGCTGAATCAGCCGGGACACCTCGACCAGGCGATCGCCGAGTATGCGGAGGCGGTCCGGCTCAGTCCCGACTATGCCGACGCCCATTTCAACCTCGCGACGGCCCTCCTGCGGGAACCGGGCCGCGAACGCGAGGCCCGCGCGGAACTCGAGGCGGATCTGCGGCTGCGTCCATCCGACGACGTGGCGCGCCGCCTCCTGGCACGGCTGCCGCCATCGCCGTAGGGCTCCGGCGGCTCGAACAGCACCTTGGCCGCCTGCGCCTGGCTGTGCTCCTGCCGGAGATGCCCGTAGGTCTTCATGGCCAGCGTGCCCCCATCCGCGTGGCCGAGCCAGCGCGACACGGTCGGGATGTCGACGCCGGCCTCGATGCAGCAGGTGGCGAAGAGGTGCCGCAGGTCATGATGGGTGAGCCGCTTGATCCCGAGGGCGCGGCAGGCCGAGCGCAGGGCGCCGCGGCATTCGCGGACGCGCAGGATGCGGGCATCGAGGGAGCCCGCGCCCTGCCGCCGGCGCATTTCGTGGAGGAGGGCGTCGAGCGGGGGGAAGAGAGGGATGAACCGGTCGCTCGATTCCGACTTGGTCCCGGCGATCGCGAGCCGGCTGCGGCCGCGGTCGATGTCGCGCCAGCGGAGCGCGGTGGCCTCCTTGAGCCGCGCCCCGGAGTAGGCCAGGAGCCGCACCATGTCCGCGCAGTCAAGCGACTGCCGGGCGCCGGCGGAGGCGATCCGCTCGACGAGCTGCTGGAACTGGGCGACGGAGGGCAGCTCGAGGTGCTTGCGGCGCACCGGCGCTTTGCGGAGCCCGCGCGCGGGATTTTCCGCGATCGCGCCCTGTTCGCAGGCGAGATCGAAAATCGCGCGGATCGCATCGATGCACTTGTTGAAGGATGAGGCGGACATGCCCACCCGCACGGTCCGGGCCTTGGGCGCGACAAAGCCCGTGCCCTTTTGCAGGGCCGTTCGGCTCCAACGCTGACAGTCGGCCAGGGTGATCCGGCGCACATCGCTCTCACCCAGGCCCGGCCAGGTTTTCACCAGGGCCTTGAGGGCAATCTCCCGCCGGTACTGGGTCGCGGGCTTCAAAAAGAGGTCCTGGGCCGTTCGCTCGCGCTGCGCGGCGATGAAGCGGGCGACCAGGAACCGGCGGGGGACTTTCGGCATATCCCCACCATAGCAAGATTGCCCGGACGTGAAGACGGCCCTCGCGGGCTGGACCGGGTGCGCGCGGGAGGCCGGAGCGCGAGGGCAAAAAGCCGCGCAGATCGCGGGCGATTTTCGGCCGGTCTAGGCCAGTTCGAGACCTCGAGGGGCAAAGGCGCGGAAATCGGCAAGATGGGTGGTCGCCAATCGAGCTCCGCTACGGATTGCCGTGGCGGCAATCATGCAATCGTAGCGCGCGGGACGTTTTCGACCCGCATCATTGAAAAGCAGCGCAGCCAGCTCGGCTTCATCACGCCCCACCGGGATGACCCGCTCCTCGACGATTCGTAACATAAATTCGACTACCCCAGGCGTGGCTGGACCGGTCACAAATTCCATCCACGCCACCGAGCTCGTGCTCAAGGCTTCGCCTTGGCCGACCCAGCGCAGCAAGTTCGTGCCCTCCACGGCGGAAGTATTGCCGCCCAAGATGAGATAGTTGGCGTCGAGATGAATCACGAAGGACTGCTCTCACCCCAAGCCTTTTGGTCTTCTCGCAGCTGGCGGGCGTATATCTCAGTCTTTCTCGTGTAATCGGGATCTTGCGCGATCAGCGCCTGTACGCCTTTCAAGGCCTCGAGCGGAGACATCTTTCCCTTCGCAGAAGCCGGAACGAGCTCCGCCAGAGGTTCTCCTCGATAGCTCAGCATCATCCTTTCACCGCGCTTTAAGTCTCGAACAATGCGTTCGGAATGAGTGCGAAACTCGACCATGGTGATACTTCTCACGCCATAGATCATGTTGATGTTCATGTTAATGTCAACGGCTACAATCAGGTTGCCTCGAGTATGGACCCAGGAAAGAACGTTTCTATGCATACCCCTGCCCTCTTCACCCGCCTCTCGATCGGGCTTTTTCTTGGTGCCATCGCGCTGCATGCGCAGGTCCCGGCCACCCCCATGCCGGTGCCCGACGTCGTCGCGATCCAGCGGCCGTCGCCCGCCGACGTCGCCCAGGCATCGGACGCCCTGAAGCGCTTCCAGGCCCAGGCGGACCCAGCCACGCAGGCCCTCCTCGCCAAATACCCCGACCTCCTCGCCGTCCGCCCGCCGCGGGTCAACCCCTGCGTCGTACCCTATCTCCTGCCCGGCTTCCGGACCAAGCACGCCAACAACGTCGCCCGCGCGAAGCAGGGCGGCATCGACCTCCTCTTCATGGGCGACTCGATCACCGACTTCTGGCGCAACAGCGGCCCGGAGGGCGTCGACAATCCGCCGCGCGCCGGCAAGAAGGTCTTCGACCAGTACTATGGCGGCATCAAGACCGCCAACTTCGGGATCTCCGGCGACACCACCCAGGGCGTCCTCTACCGGCTGCGCGACGGCGAGGGCCAGGGCTTCCAGCCCAAGGCGATCATGCTGATGATCGGCACCAACAACGCCTCCGCCATGTGCTCGTCGGCGGAAATCGCCGAGGGCGTGGGCGCGATCGTCCTGGAACTGCGGAAGGACTTCCCGGACGCGAAGATCCTCCTCCTCGGCATCTTCCCCCGCGGCTATCCCGAGGACCTGATCCGCAAGGTGGTCCTCGCCGTGAACCCGATCATCGCGCGGTTGGACGACGGCCAGCACGTGTTCTACCGCGACATCGGGGCCAAGTTCCTGGACGCCAACGGCGTGCTGCAGGCCGACATCATGGCCGACAAGCTCCACCCGAACGAGAAGGGCTACGTGATCTGGGCCGAGGCGGTGAAGCCGACCCTGGCGGAGCTGCTGAAGTAGCCGCGACGTTCGTTGCGCGGGCTGGATATTTCCTTAGACCCCACCCGTTAAAGCCGCCGGCCCAGGATCAGGCGCGTCCAGCTCTGAACGCGTGCGGGGGTTTCTGCTCTGGCCGACGCTCAATTCTAGATCGCCCGGACGTGCGCGCAGTCCCGGATAGATTGGTCCTTGGTCAGAAACGTCAGCCCGTTGATGCGCGCGGTGGCGACAATCATGCGATCCGCGGGGTCGCGGTGGAATCCCCCGGGAAGCTGTGCTGATTCTGATCGCGATCCGCTGATCCACGGGCACCACGGTCACAAACTCGGGAGTAGTCACACGCTCCATCCAATCACCTAGCTTGCGCCTTTTCGCGCGGGCCACCGGCACAATTTCGAGAATCCGACCATTTACCCAGACGACAACTTTTTCGCCGGGATTGCGCCGCGATCCCAGCAGGGGGCCCGCCAGGTGCCATTCGCCCAGTTGTCCGCCGCTGGCTCCGGGGACCAGGCGAAATTGCTTGTCTCTCCCCCCTTTCGGAGCGTACTTACCCCTTCCTCATTTCACTCGTCCGAGTGTCATTAAGGCGCGGTTGCCAAGTGGTAAGGCCGAGGTCTGCAAAACCTCTATGCGTCGGTTCGATTCCGACCCGCGCCTCCAATTTTCGGGTCTAGTTCAAAGATTGGGGACATGGTCAGGAAGCGAGGATGGGTTAACTGAACGAAACGGGCACCCGGCGCACCCGCTCCGCACAGAGGATTCTCTTTTGGATCAACATGGTTTCTTTCAATGGTTCGGACCCACCAGGGCCCGCCCGTTCGCTATCAGTTGCCCCGTGATCTGGGCCATGTCGGTGCGTAAGACCGTTCCGGTAATTTGTGAGATAAGTCCCAGCAGCAGAGGTGATTGCATTCGCCAGACGTCTTGTAAGACTTTCGGGTTATCATCCTCGCAGCCAACAGCTTCCGTCGCGCAGACGACTTGTAAGACTGGGGCCTTTTTTTTCCGCCCTTTGTAGTACCCGGGATGCTCCTTCTGCCACGCCCGCGCGCGGGCGGCGTTTTCCGGCCCGCTCCAATACTTCCGGTTCTCGGGCTTGGCCCGCCACCGGCGGTCCGACGTCGCCTTCCGCTCCTGGCGGCAACTCACCTTTCCGCAGCAGCGCTGGTGGCGCCGATTCCGCGCGTCAGGCACAAAGAGTTTCTTGCAGCTCACACACTTGCGCCGGCCAAACGGTTTCATCGCCCGCCATCTTTGGCCCGATCGCCGCCCTCAACAAACCGGCCGCCGCCGATCCGAAGAACGCTCCCGGTGGGAAGAACATCCCCGCGACCCGAAGCAGATACTTCTATTTGGAATTGGGAAGAAAATCCACCGACCCTCTGAGCACTTTCATTCCACCGGAAGAAGATTCATTTCACACCGCCGCTCACACCTACGAGGCGCTCGAACAGTTCGCGAAGGCGAACGGTGAAACAGCAACGTTGGCCACCATAAAGTAAGCGTCCGTGAGGTGGACCCCGAAAGCTGGACAGGCCGGATCGTTAATCCCAAACAAAAGGAACGATCCACATGTCGCAGAAAAGACGTCAGCACAGCCCCGATCTGAAAGCGCGGGTTGGCTTGGAGGCCCTGAAG
>CAIWXW010000080.1 GCA_903916755.1 uncultured Opitutaceae bacterium | reverse complement strand
GAACAATAGCACCCACTGCGCTTGACGCTTGAAACTCTTGGCGGAATAAGTGACGCGGTAACGCACTTTTAACCCCGCAATCAGCCACGAACGTGACCGACCAGACGATTACCTCATTTTCCCGGGAGCACCGGGTATTCAGGCCTTCGGCCGAGTTCAAAGCCCAAGCCAACCTTGGGAGTGAGACGACCTATAAGAGGCTCTACAGCGAATCTGTCAACTCCCCAGAAAAGTTCTGGGGACGGGAAGCGAAGGCCCGCCTCGTCTGGCGCCGGGCCTTCACCAAGGTCCTGCAGTGGAAGTTGCCGCATGCCAAGTGGTTCCAAGGGGGGCAGCTCAATGCCGCCGAGAACTGCATCGATCGCCACCTGCTCACGGCGCGGGCCAACAAGGCCGCGATTATTTTCGAGGGCGAGCCGGGCGATATCCGCACCATCACCTATCGGCAGCTGCACCAGCAGGTCTGCCAATTCGCCAACGCCCTGACGGCCCTGGGCCTCGGCAAGGGGGACCGCGCCGCGATCTACATGCCGATGGTCCCGGAGGCGGCGGTGGCGATGCTGGCCTGCGCGCGCCTCGGCGTCATCCACACCGTCATTTTCGGCGGCTTTTCGAGCGAGGCGATCAAGGAACGCGTCAACGACTGCCAGGCGCGCGTCGTCATCACCGCTGACGGCGGCTGGCGCCGCGGCAAGATTGTCGAGCTGAAGGCCAACGTGGACCGCGCGCTCCAGTCGGGTGCCCCGACGGTCGAGCGCGTCATCGTGCTCAAGCGCACCGGCCAGGAGGTGCCGATGGAGGCGGGCCGCGACCGCTGGTGGCACGAAGTGGTGGCGGGCCAGCCGATCGAACACCGGGCCAAGGCCTTCGACAGCGAGCATCCGCTCTTCATTCTCTACACCAGCGGCTCGACCGGCAAGCCGAAGGGGGTCCTGCACACCACGGGCGGCTACCTGCTCGGCACCGCGATGACCTGCCACTACGTCTTCGACCTGAAGGACGAGGACGTTTATTTCTGCACGGCGGACGTCGGCTGGATCACCGGGCACAGCTATGTCGTCTATGGGCCGCTCGCCTGCGGAGCGACCGTGATGATGTACGAGGGCGCGCCCAACCACCCGGAGCCCGACCGGTTCTGGCAAATCATCGACCGCCACGCCGTCACCGTCTTCTACACCGCGCCGACCGCGATCCGCTCGTTCATGCGCTCGGGGGACGACTACGTGAAGCGCCACAGCCTCAAGTCCCTCCGGCTCCTCGGCTCGGTGGGCGAGCCGATCAATCCGGAGGCGTGGATGTGGTACCACACCATGATCGGCAAGAAGAAGTGCCCGATCGTCGACACGTGGTGGCAGACGGAGACCGGCGCCATCATGGTCACCCCGCTGCCCGGCATCACGCCGACCAAGCCGGGCTCCTGCGGCCGCCCGTTTTTCGGGGTCGTGCCCAAGGTCCTCGACGAGGAGGGCAAGGAGGTGCCGCGCGGCGGCGGCGGCAAGCTCTTCCTCGCCCAGCCCTGGCCGTCGATGCTGCGGACGCTTTGGGGCGACGACGAGCGCTTCAAGCAGGCCTACTGGAGCGAGCTTCCCGGCTATTATTTCGCGGGCGACGGCGCCCGGTTTGACGCCGACGGCTACCTCTGGGTGGTCGGCCGGATCGACGACGTGCTCAACGTCTCCGGCCACCGGATCGGCACGGCCGAGGTCGAGAGCGCCCTGGTTTCCCATCCCTCCGTGGCGGAGGCCGCGGTGGTCGGGCGTCCGGACGAGCTGAAGGGCCAGGCCTTGGTCTGCTTCGTGACGGTCAAGAACAGCGTCACGGAGTCCGCTGAACTGAAGGACCAGCTCCGCGCGCACGTCGCCCGGGAAATCGGCGCCCTGGCGCGGCCGGACGAGGTGCGTTTCGCGGCCGGGCTGCCCAAGACCCGCAGCGGCAAGATCATGCGCCGGATCCTGAAGGAGCTGGCGGCTGGAGGTATCGTTAAAGGAGATACAACGACCCTGGAGGACTTCTCGGTGGTCGCGGCGCTCCAAAGCGAAGAGTGAGCGCGCCCGCCCAGGGGTAGGGAGCGGGCGCGCCGTTATCCGGCGGGCCCTTCAGTAGAAGCCGCCGTACTCGCAGTTGATGGGATTGCTGTAGGGGTTGTAGCCCCCGGGCGGTCCCAGCGCGGCGTTCATGGCCGACATCGCATTGTAGGCCGCCGAAGCCGCGGCCGGGATGTCGTTGATGACCGCATTGACGACATAGCCGACGATGGCCGCGGCCACCATGGAGGCGACGTCGCCCCCATGGATCTCCTCAAGGTCCTCGTCGCATAGCACTATCATTTGGTTGTTCATGCCGTTTCCTGTTTTTGCTCCCGCGCCGGTATGGCGTGGAAAGGGGAATCCAAGCGGGTTGGCGCTGACGCCGGGCCAAGCAGTTCATCCGCGAGTTGCCGGCAGGTGAGCGCGGCCCGCTCAGCCGCCGCGGCCAATGCTTCCGGCGCGCAGCGGGCGTCCAGCGTCATGGCCGCGCGTTCCGCCGGGCCGGCCAGCTGCTCCAGCCGCCGGGCGCCCTCGAAGGAGGGCTGGCCGCGGCGGAGCCGCAGGGTGTGCCGCAGGCGGAAATTAACCTCGGCCAGCTCCAGATGCAGCGCGCGCTGGGCGGCGACCAGCTCGCCCCGGGCGATTTTCCGCAGCACCCAGCGATGATCGTACCAGAAGCCCGCCACCAGCTGGCGGATCGCGCGGTCGCTCAATGCGGGATCCGGCAGGGTGGCCGCGCGGGCATAGAGCGGCCCCAGCCATGTCTCGCCCTTCAGGAACTGCCAGTGCGGCCGGATGGCATAGGCCAGCAGCTGGAGCGAGTTCCGCGTCCGCCCTTCGTGGCGGTGACAGCCCAGGACGCTGAGCCAATGCAGCCGCCGCAGCGGGCGCGCCGGTAGCACCATCACATCCAGGTCGGCTTCGGCCAGCGCAAGATTGATCTTCAGTCCCCCGGACCAGAGGGCCTTGCGCACCACATAGGCCCGTGGGCGCCCGACGCCGAGCCCCTCGGCCCACTCCGGTTGGTGGAATGCCGCGGGACTCCCGACGACCAGCTGGATATCCCAGTCGGAATCCGTGGCGGCAGCGACGAGGGAATCTCCCGGGGGATGGGCGCGCGAGCCGACAAGAATCGCGGCCTTGACGGTTGGAGTGCGATGAGCCCACCGCGAGACTGCGCTGGCAAGGTCGGGAGCGCTCATGGCGAGGCGCCGGCGGGGAGGCGCGCGCGGCGGCGCAGGTGCATTCGGTAATAGGACGGCGGATCCTGGGCCAGGAGCCACTCGCCCCAGGCATGAGGATCGGTGCGTCCGAGGAGCAGGCCATTCACCCAATGGGCCTTGTACCACAGGTAGAGGCGCCGGTCGTCGCCCACCGTCGCGGCCAGGCCCCGCTTGATTGCGGCATATTCGGCCGCCAAAGCGGGAATCTCGCGCAGCGCCGCGCGAAAGCGCAGGAGCCGGCGCAACTCCGGGCTGTCGGCCACGTGGAGTTGGACCGCATGGGTCCGCAATGGGGCGGGACCTTTCTCGAGGAAGTAGCCGCCGAGGCCGCGCCGGTCGCCCAGGAAGCGGTAGCCGATCCGCTCCAGGTGGCGGGCCGCCTGCATCCGCTCGGAGCCGTCGCGGGCGGGAACCAGCCCCACGGCGAGGTCGATGATGGGCTTCGCCGCCAGGCCCGGGACCGCCGTGCTGCCGATGTGATGCACGGCTGCGAGGCGCGGGCCAAGCCATTGGCGGAGCTGGGCCGCCTCGAACTCATAAAGGTCCGCCCAGGTGGGATCATAGGGTGTTACGAGCGTCGTGCCCTGGGGCACCCCGAGCCGGAGTCGTCGATCACCGGCCGGGGGCGTGTCCCGAAATTGCCGCGGAAGCGAGGCGAGGGCGTCGCGATGCACGCGCGCGAGAACCCCATGCGCGAGGGAGCTGAGCCGCGCGCCCGGGTTCCGGCGCAGGACGGAGAGTGCGGCATCTTCCGCCAGCTTGCCGCGCACATACTGGCGGCGAAGCGCGCCGGCGGTGCGGGCAGGCAGGTCGGCCGGAAGATGCGGCATCGAGATCAGGGGCAATTCAAAGTTTGGGTACATCGCTCTGGTCGATTCGAAGCTGGATGCGGATCAGCCGCTTCGCGCTCGCCACCGGCACGATGCGGCGCAGCCGTGAGTCGAAGTAGTCCTTCAGCAAGGGCGGCCGGGGATTCCTCAGGTAGAGCTCCGATCGCTGGCTGATCTCCTTGTGGCCGATCAATTCGAATTCCTCCGGCCGGGTGGTCTTCTGGATGACACAGGGCACCCGGGTGATCCCAAGTTCGCGCAGGGCGTAGGCCCGATGGCTGCCATTGACGAGAATCAACCGCTGTTCCGCCTGGATGGCCCCGAGGCAATTTGGGCTGAAGCCCACGGCCAGGGCCACGCAGCGCGCCGGGACGCCCCGGAAGGATCCGGCCAGCTGGTCCGGCAGGAGCACGATCGGCTCCAGAAATCGAAAGTCGCGCGAATCGCAGGTGAAGGTGAAGACGTCGTGGCTTTGGATCAGCCGCACCGGCGGAGCATAGCGCGATAGCCCCAAGGCTATCCGCGCGATGGCCTCCGGGGCAGGCTCAGGCCCGAGTTCCTCCCGGATGATGCCGACCTGGGTCAGATTAATCTGCTTCTGGGAAACCACCAGCCGGTCGAGTTCGACCATCCGGATTTCCGTGGGGACGTAGCCATGAGTCTGGCGGAACGCCGGATCGGCCTCCAGCTGGTCGGCATAGGGCCGCAATTCAGGGGGCAGCGGATCGGTGCGGGGCGCGTCGGCCCAGCCCGCCTCCAATGCCTCGAGGCTGCGCAGGTGATCATTGGCTTCCCGCCATTCCTCCGCCAGCGAGGACTCCAGACCGTCCGGCCGCACGCCGTCCGGGGATTTTCGCATGAAGTGGATGAATTCGGCGATCGGGGGCCGGCCCGCGAGAAAGACATGCGGATCGACGGGAGCGGCGGGAGAGGCGGGGGGCATGAGAGCGGAGAGCTAGGGCGCAGCGGTGGCGGCGTGAAGCGCGGCGAGGGTCTGCGACCGCAGTAGCAATTCCTCCTGCTGCTGGCGGATGAGCGCCTCCAGCTGCGATCGCTGCGGCGAGGAGAGAACGGTGCGCGCCACCTGCGTCGCCTGGTCGGGCAGCGGCGCGCTGAAGGCCTGGCTGACCAGCCCGGCAGCCACCTCCACGCTCGCCCCGGTGAACTTCGCGATGCCGCCGCGTTCCTCCGGAGGCGTCACCTGGTCCAGCGCGCTGACCAGCGATTCCGCCTGCCCATCGGACATGGGGTTGTCGGAATAGCGCAATGCGTCCTGCAGCCGGTGGACGGTGGTGCGCAGGCCGTCTGTCATTTCGAAATCATAGTAGGCCTGATAGGCCGTCGGGCCGAGGACCTGCTGAATCTGGGCGTTGACGTCCTGTTGGGCGGCGGTGATGGCGGGGATCATCAGCCCGGTGCCCACGAGGTCGTTGGCCGCCGCTTCCGCATCGGTCTTCGCCAGCTGCTTCTCCGCCAACAGGGCGGTGAATCGCTCGCGGACTTCGGGACGCAGCTGCAGCCGATCCAGCAATGGGCCATAGTGCTCGGCGATCATCGCGGCCTGGACCGTCGCAAGCTGGCGCAGGAAAGCCGGATTTTTCAGCGCCTGGCTGAAACGCGCCGCAAACGAGCCGGGCGTCGGTTGTCCACGGGCCTTCGCGCCGGCCGCCGCGGAGGCCTGGGCGCGGGCGCGCTCCTGGGTTTCACGGGAGCGCTCAGTCGTGGCGCGGAAGCGGGCGGCCTCGGCCTCCTGCGCCCTGCGGGCGGCTTCGTCGCGGCGGGCGTGCCACTGCCAGCCGATGAGGCCGGCTTCGAGGGCGAGCAGGATGCATCCGATCAGCCGCAGGCGAGTGCGAGGTTTCATGGCCGGGAAGGGGAGTCAGGGCTGTCCGGCGCGGAGCGCCTGATCGAGCTGCGCCCGCGCGAGCCAGGCGCCCTGCAGGGCCTGCAGCGCGCTCCATTGGGGCGGGGAAAGCAGGCCTTGGGCAGCAGTGACTATCGCGGGATTGAGCGGGGCGTCCGTCATGCCGATGATCGAGAGGAAGGCCTCATTCTGCCGGTAGGCGGCCGGTTCCATCTGATCGATCAGCTGCACCAACTGGGCCTGCTGGCTTCCGCTCAGCGGCGTTGCGCTGTCGTTCAGCCTCGCGGCGAGCTTGGCCACCGTCTGCTGCTCGGGAAGGGTCTGGCGGTAGGCGTCAAATTGGGCGTATCCGTCCGCGCCGAGAAGGCTGCTGATTTCCTGGTCCTGCGGGCCGATGGCCTCGTCCACGGCTGCCTTGTAGTCGAGATAGGATTGGGCGCCCTGCGCGCGCGCGGCGGCAAGCGTGTTGTGCGCCGTCTGTCGTTCCTGGGTTACCAGGTCCTCGAGCCGGCCGGCCGTCGGGGCGTCAAGGCCGAGCCGCCGGATCAGCGGCCCAAAGGCGGCATGGACTGCCTCCTTGGCGCGCGACGCATCGACGCGCGCCTGCATTTGCCTGAAGGCAGCGGTCGGCAAAGCCGCGGGTTTGGGGATGGTGGTGGAGGGATCCGCCCGCACGACCGGGGCAGGTCCCGCCGGCTCCCGCACGGGAGCAGCCGCGGAGCCGGTGCTCGATGGGAACGGAAGACGCTGACCGCGGCGTGTCAAAGCGGGATCGGTGCGCCCGGGCACGAGGACAAATGCCCCGGCGAGGATCGCCAGGACGCCCAGACATTCCATGGTGCTGGATAGGCGGGACATCGGATTCAGGACGATGGGGCGACGCACTGGCCCTCTGTAAGCGGCCCTCGCAAGGTCCCATGGCCGACGCCGGGAAAGTGCGCCACCGTTGACGGCCGTGGGTAGTGGGAGTTGGCGGGCATCATCCGGTTGCAGCGAGTGCGGGCGGGTGGTGAAGGGGCAGGGCAACCGAAGCGGGGACCGCTTTCCGCCCGCGGCGGTCGGGCGTGACGACATGGCCGTCCTTGAAAACCAGGACATGGTCGGCGATTTGCACGATCGCCCCGCTATGGGTCACGGCTATGAGGGTGCAGCCGCTGGCCCGCCGCTTTTCCATCAGCGTCATGACGCAACGGGTGGCCTGCCGGTCGAGGGCGACCGTGGGCTCGTCGAGCAGCAGGATCGGCGCGTCCCGATAGAAGGTGCGGGCCAGTGCAATCCGCTGGCGCTGGCCGCCGGAGAGCGAGACTCCGTCCTCGCCCAGCGCGGTCAGGAATTTCTGGGGCAGGGAGTTGATGAACTCGAGTATGCCCAGGTCGCGGCACACTTCGGTCGCCCGCGCCAGGTCCGGCGCCGGGTCACCGGCCGCGATATTGGACAGGATCGACCCGGAGGTGAGCTCGATCCGTTGCGGCAGCACGCTCAGCAAGCGGCGAAAGCTCGCGGTGCTGATGTACTCGAAATCCAGGGTTCCGATCTGGATCAGCCCGCTCTCGGGGAGGTACAGGCGCTGGAGCACGGCCAGCAGCGTGGATTTGCCCGAGCCTGATTCACCGGTCACGGCGGTGATTTTACCCGCTGGCAGTTCCAGGCTCACCTCCGCCAGGACCGGCAGCCGACCTGGGTGCCGCACCGTCACCTTGGAGAATGAGATGGAGCCGAGCTGTTCGGCGGCCAATGCCACCCCGCCACCCTCGGCCTCCGGCGTCTCGTCCATGATCTCGAACAGCCGGTCGGTCGCGATCAGCGCCTGCTGCAGGTCGGAACTCAGGCCCACCAGGCCGCCGAGCGACCCGCTGATGTACATCGCGAGCGTGTAGCACGACATCAGTTCGCCCGGGGTGAGCGCCGTCCGCAGGACGAGGGCAGCGCCGAACCAAAGGATGCCCAGCGCGTAGATTTGGCTGCCCAGGCTGGACAGCGCCGAACAGGCGAAGCCCTCGACGCCGGCGGCCCAGGTGGTCCGAAGGAGTCGGACGAAGTGCTTCTCGGTCCCGGCGGCGGCCGCGTCCTCCAGTCCGAAACGCTTGACCGTGGCCACGGTGTGGAGGACCTCCGTCACGTGCGAATTGAGGTCCGCGGAGCGTTCCTTGATCCGGCGCTGGTACTTGCGGTTGAGCCGGTTCAGCAGAAAATAGATGACCAGTTGCAGAGGGACCTGGGTCAGGGTGAGCAGCGCCAGCTTCCCCGAAAAAAAGAACATGGCGCAGAAGCAGGAAACGAGGATGACCGGATTGAGGATCGCTCCCACGAGCACCGAACTGAGGAAGGACCGGATTTGGACGGCGTCGCTGATCCGGGAGGTCATCTCGCCGATCCGCATGGTGTCGAAGAAGCCCTGAGGCAGCCGGAGCAGGTGCCGGTAGTACCCAAGGATAAGGGCGCTATCGATGCGTTGCGCCAGCTTCGCGGAAAACCGGTACTGGAACCAGGCGACCAAAAGCCGAGCGGCCATCAGGACCAGCATGGCGACTCCCAGCAGGTTCAGCAGCGAACCGTTGGCATCCGGGATGACGTCGTCGAGGACACGCTGGACATAAAAGGACATGGCCAGCCCGAGCGCGCTGAGCAGAACGGCGCCGACCAGAATCTGGGCGAGCATGCCCTTATGGCTAAGGAGCATTGCGAGCAGCCTTGTCATCGGGGGAGTGGTGCGGTCGCCGGGCGCGAAGGCCCGCCCCGGGGCCATGAGAATCAGGACGCCGCCCCAGAGGGCGGCGAAGGATTCGCGGGTGTGCCAGGCCTTGCGGCCGTCGGCGGGATCGAAGACGCGAATCCGGTTGCCGCGCTGCCGCAGGATGACGAGGTAGTGGTGCCGGCCGGAGGGCAGTTTCACGTGGGCGATGGCGGGCTTGGGACAGGACGCGGGCAGGTCGGGGCCGCCCCGGACCCCTTTGGCCGTGAATCCCAGCTTTTCAGCCGCCTGCACCAGGCCGAGGGCCGTTGTGCCCGAGCGGGTCGTGCCCGCCAGGCGCCGCGCCGCCGCGGTCGATACCATAAGCCCGTGGTGCCGCGCGACGTAGACCAGGCAGGCGGCCGCGCAGTCGGATTTGGTGTGCTGTTGGACCGGGCGCATGGAGTGGTTTGAGGCCGGTTCAGGTACCGAAAAGGTCCTCGGATTTCTGGTAGATGAGCTGCAGGAGGCTCTTGCGGTTGACGACCAGGCGCACGCTGGCGGTCATGCCGTCGGCAATGCGGCCGACGCGCCCGTCCGTCATCCGCAGCAGCAAGACGGGCGACTGCAGCGACACTTTGAAGAGGGATTGCGGGCCCAGGCGGACAGCATCCGGGGAGATGTCCACCACCGCACCTGGCGCCGTGCCCCATTCCTGGTACGGAAAGGCATCGTACTGGATGGCAGCCCGCTGGCCGGCCTGGAGGAACTTGGCATCCCTCTCGCGAAGGAAGGCCTCGATCACCAGCCGGGGTGCCGGCTCGCTTCCCACATCGAGCGTCTCGGCCGTCATGTGCGCCACGCCCCGGGCCCGCACCGACAGGTCGATCTTGACCAGGGGCAGCGACGCCAGGATTCCGCCAAATATCAGGAGGACGAGCCAGAACATCGCCGGACGGTCGCGTCCCTGTTCGAGCTGAAGGGCCTCGATCGTGTCATCGATCGCTTCTGCGGGGTGGAAGCAGGGGCGCATAGCCAGGGGGCTGGACAGGGAAAGTTAAGCGGGGCGGAGAGGAAGGGGCTGCGGCCGGACGGTGCGAATGCAATGCAGTGCGTCAATACGAAAACTGTACGAGACACGAAAAATATGCTTTTGAATCTGGAAAGCCGCATCGAAGAGCCGAGGTCGTTCTTATCACTTGGGTTCCGCCCGATATCCGGCAAACTTGGCCCGATGCTCCGCAAAACCCTCGAGCGCCGGATGGTTCGCCTTTGGGCCGCCACGACCGTCGCGCTGGCGTCCCCGCTGCTTCGAGCCCAGGCGCCCGTGCCGGACAGTCCCGCCATCGAGCAGCGGGTGGACCGGATGATGGCGCCGCTGACGCTCGAGCAGAAGATTGACCTCATCGGGGGGAGCGACGCCTTCTATGTTCGCGCGGAGCCGGCCGCCGGCTTTCCCCGCCTGAAGATGTCCGATGGTCCGGAAGGCGTGCGCACCTGGGGACCGACGACCGCCTACGCGGGCGGCATCGCGCTGGCGGCCACCTGGGATCCCGCGCTCGCACAGCGGATGGGCGAGGCGCTGGGTGACGATGCGCGCGCCCGCGGCGTGCACTTCCTCCTGGCCCCGGGGGTGAACCTCTACCGCGCCTCGTTGAACGGCCGCAATTTTGAGTATTTCGGCGAGGATCCCTTCCTGGCCGCCAGGCTGGCGGTCGGCTTCATCACCGGCGTCCAGAGCCAGGGCGTGATCGCGACGGTCAAGCACTACGCCGCGAACAACTCGGAGTTCGACCGCTACAACCTCAGCTCGGATGTGGATGAGCGGACCCTGCGCGAGCTTTACCTGCCGGTCTTCGAGGCCGCCGTGCGGGAGGGCCAGGTGGGGGCGGTGATGAACTCCTACAACCTCGTCAACGGGGAGCATGCCACGCAGAGCCGGTTCCTGAACCTGCAGGTGCTGAAGCGCGAATGGGGCTTCAACGGCATCCTGATGTCCGACTGGAGCGCCACCCACGACGCGGTCGCCGCCGCCAACGGCGGCCTCGACCTCGAGATGCCGAGCGGGCTCTTCATGAACCGGGCCACCCTGCTGCCCGCCGTGGCCGCGGGGACGGTCGCGGTGGCCACGATTGACGACAAGGTCCGCCGGATTTTCCGCACCGCCCTCCGCTTTGGCTTTCTCGACCGGCCGCAGGCGGAGCCGGGACTGCCCTTATACAGCCAGATGGCCCGGCGCGTCGCCCTGGACGGGGCGCGGGAAGGCATGGTCCTGCTCAAAAACGAGCGCGGCCTGCTCCCGCTGGATCCGGCCAAGGTGCGCACGATCGCGATCATCGGCCCCGACGCCTGGCCCGCGGTGCCCGGCGGCGGCGGCAGCTCGCTGGTTACCCCCTACCGCGCCTCGAGCTTCCTGACCGCGATCAGCGACCTCTACGGCTCGCGCGTGCGGGTTCTCTATGCCCAGGGGCTGCCCACCGCCCAGGAATTCCTCACCCAGACTGAGTTTGATCCCGCCGGCTCCGCCCCGGGCCTCAAGATGGAGGTCTTTGACACGACCGACTTCAGCGGTCCGCCCGCGACCTCGCGGATCGCCCATGCGGACCAGTGGCGGGCGGAGATGTGGACCGCGAAGGCCCTGCATCCCCGCAGCGTCCGCTGGTCCGCCCGCTATACCCCCAAGAAGACGGGCCTTTACGTCTTCATGACCGCCGCCGGCGGGGAGGACCGCTATTCCTTCTACGTGGACGACCGCAAGGTGATCGAGCAGCCGCGCACGGAGGGCCAGGCGCCCGCCTCGATCGAGCTGCCGCTGCAGGCGGGCCGGACCATCTCGGTGCGGATGGATTACCTGCCCGACTCCGATCACTTCCGCGCCGGCTTCGGCATTCGCGCCGGGGAGGACCTGGTCTCGCCGGAGGCCCGGGCCGCCGCGGCGGCGGCGGACGTGGCGCTGGTGTGCGTCGGCTTTGACCCGACCACCGAGCGCGAGGGCTACGACCGCTCGTTCGCGCTCCCCTGGGGACAGGCGGACCTCATCCGGGCGGTGGCCGCCGCCAACAAGTCGACCATCGTCTCCCTGACCGCGGGCGGCGGCGTCGACATGCGCGACTGGCTGGCGCAGGTCCCGGCGCTGATCGACACCTGGTACCCGGGGCAGGAGGGCGGCCAGGCGCTCGCGGAGATCCTGTTCGGCGAGCGCAATCCCGAGGGGAAGCTGCCCGCCAGCTTCGAGCGCTCCTGGGAAGAGAGCCCGGTGCGCGACTCCTACTATCCGACCGCGCATGCCGCCGGCACGGTGCCGCGCGTCAAGTACGCGGAGGGCCTTTTCCTCGGCTACCGCTATTACACCAGCCGCGGGAAGCGTCCCCAGTTCCCCTTCGGCTTCGGGCTATCCTACACCCGCTTCTCGTTTTCGCATCTCACGATCCAGCCGACCGTGGACACGGTCTGGCCGCTCCAGGTCTCCTTTGACGTCAAGAACGACGGCGACCGTGCCGGGGCCGAGGTGGCGCAGCTTTACATCGGCAATCCCGCCGCCAAGGTGCCGCGGCCGGCGCGCGAACTGAAGGGCTTCCGGAAGGTCCGGCTCGAGCCCGGCCAGACGGAACGCGTGACCATGACCCTCGGACGCCGCGCCTTCGCCTACTTTGACGCGGCCGCGCGCCAGTGGCGGATCGATCCGGGGCTGTTTCTGTTCTACGTGGGCGACGCCTCGGATGACACGCCGCTCGCGGCCGACTTCAACTATGTGTCACCCAGCGGCCCCGCGGGCGACCGGTTCGGGCCCTGACGGGTGCTGGACGACAGTTGTTAGAATCCAGCCAAACCCCTTTCTCCAACCATGGCTTCGATATCGGTCATCCCTAATCAGGTGTTCACTCTGGTAATCAACTAGCCGTTAGATTCTTACGGAGCCGGAATTTGAGATTTTGAAAAATGAGACCTTGGTTTCAAAGTCCAGTCATGCCCAAGCATTATCCCAAGGGACTTGATGATCGGCAGCGCGATCGAGATGGGGAAATCCGCCACAAGCGCGGAGACACGCTGGTTCGTACTTTGCGCGATGAGTACGGGCAGAATTTTGCGCCGGGATATCGCGCGGATACGAAATTGAAGACGATCCTGAAAGACGCCGGGGTCTCTGCCTTAGATCAATTTCGCCGAAAGAGCTGATCTCAGACGTCGGCGGCCACGCGCTCGGCGCTGAGATTGCGCCAGCGTCCCAGCACCCGCCGGTAGATGTCATCGGGGGCGAGGCCATAGGCGGCCCGCAGAGTCTCCGGGTTGCTGCCGTGCTCGACGAACTTGTCCGGCCAGCCGATGCGCTCCACCGCCGCGGGGCAGTTCGCATCCTGGAGGGCCTCGAGGACGGCGCTGCCGAAGCCACCGGCCAGGACATGGTCCTCCATCGTCACGAGGAGCGGGACGACCGCCGCGTGGCTCAGCAATAGCGTCCGGTCGAGCGGCTTGATGAAGCGGGCGTTGACGACGCCGACCGAAAGCTGCTCCTCCGTGGCCAGGCGGTGCGCCAGGCGCAGGGCGTCCTGCACCATCGGCCCCAGGGCCCAGATCATGATGTTGGAGCCCTCGCGGACCACTTCGGCGTGCCCGATTGGCAGGGCCACGGGGTGGTCCTTGATCTTCACGCCCAGGCCCGCGCCGCGCGGGTACCGGATGAAGGCCGGGCCGCCCAGGGTCAGGCCGGTGTGCAGCATGTCGACCAGTTCGTCCTCGTCCTTGGGCTGCATGACGGTCACGCCGGGGACGCAGCGCAGGTAGGCGATGTCGAAAAGGCCGTGGTGGGTCGGGCCGTCGTTCGGGGAAAGGCCGGCGCGATCCATGCAGAAGGTCACCGGCAGGTTCTGCAGGGCGACGTCGTGGATGATCGGGTCGTAGGCGCGCTGCAGGAAGGTCGAGTAGATCGCGCAGACCGGCCGGATCCCGCGGGCGGCCAGTCCGGCCGCGAAGAGGACCGCGTGCTCCTCGGCGATGCCGACGTCGAAGAACTGGCGGGGGAGCTCCGCGGCCAGGGCGGACAGCCCGGTCCCGCTGGGCATGGCGGCCGTGATGCCGACGATGCCGGGGTCGGCGCGCGCGAATCGGACCAGGGCCTGGCCGAAGACATCCTGGTAGGCGGGGGGCGTGCCCGGCGCCGACTTCCGGCTCTCGCCGGTCGTGGGGTCGAAGGCGCCGAGCCCGTGGAATTTCTCGGGGGATCGCAGCGCCACGTCGAGGCCCTTGCCCTTCTTGGTCAGGACATGGAGCAGGATCGGGCTGTCGCTCTGCTTCGCGAATTCCAGGTTCTTGGCCAGCTCGTCGAGGTTATGGCCGTCGATCGGGCCGAGATAGCGCAGGCCCAGCTTTTCGAAAAGGCTGGAGCTGAGCAGGAAATCCTTCGTCTCGATCTTCCACTTCATCCACAGCCGGTGCATGTCGTGGCCGTGGGGCAGCCCGGTGAAGAATTTCTCCAGGTCGTGGTGCACCTTGTTGTAGGTGGCGCTCGTGCTCAGCCGGTTGAGGTAGCGGGCCATCGCGCCGACATTCTTGGCGATCGACCACTCATTGTCGTTCAGGATGACGATCAGGCGCTTGGTGCTGGAAACGACGTTGTTGAGCGCCTCCAGCGTGATGCCGCAGGTGAAAGCCGCGTCGCCGCAGACCGCCACCACGTGCTCGGAGGTCCCGCGCAGGTCGCGGGCCGTGGCCATGCCGAGGGCCGCGCTCAGGGCCGTGCCGGCGTGGCCGGCGCCATAGGCGTCGCAAGGGCTTTCTGACCGGTACAGAAAACCGCTCGCCCCGCCGGTCTGGCGCAGCTTGCGGAAAAAGGCGCCGTTGCGGCCGGTCAGCAGCTTGTGGGTGTAGCACTGGTGGGCGACGTCGAAGAGGAGCTGGTCGGTCGGCGAGGTGAAGGCGCGGTGCAGCGCGATGCTGAGCTCGATGACGCCGAGATTTGGGCCGACGTGGCCGCCGTTGGTGGCCGTGACCTGGATGATCTCGTCGCGCAGCTCCTGGGCAAGGCGCGGCAGCTGGTCCGGCGCGAGCGCCTGGACGTCGGTGGAACCATGGATGCTGTCCAGCAGCCGGGGGGAGGCCGGGCTCATGAGGTTTCCCGTTCGATTTCGAAGGCGGCGAAGGCAATCCCGTCCTTCTGCTTCTTGAGCTGCTCGATCTTCAATTCGGCCTCCTTGAGTCGACCCTCGCAGACCTTGAGCAACTTGTTGCCCTCCTCGAACTTGGCCAAGAGCTCGGCCAGCGGCACCTCGCCCGATTCCATCGATTCGACGATGGTTTCGAGGCGCTCCAGGGCGGCCTCGAAGGAGAGGGGGTCTTTTTTGGATTCCACCCCGTCACCATGTCCCGCCCGGTCCTGGTTTCAACCCTCTTTAACGCGGTTGTTATGATCGCTTTCGCATGGGGTTCCCCGGTCTCTTCCTGGCCGCGATCGCGCTCGGCGCGGCGGCCGCCTCGGCCGAGCCGCTGACGATCGCCACCTATAATGTGGAGAACTACGGGTCCGTCGACCGGATGACGCCGGACGGCTTTAGGGCCGGCTATCCCAAGCCGGAGGTGGAAAAGACGGCCCTGCGGGCCGTCATCCGGTCGCTCGCCGCCGACGTGCTTGCGCTGCAGGAGATCGGCTCGGCTGCCGCGCTGGAGGAGCTGCGGCGTGATCTGGCGAGCGAGGGCCTGCTCTATCCCTACTGGGCCTGCCTCGACGGACCAGACCGCGCGCGCCACGTCGCCCTCCTTTCCCGGCGTCCCTGGGTCAGCGTGACGCCGCATCCCGACCTCGAGTTCGCCTATCTCGGCGGGCGGGAAAAAGTGAAGCGGGGCGTCCTGGAGGCGGCAATTGGGACGGCCGCCGGCGACCTCACCTTCTTTGTGGTGCACCTCAAGAGTCATCTGACCGAAGCGGAGGCGGATCCGGAGGCGGCGGAGCGGCGGACGGCTGAGGCGGCCGCCGTGCGCGGCTGCATCCGCCGCCGCTTCCCCGCGGGATCACCGGCGCGCTTTGTCCTGCTGGGGGACTGCAATGACGGGGCGCGCAGTCCCACCCTGCGGCGCCTCACGGCCAGCGGCGAGACCGTGATCGCCCTGCGGCTGGCGGCGCATGACTCGCGCGGCGAGACCTGGACGGAAATCTATCGCCGCGAGGACCGCTATTCGACCCTCGACCACATCCTGGTTTCGCCCGTGCTGCGCGATGCCGTCCGCGGCGAAGCGCGGATCTGCGACCGGCCGGAAACGGGCCTGGCCAGCGACCATCGGCCGGTGCTTGCCACCCTGGAATTGAAGCGGATGACGGCTGCCCCGCCCTGAACCGCTGGGAGCGAAAACCCTCTCCTCAGGGCCCGACGGTCACGGGCACCGTCACCTGGCCGCCGCTGCCGTAGCCCTTGAGCACGAGGCTGCCGGAGCCGGGCTTGCCGCCCTGGACCGACACGCTGACGCTCGTCTGCCCCTCGGGAATGACGACCTCGGGCATGATCACGCTCTCGGGCACGTCGGTGGCGACATCGAGGAGCAGGCCCCCCGCCGGGGCGGGGTTCGTCACGATGAAGCTGACGCTCTGCTGCTGCCCGGGGGTGAGATGCAGCTCGGAGGGGGTGACCACGACGCCGGTGCCGTCGATGCGGAAGGTGCCGATCGGCGAGGTGCCGGCGGAGCTGGCCAAAGTGACCTGGTAGTTGCGGCCGGGGGCCATCGCGGGGACGAAGAAGCTGAGCGAGGTCGACGACTCGTAGGCCGTGCGGACCGCCGTCCCGTCAAAGGAAATCACATCCTGCGGGGTGAAGCCCCGGCCAAGGACGGCCACGCGGGCGCCCACCGGGCCGCGGTTGCTCTCGAGCGAAAGGACGTAGCGGTGCTGGACCTTCGCGCGGGTCACGCCGGTGTAGGCCTGGTTGGGGGTGCTGATGCCGTTGCCCGTGACGGTGAAGTCGACCAGGTAGTAATAGGCCATCTCGTCGCGGCCGGCGGGGAGCTGGTAGTCGAACTCGTAGATGCCCTGGCCGAGGGGGCTCGGCTTCATCGGGAAGTTCTGGCCGTCGATCACGATGTGCGGGACCACGGTGGCCGCGTCGATCGTGCTGCTGGTCGGGTGGGCCCGCAGGGTGAAGGTGTAGATCTGGGAAGGGTTCTCCGGCAGATTGTACGGCGTGAGATTGGTGAGCTTGACCCCGACGCAGCCCGGCAGGAGGACCAGGGCGGCGGTGGCGCCGACCAGCGAAAGAATGCGACTCACGAGAGAAATGCGTTGGAGATGCATCAGGGGATGTAAGATAGTGCGGTCAAGTAATGATCGGCCCGGACACAGAGCAAGCCAAAGGTGCGGCGGCGGAACCGCTGGGACTCTACGTGCATGTTCCGTTTTGCGCGTCGACCTGTGATTTTTGCGCGTTTTACCAGATAGAACCGACCGCAGGCGCGGTCGGAAGTTTCCTCGAAGGGGTGGAACGGGAAGCCGGCCTGGTCGAATGGCCCGGTCCGGTCGCGACCGTCTTCTGGGGCGGCGGCACGCCCGGGCTGCTGGCGCCCCGCGACCTGGCGCGGCTCGGGGAGGTCGTGCGATCGCGCGCCGGGGGCGCGCCGGCGGAATGGACCGTCGAACTCGCGCCGGCCTCGGTGACGGCGGCCCGGCTGGCCGCCCTGCGCGAGGCGGGAGTCAACCGGATTTCGATGGGTGTGCAGAGTTTCCAGCCGGCCCGGCTGGAGGCCCTTGGGCGCAGGCACACCCGCGAGCAGGTCTACCGCGCCTACGAGCGGATCCGAGGCGCCGGCTTTGCCAACGTGAACCTGGACCTCATGTTCGCGCTGCCCGGCCAGCCGCCCGAGGAATGGGAGTCCGACCTCGCCGAGGCGGTGGCGCTGGCCCCCGAGCATCTTTCGACCTACTGCCTCACCTTCGAGGAGGACACGGCGCTCTGGGCCCGGCTGTCCGCCGGCAAGGTGAAGCTTGATCCCGAGCGCGAGGCGCGGCTCTACGAGGCCACCTGGGACCGGCTGGGCGAGGCGGGCTACGCGCAGTATGAGATCGCCAATTTCGCCCGGCCTGGCCGCGCCTGCCGCCACAACCTCACCACCTGGGCGATGCACGCCTGGGTCGGGCTGGGGCCGGCGGCGGCCTCCCAGCATGGCGGTTGGCGGGGCGCGAACGTGGCCGACCTGGCCCAATGGAGGGCGGGCGTGGACCGGGGCGAGCGCATGACGGCGGACCGGCGGCAGCTGACCCCCGCGCTCCTCGCGGAGGACGCCCTGATCTTTGGCCTGCGCGGGAACGCGGGGGTCGACCTCGACGCCTGGCGGCGGCGGAGCCCGGAGGCGCCCTGGGCCGAGGCGGAGCTCAGGCTGGCGGCGCTGGCGACGGACGGACTGGTGGAGCGCGCGGGCGCCCGCTACCGCCTGACCCCGCGCGGGCGGCTCCTGGCCGACGGCGTCGGCGCCGAGCTGGTCGGCTCGCTGAGCGAGCTCAGCTCTCCGTCGTCAGCTTCTCGACCGCCCGCAGGAGCAGCATGAATTCCGGGTGGGGCTTCAGGATCTCCAGGTCGGGATCCTGGGACATCCAGGCGAAGTCCCGGTAACCCAGTTCGACCGCCCGCTGCAGGGAGGCCAGGGCGGCGGATTTCCGGCGGGTGAGCGCGAGGCTGCAGGCCAGGTTGTAGTGCGCGGTGTGGTTGGTCGGCTGCAGCCGGACCAGCCGGCGGTCCATCTTGAGGCCGTCGGCGATCCGCCCCGTCTTGGTGTACAGGCCGCCGAGGATCTCGATCACATCGGTGTAGCGGGCGTTGCCGCGCAGGACGGCCTCGTAGAAGCCGATTTCAAAGTGGGGATCGTGCTGCTTCTTCGACATGCGGCGGGCTAGCCCAGGCGCGGGCAGGAGCCCGTCTGCTTGAGGGTGTTGCAGCGGGCGCTGACCTGCAGCCGCTGGGAGACGGGGGTGAGGTTGAGCTTGGAGGAGACGGTGCTGCCGTACCACTCCATGAAGGGGGCGCTGATCTCGAAGATGGCATTGCAGTCGAGGCAGACGACCTGGGCCATCTGGGTGTTGGCCCCCAGGTTCAGCCGGTAGAACTTCTCGCCGCTGCCGATGTCGACCTCGCGGAGGAGGGCGCTCTCCGTCATGACCGGAAGGGTGCGGTAGACGGTGGCCCGCGAGACGGAACGGCGCAGCTGGCGGGCGTGGTCGAGGAGCTGCTCGGCCGTGAAATGCTCCTTTTGCGCGAAGGCGGCATCGAAGATCGCCAGCCGCTGCTTCGTGACCCGCAGGCCCTTTTGGGCCAGGAATTTTCGGAAGATGTCGCGGGCCGCCGGGATGCTCACCGTGCAACTTTCTCGCGTCGGTGGCCGGGGTGTCAATGCTGGCAGGATGTACGTCGGCGTCCATCCCCTGGCGGGATTTGACAAGCTCCTGCACTACCGGGTGCCGGAGGCGCTGGCCGCGGAGGTGGAGGTCGGCTCGCTGGTCCGGGTGCCCATCCTGCGGACCCTGCGCCTCGGCCTGGTGGCGGAAATCGGCGCCCCCAAGAACTTTCCGCTCGAAAAGCTGAAGCTGGTCGCGCAGGTCGTCTATCCCTTCCCGGCCCTGACCCCCGAGCTGCTGGAGCTGGCCCGCTGGATGGCGGCGTACTATGCCGCCCCGCTGGACGGGGTGATCGAGGGGATGATCCCGGTGGCGGTGCGCCGCGGGATGGCCCTCAAGCAGGAGAAGCTCCTCAGCGTGGCCGCGCGGCTGGCGCCGGCCGAGCGGGCGCTCCTGGCCAAAAAAGCCCCGCAGCAGGCCAGGCTCTACGCCTTCCTTGAGCCGCAGTTCAAGCCCCAGCCCAAGGGCCTGGTGCTCGCGCGGCTGGCCGTCGGCCCCGCGGCCGCGATGGCGCTGGTCCGGCGCGGGGTCCTGCGCGAGGAGACCCGGCGGGTGGAGCGCATCGGCTTCGCCGAGGCGGGCGCCGAGGACGAGCTCGTGGCGGCCCAGCGGCTGGCGCTCAACGCCGAGCAGCAGGCCGCCGTGGACGCGCTGGCGGCCGATGCGGCCAAGCCGGGCTTCGGGGTCACGCTCCTCCATGGGGTGACCGGCTCGGGCAAGACGGAGGTCTATCTGCGGGCGATCGAGGCCGCCCTGCAGGCGGGCGACGGGGTCATCTATCTCGTGCCGGAGGTCGCGCTCACGCCGCAGACGGTGGCCCGGCTGCGGGCCCGGCTCGCCGCGCTGACCCCCGCCCACCGCTGCGTCGTCTGGCACAGCCATCTCAGCGAGGGCGAGCGGCTCGACGGCTGGTTTGCCCTGGCCTCGGGCGAAGCGCGCGTCGTGGTCGGCGCCCGCTCGGCGGTGTTCGCGCCCGTGCAGAAGCTGGGGCTCATCGTCGTCGACGAGGAGCACGAGCCGGCCTACAAGCAGGACGAGACGCCGCGCTACCACGGCCGGGACGTCGCGGTCATGCGGGCCAAGCTGGCGCAGGCCCGCTGCCTCCTCGGGTCGGCGACGCCCTCCTTGGAGAGCTATGTCAACGCCACGTCCGGCCGGTACCGGCTGCTGTCGCTGCCCAACCGGGTCGACGGCCGCCAGCTGCCGACGATCGAGATCGTCGACATGCGGATCGAGATCACCCGCCAGCGGGGCTTTTCCGCGCTTTCGCGGCTGCTGGTCGACGCGATGCAGGACCGCCACGCCAAGCGGGAGCAGACGATCCTCTTCATCAACCGGCGGGGGTATTCCTCATCCATGCTCTGCAAGTCCTGCGGGCACGTCGAGAGCTGCACCCACTGCAGCATCGCGATGACGTACCACCGGATGGACGAGACCCTCCGCTGCCACCTGTGCGGCGACCAGCACCCCGCGCCGGCGCGCTGCCCGGCCTGCGGCGCCCCGGACATCCGCTGGCGCGGCCTGGGCACCCAGCGGGTGGAGGAGGCGGTCCGCCGCGTCCTGCCGCGCGCGAAGCTCGCCCGGCTCGACGCCGACACCATGGGCCGCAAGAACACCTTCCGGGAGATCCTGGGCGACTTCCGGCGGGGCCGGATCGACATCCTGATCGGCACGCAGATGATCGGCAAGGGGCTGGATTTCCCGAATGTCACCCTGGTCGGCCTGATCGACGCGGACCTCTCGATGCACGTGCCGGACTTCCGGGCGAACGAGCGCACCTTCCAGCTGCTGGTCCAGGTCGCCGGCCGCGCCGGCCGCGGCGACCGGGCGGGCGAGGTCGTGGTGCAGACCTTCAATCCGCAGGCGGCGCCGATCCAGTTCTCGCGCCAGGCGGACTATGCCGGCTTCGCCGCCATGGAGCTCGAGCAGCGGCGGGCCTTCCGCTACCCGCCCAGCCGCCACATCATCCATCACCTGCTGCGCGGTCCGAATCCGGAGAAGCTCAAGTTCTTCTCCGAGCAGTGGGCCAAGGCGGTCGCGGCCGCCTTTGGCTCCCGGGTCGAAGTGCGGGGCCCCGCGCCGTCGGCGATCGAGAAGATCAAGGACGAGTACCGCTGGCAGCTGTGGTATTTCACGGCCTCCGTCACCAAGGTGATCGGCGAACTCGCGCGGCTGCGGGCGGGATTCGCCTGGCCGGACGACATCGTGCAGACGCTGGACGTCGACCCGATGAGCATTATGTAGGGAGCGAGCCCCGTGAATTCCCGCCGCCTCTTCCTCGCGCTGTTCCTCCTGCTCCTCGCCGCCCTCGCCGTGGCGGTCGCCCTGTTCTTCGTCAACACCCGCCAGGAGTACGTCCGGCTGCGGACCATGAATATCGAGACCAAGCGCCACCTGGAGGAGGCCGAGGCGCAGCTCCACCGCCAGGAGGTCGTCCTGAACCGCCTGAAGACCGACCCCGCCTACGTGGAAAAGGTCATCCGGGGGCAGCTGGGGTACGCCAAGCCCGACGAGTGGATCTTCCGGTTCGACGATTGAGGCGCGGGCGGACGGATAGTTCTTGGCTCACGGCGGTCCTATCTGTCGGAATCGCCGGCTCATGATCGACCGCCGATGCCGTCCCTAATCGATTCCTTCCAGCAAGCCGGACAGGGCCAGGTCTTCGCCTTCCTGGACCAGCTCGACGCCGGCGCGCGCGCGCGGCTCCTGGCCGAAGCCGCTGAAATCGACCTGGCGGAGGTCGCCCGGCTGAACCGGACCCTCCTGGCGGGGGGGGCGGCCGCCTTCGAACTGGGCGACCTGGTGCCCGCCCCCTACGAGGCTCTCCCCGAGCATGGCGGCTCGGCGGAGGCGTGGGGCCGCGCACGGGCGGCCGGCGACGCCGCGCTGACGGCCGGCCGGGTGGCGGCATTCACGGTCGCGGGCGGGCAGGGGACCCGCCTCGGCTACGACGGACCGAAGGGGACCTTTCCGGTGACCCCGGTGATGGCGAAGCCGCTCTTTCAGGTGTTTGCCGAGAAGATCCTGGCCGCCGGCCGCCACTACGGCCGGCCGCTGCACTGGTTCATCAAGACCAGCCACCAGAACCATGAGGCGACGGAGGCGTATCTGGCGGAGCACCGCTGGTTCGGCCTGGACCGCGGCCGCGTGCACCTGTTTCGGCAGGGGCGGATGCCGGCGGTGGACTTCCAGGGGAAGATCCTGCTCGAGCAGCCCGGCGCCATCGCCCTCTCGCCCGATGGCCATGGCGGTTCGCTGCGCGCCCTGGCCCGCCATGGCGCGGTCGACCTGATGGCGGCCGAGGGGATCGACACCCTGAGCTATTTCCAGGTCGACAATCCGCTCGTCCGCTGCGTCGACCCCGCCTTCATCGGCTGGCATCTGCTGGGCGGTTCCGAGATGTCCAGCAAGACGGTGCCCAAGGCCTATCCCGAGGAGAAGCTGGGCCACTTCTGCCTCCGCGGAGGCCGGCTGGCCGTGATCGAGTACTCCGACCTGCCCCTGGCCCTGCAGCGGGAGGTCGGCCTGGACGGCCAGCTCCGCTACCGGGCGGGCAGCATCGCGATCCACCTCCTCGACCGGGAGTTCATCCGCCGGGTGACCCGGCCGAATTCCGGCTCGGAGCTGCCATTTCACCGCGCGGAAAAGAAGATCCCGACAGTCGACGCGGCGGGCCGCCCGGTCCGGCCGGCCCAGCCCAACGGGGTCAAGTTCGAGCTTTTCGTCTTCGACGCCCTGCCGTTCGCCCGCCGGCCGCTCGTGATTGAGACCCGCCGGGCCGACGACTTTTCCCCGGTCAAGAACGCCGAGGGCGTCGACTCGCCCCAGACCTGCCGGGACGACCAGCTGCGCCAGGCCGCCCGCTGGCTGGCCGCCGCGGGCGCGGCCCCGCCGGTCGACGCCTCCGGCCGGCCGCCATGGCCGATCGAGGTATCACCGCTTTTTGGATACGACGAGGAGACCTTCGGCCGCCGCTGGCGCCAGCTGCCGGCCCCGCCGGCCGTCGGCGCCGGCCTCTACCTCGAGTGAGCCCGGGCCGCCTTCCGTCGTTGCCTTGCCCGCCCCCTCCCGCCATCACCGTCCCTAACCCGCGCCCCGGCCTCCCGCCGCCGCCCACCCGATGACCCCGCTCGAACGCCTCCCCGCCGCCCGCCAGAATGGAAAGCTGCTCCCCGCCGCCGCCGACAATATCGCCGCCTTCCTCGGCGCGCGCCTGCCGGACTGGGCCGGGGCCGCGATCGGGGAATTGCTCGCCGCCGAGGCCTGGGCGGAGTTGAACGACCGGTTCTACCGCTATCTGGAATTCGGGACCGGCGGCATGCGGGGGCGCACGATCGGGGCGGTCCCGGCCAAGGCCGAGCAGGGGCACCTTGGCGCGATGGGCGCGCCCCAGCACGCGGCCATCGGCAGCAACCTGATGAATGATTTCACCCTGGTGCGGGCGGTGATCGGCCTCTTCCGCTACACCCGGACCTGGCAGCAGGCCCGCGGAATGATGGATCCGCCGCGGTTCGTGATCGCGCACGACATGCGCTATTTCTCGCGGCATTTCTGCGAGCTGGCGGCCTCGACCTGGACCCGCCTGGGCGGCCAGGCCTACATCTTCGACGGCCCGCGGCCGACGCCGCAGCTGAGCTTCAGCGTCCGCTGGCTTAAGGCGCAGGTGGGCGTGGTCATCACCGCCAGCCACAACCCGTCGCACGACAACGGGTTCAAGGCCTATTTCGATGATGGCGCCCAGGTCGTGCCCCCGCATGACAAGGGGATCGTGGCCGAGGTTAACGCCGTGCCGCTCGGCGAGATCGGGGCCTTCCTGGAGATATCCCTCGAGGGCGTGACCGTCCTCGCCTGGGAGGCCGACGACGCCTACCTGACGGTGGCGGCGAAGGCCGCGATCGACCCGGCGGTGTTCCGGGGGCCGCCGCTGAACGTCGTTTTCACCAACATCCACGGCACGGGCGCCGTGCACGTGATGCCGCTTCTCCTGCACGCGGGCTGCACCGTGCACGAGGTGCGCGAGCAGCTGGTCTTCGACCCGCGCTTTCCCACCGTCAAGTCCCCCAATCCGGAGAACGCCGAGGCCCTGAGCCTGGCGGTGAAGCTGGCGGAGAGCGTCGGGGCCGATGTCGTCCTGGCGACCGACCCCGACTGCGACCGGATGGCCGCGGCCGTCCGCAACCGGGCCGGGGGGATGGAGCTGGTCACCGGCAACCAGATCGGGGCGCTCCTGGCCGACTACCGCCTCCGCAAGTACAAGGAACTCGGCTGGATCCCCTCCGAGGGTTCGCCGCATGCCTGCATCATCAAGACCTTCGTCACCACCCGGCTGCAGGACGCCATCGGGCGCGCGCATGGCGTCAAGGTGATCAACACCCTGACCGGCTTCAAGTGGATCGCGGCCAAGCTCCGCGGGTACGAGGAGCAGCTGCGCGCGAAGCTCGGGCCGGATTTCGACTACGACGCGGCGGCCTTGGACGAGCGGGCCAAGCTGCACCAGCGCAACGGCAGCACCTTCTTCGTCTTCGGCACCGAGGAAAGCTACGGCTACCTGCCGAACGACATCGTCCGCGACAAGGACGGCAACGCGGGCTGCCTCATGTTCGCCGAGGTCTGCGCCTGGGTGAAGCGCCGCGGTCTGACCGTCCCGGAATACCTGGACGAGATCTTCCTGCAGTGCGGGTTCTACCTCGAGGGCGTGATCAACCTCTACTACGAGGGGGCGACCGGCAGCGCCAAGATCAAGCGGATCCTCGAGACCTACCGGTCCGCGCCGCCCCAGGCCTTCGGGGACGTGGCGGTGACCAAGTTCCAGGACTTCGGGCGGGAGCGGATCCTCGACGCCGACGGCGAGGTGATCCCGCCGCAGGACCTCTACCTCGTGACGCTGGCCAACGGCATATCCTTCGCGGCCCGCGGCAGCGGCACCGAGCCCAAGATGAAGTTCTACCTCTTTGCCGAGGAGCAGGTCGGTTCGGCCGCCGAACTGCCCGCGATCAAGCTCCGCGTGAAGGCGGAGCTCGACCGGTTGAACCGGCTGATCGAGGCCGACGCCAACCAGCGCGCGGGGGCCTGAGCGCTCCTACAGCAGCAGGAGTGACGGCTTCTCGATCAGGTCGCGGAGGACGCCGAGAAACTTGGCGCCCGTCGCCCCGTCCACCACGCGGTGGTCGCAGGACAGGGTGAGCGTCATCGTCTGGCCGATCACGATCTGGTCCTGGCGGACGACCGGCTTCTTCACCGTGGCGCCGACCGCGAGGATGGCCGCATTCGGCGGGTTGATGATCGCGATGAAGCGGTCGATGCCCATCATGCCGAGGTTGGAGACGCAGAAGGTGCCGCCGGTGTACTCGTTCGGCGCCAGCTTCTTCTCCTTGGCCCGCTTGCCGAGGCTCTTCGCGTCCTTGCTGATCGCGACCAGCGTCTTGGCGGAGGCGTCGCGCACGACGGGGGTGATGAGGCCGTCCTCGATCGCGACGGCGAAGGAAACGTGGGCGGCCGCGTGCTGGCGGATGCCGGTGCCCTCAGGGCCGTTTTCCCAGGAGCAGTTGACCGCGGGGACCTGCCGCAGCGCCTCGGCCGAGGCCTTGAGGATGAAGTCATTGACCGAGAGCTTCAGGCCATCGGCCTCGAGCGAGGCGTTGAGCGTCGCGCGCAGCTCCAGGAGCGGGCCGGCGTCGACCTCGACGTCCAGGTAGAAGTGCGGGATCTGCGTCTTCGCCTCGAGGAGGCGCCGGGCGATGGTGACCCGCATGTTCGAGGCGGGCGTGAAGGCGCCCGTGCCGGTGACGCCGGTCGAGGGCGCGCTGGCGGGCGCCACGGCCGCGGCCGCGCGGGCGCCGGCGCCGTTCTGGGCGGCGAGCACGTCGGCCCGGACGATGCGGCCGTTCGGGCCGGTGCCCGTGATGGTCGCCGGATCGAGTTTCTTCTCGGCGGCGAGCTGGCGGGCGAGGGGGGAGATGCGGAGGCGGCCGCCCGCGGGCAGGGGAGCCGGGACGGGAGCCGCCGCGGGGGCGGGGGCCGGGGCCCCTTTCGGGGCGGGGGCGGCGG
>CAIWXW010000079.1 GCA_903916755.1 uncultured Opitutaceae bacterium | reverse complement strand
TCCCGCACGCTCTCCACCACGTTGATCACGTTCGCCCCGGGCTGGCGCTGGATGTTCAGGATGATCGCCGGGGTGATGTTGTACCACGCCGCCAGCTTGGAATTCTCCGGCGCGTCCTCGACCGTGGCCACGTCCGACAGCCGCACCGGGGCGCCGTTGCGGTAGGCGATGATCAGGTTCTTGTAGTCAGACGGGGTCTTGAGCTGGTCGTTGGCGTTGATGGTGAAGGCCCGCGACGGTCCGTCGAAGTTGCCCTTGGCGGTGTTGACGTTGTTGTTGTTCACCGTCGTCCGCATGTCGTCGAGATTGAGCCCGTACGCGGCCAGGGAGGCCGCGTTCACCCGGATGCGCATCGATTCCCGCTGGCCGCCGCCGATGCTGACCAGGCCGACGCCGGCCAATTGGGACAGCTTCTGGGCCAGCCGAGTGTCCGCCAGGTCCTCGACCTGCGTCAGGGGCAGCGTCTTCGAGGTGAGCGCGAGCGACAGGACCGGCGCGTCCGCGGGATTGACCTTGGCGTAGATCGGCGGCGCGGGCAGGTCGGTCGGCAGCAGGTTGCCCGCCGCGTTGATGGCCGCCTGCACTTCCTGCTCCGCCACGTCCAGGTTCAGGGTGAGGCTGAACTGCAGGGTGATGATCGAGGCGCCCGCCGAGCTGGTCGAGGACATCTGCTTCAGCCCCGGCATCTGGCCGAGCTGGCGCTCGAGGGGCGCCGTGATCGACGAGGTCATCACGTCCGGGCTGGCGCCCGGGTAGAAGGTCTGGACCTGGATCGTCGGATAATCGACCTCCGGCAGCGCCGAGAGCGGGAGCAGCCGGTAAGCCACGATGCCGACGATCAGGATCGCCGCCATGAACAGCGTGGTCGCGACCGGGCGCAGGATGAAGATGCGAGAGGGGCTCATGCCGGGATCCCGATAGACAGACCGATGCGGCCGGCCTTACGGCTGGGCACCGCCGGAAGGACGCTCGCGGCGCTGGCCCCCCGGGCCATCCGGGCCGCCCGGCCCGCGGCGACGCCGGGCGCCCGCGGTGGGTGCGTTCGGCACCGGGGCATCCGCCGCGGCCGCCTGCACGGAAACCTCCACGCCATCCTTGAGCTTGTCGGCGCCGTCGACGACGACCCGGTCGCCCTCGGCGATGCCCGAGAGCACCGCGACCCGCTCGCCCTCGGTCGGCCCGAGGGTGACGTTGTGGGCGGACACGACGTCATCGGCGCCGACGACGTAGACGAACGGGCCCTGCTGGCCCAGCTCGATGGACGAGGTCGGGATCACCAGCGCATCGTGGTCGATATCGAGCAGCATCCGCACGTTGACGAACTGGTTGGCAAAGAGGGTCTCCTGCTCGTTGGAGAACAGCGCCCGGAGCTTGATCGTGCCCGTCGTCGTATCGACCTGGTTGTCGATCGTCGACAGCTTGCCCAAGCCGAGCTGCTTCGCCTGATTGCGGTCGAAGACGGTGACCGGAATTTCCGCGCCGGACTTCAGCCGGGCGGCGACCTGGGGGATGTTATCCTCCGGCAGGGTAAAGATGACGGAGATCGGCTTGATCTGGGCCAGCACCACGAGGCCATTGGAGTCGCCCACCGTCACGTAGTTGCCCGCGTCGACCTGCCGCAGGCCGACCCGGCCCGTGATCGGTGCCGTGACGTGGCAGTAGGTCAGGTTGAGATTGGCACTGTCCACCGCGGCCTGGTCGGTCTTCACCAACCCCTGGTCCTGCGAGACGAGCGCGCGCTCCGCGTCCACCTGCTGCTTTGAGATTGAATCCTGCTGCGCGAGGGTCAGGTAACGCGAGAGATCGGCCTGCGCTTCGGTCAGCTGCGCCTGCGCCTGCAGGAGCTGGCCCTGGGCCTGCTCAAGAGCGACGGCATAGGGCCGGGTGTCGATGACCGCCAGCAAGTCGCCGCGGTTTACGATCTGCCCTTCCTGGAAATTGACCTGCATCAGCTGGCCACTGACCTGGGTCCGGATCGTCACGTTGGCCAGCGGCGTCACCGTTCCCAGGGCGTTGAGGTAGAGGTTAAGGTCGCCCCTGGCCGCCGCCTGCACGCGGACCGGCATCGGCCCGAACATGCCGCCACCGCGCCGTCCGCCGCCACCCCGGGGGCGGTTGGCGCGCTCGCGGGCACTCTGCTCCTGGCCGCGGTTCATCCACCAGACCACCCCGAGGAGGATCACGATGCCGGCGACGATTACCCCCACCGTGCGGAGCTTTCGCTTCGGACGGACGGAGGGGGCGGACGGCTTGCGACGGGGGGCGGGCTCAAGGACGGAGGAGTGTCCTGGTTCGGGATTGGCGTTCATCAGGGTGTAAAGTTTAGATAAGGAATCGTAATGAAAGGGTGTGTCAGCCGTATTCGGGCGATCGATTGTGTCCAGAAAGACGCAAGGACGGCAAAGAGGTGATAAATTTCTTCGCTTTTCGGAGACAGCGCATCGCTTCTCCCCGCAGGGCATGCGCCAAACCGACCGAAAAATGACCGTTGTGGCCAT
>CAIWXW010000078.1 GCA_903916755.1 uncultured Opitutaceae bacterium | reverse complement strand
GGGAAGGTCGGCACGGCCGGGGCGGGGGACTGCGTCGGCTGCACCCGCTGCGTCCAGGTTTGACCGACCGGCCTCGACATCCGGCAGGGGCTCCAGCTCGAATGCATCGGCTGCGCGGCCTGCATCGACGCCTGCGACACCGTGATGGAGCATGTCGGGCGCCCGCGCGGGCTGGTGCGCTATGATTCGCTGCAGGGCCTCGCCGGAGGCCGCCGGCGCTTTTGGCGGCCCCGGACCTTGCTCTACGCCGCCATGCTGCTGGTCGGCGCCGGCGCGGCGACCTGGGCGATCTCCACCGTCCGGCCGGCGGGATTGAGCGTCGTGCGAATGGGCGGAGCGCCGTACTTCGTCGATGGGGAGACGCTTCGCAACCAGTTTTTCGTCCGGATCGTCAACAAGCGGGCCGCCGCCGTCCGGTTTCGCGTGCATGCGGAGGGCGGCGCCGCCGCCTTGGTCCAGGGTGGATTTCCCGAAGAAGTGGAGGTCCCCGCCCTGGGCGAGATCGTCCAGCCGCTCATTCTCCAGCTGCCCCGGTCTCAGTACCGCGGGCCCTTCGCCGTGGTGGTCCGCCTCGCCGACGCGAGCGGCACCTGGCAACTGGCCCGGCCGGCGGAATTTGTCGGGCCGGATTTCTCGGCGCCGGCCGCCGGAACCGCGGCGACGCCGCCCGCGCCATGAGGCGCTGGCCCTTGCGCTTCTGGTTCTGGTTTGTGACGGCCTTCGTCGTCCAGATCGCGGGCTGGACGGCCTGGATCATCGTCGCCGCCCATCATCCCGTCGCCGAAGTCCCGGTGGCGGCGATCGCCCGGCCCTAGCCATGGAACTGGCCTCCATCAGCAGCCCCGGGGCCGCGTTCGCCGCCGGGCTGATCACCAGCCTCCACTGCGCGGGGATGTGCGGGCCGCTGGCCTGCGGCATAATGCCTCCGGCCCGGACTCCCGCGTCGCCCCAGGCGGTGGCGACGGCCTACCACGTCTGCCGGCTGACCGGCTACGCCCTGCTGGGAGCGATCGCCGGCGGACTGGGTCGCGCGCCCCTCTTGCTGCTGCCCACGGCGGTCGTGCGCTGGCTGCCCTGGTCGATGGCTCTCTTCTTCGTCGCACTCGCCTTCCGGTGGGACCGCTTCCTGCCGAGGATCGCTGGCCTCTCCCGGCTGACCATCCGCCTCGGCGGCTGGCTCCGGGGCGGATCGCGCCTGAAGGCTGCGGCCCTGCTCGGGCTCTTTACCCCGCTGCTGCCCTGCGGACCCCTGTATTTTCTGGTCTCGCTCGCGCTCCTGTCGGGGTCGGCGCTGCGCGGCGTCGAGTTCATGTTGGCTTTTGGCTGCGGCACGCTGCCGCTCCTCTGGCTGATCCAGTCGCAGGGCTACCGCCTGGGCGCATTCCTGGCCCCGCGCTGGTCCGGCCGGCTGCGGACGGGGCTGGCCCTCGCGGCCGCCCTGATCGTTGGCTGGCGCCTGCGCGGGACGCTCGGCTTCGGCGGTCCGCCAGGCTCCGAATCGCTCGTCTGCTTCTAAGCGGTGACGGCTGCCTTGCCCCCGCCGCCGCCCCAGGCCGCACCGGTCCCGGTGGCGGCCGCCTGCCGCCATTGCGGCACACCCCTGTCCACGCCCGCCCTGCGGGCCACCGGGTTCTGCTGCCTCGGCTGCGCCTACGTCCACCGGCTGGTTCAGGAGCACGACCTGGCTGGCTACTATCGGATGAAGGATCCGATCACCGCTCCGGCCGATCCCGCCCTTTTCCAGGCGCGGGACTATTCCTGGCTGGAGCAGGCGCAGCGAGCGGCCGAGGCCCAGGCCGGCGGCCGGGTGCCGGAATTGACGCTGGCCCTCCAGGGCGTGTCCTGCGCGGCGTGCGTGTGGCT